>NZ_CP022584.1:1651785-1982142 GCF_002240225.1 Paenibacillus physcomitrellae | reverse complement strand
AGCAGATGGAGAAGACGCAGAAGGAATATTATCTCCGTGAACAGATGAAGGCAATCCAGAAGGAGCTTGGCGATAAAGAGGGCCGGGCCGGAGAAGCGGATGAGCTGCGTGCGCAAATGGAAGAGAAGAACCTGCCGGAGAAAGTGCAGGAGAAGGTTGCGAAAGAGATAGACCGGCTCGAGAAAATGCCGGCAAGCTCCGCCGAGGGCGGCGTCATCCGCAACTACGTGGATTGGCTGCTCGGCCTGCCTTGGAGCGAGAGAACCGAAGACGATCTGGATCTGGACAAAGCGGAAGCGATCCTCAATGCCGACCATTACGGCCTCGACAAACCAAAGGAACGTGTTCTGGAGTATCTGGCCGTTCAGAAGCTGGTCAAGAAATTGAAGGGGCCCATCCTTTGTCTTGTTGGTCCTCCAGGGGTCGGCAAAACCTCCTTGGCTCGCTCTATCGCCAGATCGCTGGGGCGTGAATTTGTGCGTATCTCGCTCGGCGGCGTAAGAGATGAAGCCGAAATTCGCGGACATCGCCGGACTTATGTCGGGGCTATGCCGGGCCGCATCATTCAGGGAATGAAGACGGCAGGTTCCATGAATCCGGTGTTCCTGCTGGATGAAATCGATAAGATGGCATCCGACTTCCGGGGAGACCCATCAGCGGCGCTTCTCGAGGTGCTGGATCCGGAGCAGAACAGTACGTTCAGCGATCATTTTATCGAGCTCCCGTTTGATCTGTCGAACGTCATGTTTGTGACCACAGCGAACGCTATTCACAATATTCCGAGACCGCTTCTCGACCGTATGGAAGTGCTCAACATTCCAGGCTACACGGAGCTTGAGAAGCTGGAGATCGCGGAACGGTATTTGCTGCCTAAACAGAAGAAAGACCACGGTCTCGGCGAAGAGCAGCTTGTGATCAGCAACGATGCCATTTTGAAGGCAATCAGAGAGTACACCCGGGAATCGGGCGTGCGTAATCTGGAGCAGCAGATCGCTGCGCTTTGCCGGAAAGCGGCCAAACAGATCGTTGCGAATCCTGAGCAGGCCATTGTCATCGGGCCCGATCAAATCAAAGATTACCTCGGTGTGCCGCGTTTCCGCTATGGCGTTGCCGAGCTTGAAGATCAGATCGGCACCGTGACTGGCCTCGCCTGGACAGAAGTGGGCGGCGAAACGCTGGTCATCGAGGTTACGGTAGTGCCTGGCTCCGGTAAGCTCACGCTGACAGGTAAGCTGGGGGACGTAATGAAAGAGTCGGCTCAGGCCGCTTTCAGCTATACCCGCTCTAAAGCTAATGAGCTGGGCATCCCGACTGATTTTCACGAGAAAAATGATGTCCATATTCATATTCCCGAAGGCGCGATTCCGAAAGACGGACCATCCGCCGGCATTACCATTGCAACGGCATTGATCTCTGCCCTGACCAATCGTTATGTGTCCAAGGACATTGCGATGACGGGCGAGATTACGCTGCGCGGCCGGGTGCTTCCGATCGGCGGGCTCAAGGAGAAATCGCTTGCGGCTCACCGGGCAGGGTATAAGAAGATTCTGCTGCCGAAGGACAACGAACGGGATTTGAAGGATATTCCGGACAGCGTCAAGCATGACGTGGAATTTGTGCCGGTGTCCCATATGGATCAGGTTTTGGAACATGCGCTTGTCCAGCACAGTGAAGTGCATTAAATCGAGACAGCGTATTAGAAAGGAATTGTAGATAACGATGAAAGTAAACAAGGCCGAATTTATTATTAGTGCGGTCCGGCCTGATCAGTATCCTGAAGACGCCTTGCCGGAAATCGCTCTGGCAGGGCGTTCGAATGTAGGCAAGTCTTCACTGATCAACCGGATGATCTCCCGCAAGAACCTGGCTCGTACAAGCTCGACGCCCGGTAAAACCCAGCATTTGAACTATTACCGGATTAATGACGATCTCTATTTCGTTGACGTGCCGGGGTACGGTTATGCCAAGGTCTCCAAGACGCTGCGGGCGGTCTGGGGCAAAATGATCGAGGACTACCTGCTGAGCCGGGGGCCGCTGAAGCTGGTTATCCAGGTCATCGACCTTCGACATCCTCCTTCCAAAGACGATATTCTGATGTATGACTGGCTGAAGGCGAATGGGCTGCCGGTCTGCGTCGTGGCAACGAAAGCGGACAAAATCCCTAAAAGCCGCTGGCAGAAGCATATCAAAATCGTCAGGCAGGACCTGCTCATGCGCGGAGACGATCCTTTTATCATGTTTTCTGCGGAAGAAGGGATCGGCAAAGACGAGCTGTGGGAAGTCATCAGCAGGTATGCCGGCGAACAGGATGAGCTTGAAGAGGAAGAAGAGAACTAAAAGCAAGAAACGTAAAATAACCGTGGATTTTTCTGAATCCAGGGTTATTTTTTTCATATACGGGCAACGATATTAACTGCTGCCGGGGCATGAGCCAGGCCGGTGGCTGCCTCTGAGTGTTCACTGACTTTTCATAAACATTTCATATTCGAATCGGGAAGCTTCCGACTTTGTGTGATATAATTAACATTGTTTGAGACACGGATTTTTACGTACTTTAAATTTAGGCAGGTGAAACTTACAATGCACGTTATGGCAGTTGGATTAAACTATCGCACTGCGCCGGTAGAGGTAAGGGAGAAATTTACTTTTGCAGATACGGATCTGCCCAAAGCGCTTGCGGAGTTAAAACAAATCAAAGGTGTATTGGAAGCTGTTCTTCTTGCCACCTGTAACCGTACTGAGTTTTATGTGGTTGTGGACAGGCTGCCGATGTGCGCCCATTTTATCCGCAGCTTTATGGAGCAGTGGTTTGGCGTTCAGCGGACCGAGTTCACGCAGCATTTATATATCTATGAAGAAGACCAGGCGATCGAGCATCTGTTCCGGGTAGCGGCGGGGCTTGATTCGATGGTTCTTGGTGAAACGCAGATTCTCGGCCAGGTCAAAAGCGCCTTTTTGATGGCGCAGCAGGAGAAAGCGACAGGAACCTTTTTTAATATGCTGTTTAAACAGGTCATTACATTGGGCAAGAGAGCCCATTCGGAAACATCGATCGGCGAAAGCGCGGTTTCGGTCAGCTATGCGGCTGTTGAACTGGGCAAGCGGATCTTTGGATCCTTTTCCGGTAAGAAAGTATTGATTCTCGGCGCCGGGAAAATGAGCGAGCTGACGGTTAAACATCTTTACGCGAATGGCGCAGACGAGGTGATCGTCGCGAACCGGACGATAGCGCGGGCGGAGGAGCTGGCTTCGAAGTTTAAAGGAACGCCATGTACGCTGGAGCAGGCGGCCGGCCGGCTTGCGGATGTTGATATCGTAATCAGCTCTACTGGCTCGGACAGTTATGTGCTGGAGTCGCCGCAGGTGTCAGCGGTTATGAAGAAACGGCCTTCGCGTCCTCTGTTCATGATTGACATTGCCGTGCCGCGCGATTTGGATCCGCAGATTTCGGATGTGTCTAATGTCTTCCTTTACGATATTGATGATTTGGAAGGGATTGTAGAAAGCAATCTGGAAATGCGGCGCACTGAAGCGGCCAAGATCGAAGTGATGATCGGACAGGAAATGGATGCTTTTGCCTTGTGGCTGCAGACTTTGGGGGTTAAACCCGTCATTCGCGCCCTGCAGCAGAAAGCGACGACGATTCACGAGGATACGCTGCAAAGCTTGTTTAACAAGCTGCCAGAGCTTGACGAACATCAGCGGACCGTGATCCGGCGTTTGACCCGAAGCATTGTCAATCAAATGATGTCTGACCCGATTAACCGAATTAAAGAAATGGCTGCCGAGAAGAACGGCAGTGACGCTTTGGATATGTTCAGCCAAATTTTTGCGCTGGAAGACCAGCTGCTTGAAGACGGCAAGAAGCCGTCCGAAGCAAAGGGAGCGGGAGAAGAACGCAGCGGACGAACCTCTTCGGCTCCGGGCAAGGTTACCTATCCTGTGGCACAGATGTCCGTATAAGGCGGTGAGCAGCCTTGATGCAGCTTGCGATCATTGATGATGCTGTAGTTTATATCTATGCCCTGAGCCTTCTGTTTTACGTCTCGAATTGCTTTTACCGCAATCCGGGAGCGAAACGGATGGGCGCAGGGCTTCTTGCATGTTCGTTGCTTTTGATGCTGGTTATTTTCGGGATCCGAATCATGGATGAAGGCCTGTCCGCGTTATTTTCAACCTACGATTATTTGCAGCTGGTGTCGCTTTGTTTGATGCTGGCCTCTATTATCCTTACTTTCCTGCCCCTGACGGAGCTGGCCGTGATGCTTGTCAGCCTCATTGGATTCGTTCTGCTTATAGCGAGCCGGCTGGGTTCCCCGGAAGGACAGCAGGCTTATGTTTCAGGATATACGCTTCACAGCCTGCTGACGCTTCACATTGTCTTGGCTGGAGTCAGCTTTGCGGCGTTGACGCTGGCAACAGTGCTGGCGGTATTGTATCTGTTTCTGCATCACCGGCTCAAAGAGAAGAAATGGGGCGATATTTTGCGACGCCTGCCTAGCCTTGAATCTCTGGACAGCTATATACCGGCCGCCGTATTGTGGGGTGTTTCCCTGCTGGCGGTCTCCCTGCTGATCGCGGGAGCTATCATGGTCCGGGAAGAGGATTGGGCAGGTTTCCTTGATTTCAAACTGGTGCTGACCTTTGCCGGCTTCGTTATTTATCTGCTTTATTTTGCTATTCGCAGACATAAGCGGGCAACGGGGGTATCGATGGCAAAATGGGTGCTGCTGGGTTATGCTGTACTTATTATGAATTTTCTGAGTAATTCGATCTCGGCATTGCATAGTTGGAACTGGAGGTAGCGGACGATGGCACACTATATTCCGATCATGCTGGATTGCGAAGGGCTGAAGGGCGTGATTATTGGCGGGGGACGGATTGCCGCGAGGAAAGCTGCCCCGCTGCTTGAAGGAGGAGCCGAGCTTACGGTAATCAGTCCGGCGCTTGGCTCCGAGCTTGAGCAGAAGCGGCAGGCAGGGCCAGGGCAAATAACCTGGATTAACCGGCTGTATGAGGCTGGTGATTTGAAAGGATCGGGGGCCGCGATCGTCTACGCTTGTACGCCCGATCCCATCGTTAACCGGAACGTTGCTGAAGAAGCAAGGGAATTGCATATTCCCGTCAATGTGGCGACGCGTTCCTCGGATGGCAGTTTTATTACGCCGACGGTGATCCGCCGCGGGGATCTCGTTCTATCGGTATCCGCGTCCGGAGCAAGTCCGGTGCTGGTTCGCAGCATTACCAATGAGCTGAACGAGCGTTTTGGAGAAGAATACGCATTGTACCTGGAGTTCTGGCGAACGGTCAGGGAGCGGGTGAAACGGCAGGTAGCAGATCCTGCAAGAAGGGTTTATCTGCTCAACAAATTAGGCGAACTGGATATATGGGAACAAATTAGGGCAGGAGAGTTTCGGGTCTGGTCTGAGGGACAAATAGATGAATGGATTGTGAAAGGATGAACAGCATGCGGACGATTGTAGTAGGAACCAGACAAAGCCAGCTGGCTTTAACCCAAACGGGACAGGTAATCGACGATTTGACCCGGATTTGCGAGAAGCACAATCTGCCTTTTCAGTTTGAAATCCGCAAAATCGTAACGAGAGGCGACCAGATTCTGGATGTGACTTTATCGAAAGTAGGCGGCAAGGGCCTGTTCGTCAAAGAAATTGAACAAGCCATGCTGGATAAGGAAATTGACATGGCTGTACACAGTATGAAGGATATGCCGGCCTGGCTTCCTGACGGATTAGTTAATGGAGCAGTTCCCCGCCGTGCGGACGTGCGGGATGCGCTGATCACCAAGCAGGAGGGCCTTACTTCTCTGATGGACTTGCCCAAGAACGCCAAAGTAGGCACCAGCAGCCTGCGCCGGGCAAGTCAGCTCAAGGCGGTCAGACCTGACTTCCAGATTGAATCGCTGCGCGGCAATATCGACTCCAGGCTCCGCAAGCTGGAGACGGAAGGATTCGATGCGATTATTTTGGCTGCTGCGGGACTTCAGCGGATGGGCTGGAGCGACCGGATCAGCTACTATTTGCCGGCGGATATCTGTATCCCGGCGGTAGGCCAAGGGGCGCTTGGCATTGAATGCCGGGAAGAGGATGAAGAGGTCCGCCGCCTGCTGTCGCTCTACAATGATCCGGCAACAGCGCTTACGGTTCAAGCTGAACGGCGTTTCCTGGCGGAGCTTAACGGAGGCTGCCAGATTCCGATCGGGGCTTTCGCCGAGCTGTCGGACTTTTCCGAAGATCCGGCTGCGCCGCTTCTGACTTTAACGGGCATGGTGGGTTCACCGGATGGAGGCCAGGTACTGAAAGAGATTAGCAGCGGAACCGATCCGGAGAAGCTTGGCAAGGAGGTAGCGGACAAATTAATCGCTCAAGGGGCAGGAGATATTCTGGCTGAAATTAGGAGATGATATCGGATGGCGGGGAAAGTATTTCTGGTAGGCGCGGGTCCGGGTGACGCGCGGCTGATTACCGTCAAGGGTTTGCAGTGCATCGAACAAGCTGATGTTGTGGTTTACGACCGGTTGGCCAACCCTTCGCTTCTGAACCGGATGAGACAAGGAGCGGACAAGATTTATGTCGGCAAGCTTCCCGACCGCCATACGCTCAAACAGGACGAGATCAACAGACTGTTGGTGGAGCTGGCTTCTCAGGGGAAAACGGTTGTTCGGTTAAAAGGCGGAGACCCTACGATTTTTGGCCGTGTAGGAGAAGAAGCCGGATTGCTTCGGCAGCACGGCATTCCGTTTGAAATCGTGCCAGGCGTTACCGCAGCTATTGCCGTTCCCGCGTATGCGGGTATCCCTGTTACACATCGGGAGCTGGCCTCCTCCTTATCGATTATTACCGGTCACGAAAGTCCTGATAAGCTGGATCATTCTATCAAATGGGACAAGGTTACGCAGGCTACCGGCACTTTGATCTTCATGATGGGCGTTGCCAAAATCGGCTATATCAGCAGGCAGCTTATCGAGCATGGACGTCCTCCTGAAACGCCTGTGGCGCTGATCCGCTGGGGCACAAGGGCGGAGCAGGAGACACTGATAGGAACCTTGGCGGATATTGAGCAAAAAGTTTCCGAAGCCGATTTCCAGCCGCCGGCTGTCATCGTCGTCGGGGAAGCGGTGCTGCAGCGTGAGGCGCTGAGCTGGGCGGAGCAGCTGCCGCTCTTCGGCAGGCGCGTGCTCGTGACGCGCTCCAGATCGCAAGCGAGCCAATTGGTGCGAAGAATCGAGGAGCTGGGCGGAGAGCCCTACGAATACCCGGTCATCGAAACCGTGATGCCGAAGGATGAGGAGACGCTTCAGCGTAACCGTCAGGCACTGGCAAAGCTTGATGACTTTGACTGGGTCTTTTTTACCAGTGCTAACGGCGTAGATTTCTTCTTCCGCCATCTGATCGAGGCCGGAGCCGATATCCGCTCTCTGCATAAGGCCCGGATTGCGGCCGTAGGGCCGGCGACCCGCGAAGCGTTAAAGGCCAAAGGCCTGATAGCCGAGGATCTGCCGGAGCGCTTCCAGGCCGAAGGTTTGGCTGAGCTGCTCGGCTCGGAATGGAAGCCGGGGCAGAAAGCGCTGCTGCCCCGCGGCAATCTGGCCCGCTCCTGGCTGCCCGAAACGCTGCTTGAGCGGGGCTTGGAAATAACCGAAATGAAGGTTTATGAAACGGTGCTGCCGGAAGCCAATGATGATGAACTGATTGCCCTCCTGGAGGAGGGAGGCATTCATATGATTCCTTTTACAAGCTCTTCTACCGTAACGAATTTGATCGCGATGCTTCGCCGGATGGGGCTTTCTGATCCTACAGCTGTTTTAAATAAGTCGGTTATCGCCTGCATCGGGCCCGTGACGGCCCAAACGGCGGAAGCGGCAGGCCTCAGGGTCACCGCTATGGCCAAAGAATCTACCCTTGATAGTCTAACTGAGCTATTGTGCGAGTTAAACCACCTACACAGAGATTAAACGAAGGAGTGTTACAGCATGTCTTTTCCAATTGTACGTCACCGGCGCTTGCGCCAATCCGCAAATATACGCAGTCTGGTTCGGGAAACGGTACTGACGGTGGATGATTTTATCCAGCCGATCTTTGTCGCTTACGGAACGGGAGTCAAGAAGGAAATTCCGTCCATGCCGGGCGTGTACCATTTCTCTTTGGATACGCTGGAGCAGGAAGTTAAGGAAATTGTGGAGCTTGGCATCAAAGCCGTGCTGTTATTCGGCATTCCCGAAACGAAGGACGCGATCGGCAGTTCCGGTTTCGCTGAAGACGGTATTGTTCAGGAAGCTACTCGGGTCATCAAAAAGCTTTATCCGGACCTGCTTGTCGTGGCCGATACCTGTCTTTGCGAGTTCACCGATCACGGACACTGCGGCATGGTTCATACCTATGAACGTGACGGACATGTATGCGGCGACGTTATGAACGACGAGTCCCTGGAGCTGTTGGCCCGGACAGCCGTATCTCAAGCTCGTGCCGGCGCAGACATCATCGCGCCTTCCAATATGATGGACGGTTTTGTGCAGGCTATTCGGGCAGCGCTTGATGAAAATGGTTTCTCCCATATTCCGATTATGTCTTATTCCGTGAAATATGCTTCGGCTTTCTACGGTCCTTTCCGCGATGCCGCGGATTCAGCGCCGCAGTTCGGCGACCGCAAAACCTACCAAATGGATCCGGCCAATGTACGCGAAGCGCTGCGTGAAGCGGAATCCGATGTGCTGGAGGGTGCCGATATGCTGATGGTCAAACCGGCGCTGGCTTTTATGGATGTCATTCGCCTTGTTCGAGATCAGTTTGATCTGCCTCTTGTTGCTTACAATGTGAGCGGGGAATATTCCATGGTGAAAGCGGCCGCTCAACAGGGCTGGATCAATGAACAGGCTATTGTGACAGAGATGCTGCTGGGCATGAAACGCGCCGGCGCGGATATGATCATCACTTATTTCTCCAAAGATATGGCCCGCTGGCTGCGTGAGGCTTAAGCTGAGTTCTGGCAGCTGGACAACCTGCCTGTAAGAATTCTGCAATAAGGGTAAAGATAAATAGGATAAGCAAGAAGGCAGAAGCCCTGAAGAACAGGACCGCTCTCTGCCTTCCTTACATATAACAAGGAGTGAATATCATGACTACAAACCAACCCAAACGGCGCGACGATAAATCCAGAGCAGCCTTTGAAGAAGCCAAACAGTATATTCCCGGCGGGGTGAACAGCCCGGTTCGCGCCTTTAAATCGGTGGGACTTACGCCGATTTACGCCGATCATGGCCAAGGCTCGAGAATCTATGATATCGACGGCAATTCCTTTATCGATTATGTAGGCTCCTGGGGTCCGCTGATCATGGGACATGCCCATCCGGAAGTCGTTAACGCGCTGCAGGAGACGGCAGCCAAAGGCACCAGCTTCGGCATGCCTACCTTGCTGGAAACCGAGATGGCCAAGCTGGTAGCCGAACGTGTGCCTTCCATTGATATTGTGCGTATGGTCAACTCGGGAACAGAAGCGACGATGAGCGCGATTCGTCTGGCCCGCGGTTACACAGGCCGCAGCAAAATCCTCAAGTTTGAAGGCTCTTATCACGGCCATGCGGACAGCCTGCTGATCAAAGCGGGCTCGGGTGTTGCGACCTTGGGACTGCCGGACAGCCCTGGCGTTCCGGAAGGGGTGGCGGCCAATACGATTACTGTGCCTTATAACGATATTGAAACGGTTAAGCTGGCATTCGAGAAATTTGGTGAAGAAATTGCCGGCGTGATCGTTGAGCCTGTAGCCGGCAATATGGGGGTCGTGCCTCCGCTGCCTGGTTTCCTGGAGGGCTTGCGCAGCGTGACCGAGCAGTATGGCAGCGTGCTGATTTTTGACGAGGTTATGACCGGCTTCCGCGTGGGGCTGAACTGTGCTCAGGGACGATTTGGGATTACGCCCGATTTGACCTGCCTTGGCAAGGTGATTGGCGGAGGGCTTCCGGTAGGCGCTTACGGCGGCAAACGGGAAATTATGGAGAAAATGGCGCCTACGGGCCCGATCTATCAGGCCGGAACGTTAAGTGGGAACCCGCTGGCCATGACGGCCGGCTTCACGACCTTGTCGCTGCTGACGCCTGAGGTTTATGAGCGGCTTGAAACCCTTTCGGCACGCCTTCAGGCAGGTTTTGAGCAAAATGCGCAGGAGCGCGGCATTCCGTGCACGATCAACCGTGTAGGCTCAATGGTTTGCCCATTTTTTACAAACGAAAAGGTCATCAACTTCGACACAGCCAGAACCAGCGATTTTGATTTGTTCCGCCGTTATTTCGCCGCTATGGTGGATGAAGGCGTCAGCGTAGCGCCTTCGCAATTCGAAGGCATGTTCGTTTCGGGCGTGCATACGGAAGCCGATATCGACGACACGATTGAAGCCCAACGCCGTGCGCTGCAGCGGTTGTGATGAAGCTTGGAGTCGGTATACGCCGTGGAGAGTGGCTTGAGCTGACTCCCGGCAAGGCGCTGAAAGGCGCCGAAGATAAAAGAGCTGCGGCGGCCGAATGGCTGGCGAACGAAGCCGGCATGCCGGAGAAGCTGCTAAGGCGCCTGATCGCGGAAGGAGAAATCAAACCGGCGGGGGACCGCCTGAGGGTGAGAGTGTTTCCCGAGCGGGATTATGGCTTTGAGCCGATAGGAGAACCACCGGTGATTCTGTACGAGGACGATTATTGCCTGGTGGCCCATAAACCGGCCGGGATGAAGGTGCATCCGGATGGCGGCGAGCGGCAGGCGACCTTGGCGAATGCGATAGCGGCATATTACGAAGCAGCCGACGAACAAACGGCGGTCCGTCATATTCACCGGCTGGATGAATATACTTCTGGTCCGGTTCTCTATGCGAAAAATGACTGGGCCCAATTAAAGCTGGACGAAGCGATGTCGCTGAAGCAAATCGGGCGCACTTATTTGGCTTGGGTAGAGGGAGCGGTTGATCCTTCGCTGACCAGAATTGATGCTCCCATCGGCCGGGACCGTCATAACAGCCGCAGACAACGAGTAACGCCCGGCGGGAAATCCGCCGTAACGCATGTGGAGCTGCTGGAGACCTTCGAGGGTTCAGCCGGTTTTGGAACTGGATCAGTAACCGCCGGAACCAGAGCTGCAACTGGAACCGGATCGGCAACCGGAAATGGATTGGTAACCAGAACTGGAGCAACGGCTTCTCTGGTCCGCTTGAAGCTGGAAACCGGCAGGACCCATCAAATCCGGGTTCATATGGCTTACGCCGGTCACCCGCTGATCGGAGACAAGCTTTATGGTGCCAAAGAGAATCTGCTGGATTACCAGGCGCTGCACGGAGAAAAGCTCGAGTTCGCTCATCCGTTCACCGGCGAATGTATGGAGATTGCTGATCCCTGGCCGGAGGAGCTAGTCCGGCTGGACCGGAGACTGCACGGTGGAACCCGGAGTTAACTTTCAGGCCGGGACAAAAAGAATGGCATGCTCTCCTTTTTACGGCATATAGATAAAAACGAGCGATGATTGAACTTCGGTTGTAGGTTACAAGCGAAGAATCCCGTTTTGGCAAGCGTAAAAAGGAGGTATGTACCCTTGGCTGATCAGTCTTACGGTTTGAGGTTTGATATTTATGAACGTGTTCATTTATCGGCGGAAGAGGTCGGCATCGACGAATTGGAAGAAATCGAGCTTTACCCTAGGATCCAGGTCGTGTCCGGCGATGATTATGCGACCCTGCGGGGGCATTTGCTGCTGACAGGCCTCTACCGCGGGGAAGGCGAAAGCCGGGAGCTGTCCCACCTGATCCCGGTTGAAATTACGGTTCCGCTGAACCGGGTGAACCGCCTGGAGGACATCTCGGTTGAAATTGAAAATTTCGACGTGGACCTGTTGAATGAACGGAGCCTGAACGTGACCGGCGTGTTGTCCCTGCAAGGGATTGAAACAGCTGCCTTTGCTCCGGCTGCTCAGGACTGGAGCAGCCGGGAGTATACGGCATCCTACGTACAAGAGGATTTTAATCCCGGCAATGATCCGTGGATTCAGGCGGACGCCGCTTTCCTGCAACAGGAGCAGTCGTTTGAAGCTGAGCAGATTCAGGGGCGGGAGCAGCTACAGGAACAGGTACAGAAGGTACAACAGCAGGCCGAATTCCTGTCCGATTACGAGGCTCAGGTTGAACAGGAAGTAGCCAATGTATCTGGAGAAGCAGGAGCGAATGCAGAGGAGCAGCTAGGGGAGCAGGTGACAGGCGGAGCTTCCAATGAATCTTGGTTTGCGGCCGGCAGTCAGGAATCTGAGCGTTTCGGACAAGATGATACGGCCAATCAGTTTGCTCAAACCGATCATGAGAATCTGAACCCAGGTTTCGGAGTTGTTTCGTCCATCCCGGCCAGAGAGGAAGAGGCCGGCCTGCCAGGCAACAGCTTTGCTTCGTTAGCTACTCCTGAGCTGCAGCGGACAGAAGAGCAGCAGACTGCCTCTGACACATGGTTTAGTTTTGAAGACGGTCAAGCATCGGAGACCCAGGCTCCGGCTTTCTCGTCCGCGGATGAAGCTGTGCCGCGTGAACAAGCGGAGGTTCAGGTTTGGAACATCAGCAGCCAGCAGGCAGAGACGGCTGTACAATCGGCTTTCTCCAACATAGCCGACTCGGAGCCGGTACAGGCTGAAGAAACCCGGCATGAGGAACAGGCACCGGCTGCCTCAGAGGAATCCGAGAAGCAACCAGCTCCCGACAATCAGGTTCCTGCCGAAGAGAATTCGGCGATTGAGAATGCTCCGGGACCGGAGAATAGCCAGCTGCCGGAATCAGAGATTGATCAATTGGAGGAGAAACCTCAGGAGCTGAAGATTGCACTCGGCACCAAGAACAAGACTATTCCGGAGAAGGAGGGCCATTTCGGCTTCAGCCAGCTGCTGAATTCCTCCAAGGCACCAACCGTTTCGGAAGAAACGGAGATCCTTGTACCCGAGGAGCCTTCACCGGAATCGCTGCAGGCTGAACGGGAGGAACGGCAGTGGAAACAGGCCTTTATCTCTAATCTGAACGAGGAGACTCCTTTCAGGAAGGTACGGATGGTCATTGTTCAGCGAGAAGAGACCATCGACGAAATTGCCGATCGTTACAGTATGAGCGCTCGGGAGCTGCTGCTTCACAACCGGCTGTCGGAACAAACGATTGAGGAAGGCCAAGTGTTATATCTGCCTTGATATCCGCAAATCTTGTCAGGTTTCCGCGTCTCGGCATTGACTATAGGGAACAAGAAAGTTATGATGGACTATAGTCAAAGACGATGACCGGGAATAGTAGACGGTATGCCTTTCAGAGAGCGGAATTGTTTGCTGTGAGATTCCGCAGGACACAGCTGGCCGAAGTCGCCCGTTAGTTGCCTGTTTGAAGTCCTGACCACGTCAGGGTTAGATCAGGCCGGCTCGCATCCGTTAACCTGCGCTGAAGTGTCGTTTGAATCTGCCGGATTCTGCTTTGTCTTAACCTCGGTTGAAACTTAAAGCATGGCCGTTTGCCTATTCAATCGAAACAAAGGTGGTACCGCGAGAGATCAAGCCTTTCGTCCTTTGAGACGAAAGGCTTTTTTGTATTTCTACAACATTATCTTCGAAACATTCTAGGAGGGTAATCCAAACATGACTGAGGAACAAAAAACACCAGCCTCGGCGGAAATGCCGACAACTTATGAGCCGAAAGCGGCGGAGCAGAAATGGTACCGCTACTGGATGGACAATGAATTTTTTAAAGCAGGTCAGCGTATGGACGCTGAGCCGTACACGATCGTTATTCCCCCGCCAAACGTGACGGGTATGCTGCATATCGGCCATGCGCTGGATTTTACACTGCAGGATATTCTGGTTCGCACCAAACGCATGCAGGGTTATGATGCTTTGTGGCTTCCGGGCTCCGACCATGCAGGTATTGCAACTCAAACCAAAGTAGAGCAGAAGCTGCGTGAACAGGGCGTATCCCGCTATGATCTGGGACGCGAGAAATTCCTGGAGAAAGTATGGGAATGGAAAGACCAATACGCTGAAACCATTCATGAGCAGTGGGCTAAAATGGGCTTCTCCCTGGACTATTCACGCGAGCGTTTCACGCTGGATGAAGGCTTGTCGGCTGCGGTACGCGAAGTATTCGTTAAGCTGTATGAGAAGGGCCTGATTTACCGCGGCAAAAAGATCATCAACTGGGACCCGGCGGCGCGTACGGCGTTGTCCGATATTGAGGTTGAATATAAAGAAGTAACCGGTGCCTTGTACCACCTGCAATATCCGCTTAAAGACGGCAGCGGCTCTATTACTGTAGCTACTACCCGACCGGAGACGATGCTGGGTGATACAGCCGTAGCTGTACATCCGGAAGACGAACGCTACAAGGACATGATTGGCAAAACGCTGGTTTTGCCGATCATTGGCCGCGAAATTCCGATTATTGCTGACGAATACGTAGAGAAAGACTTCGGCAGCGGAGCGGTAAAAATTACGCCTGCGCACGATCCGAACGACTTTGAAGTCGGCCTGCGCCACAATCTGCCGCAAATCATCGTCATGGACGAATCCGGCACGATGAACGAAGAAGCCGGCAGATACCAAGGGCTGGACCGTGCTGTTGCGCGCAAGCAAATCGTCAATGACCTGAAGGAACAAGGCGTTCTGATCCGCATTGAGGAGCATGTGCACCAGGTCGGCCACAGCGAACGCTCCGGCGCCGTTGTTGAGCCTTATTTGTCCACGCAATGGTTCGTGGCGATGCAGCCGCTGGCTGAAGCCGCCATCAACGCCCAGAAAGCCGGCGAAGGCGTCAACTTTGTGCCTGAACGGTTTGAAAGAACTTATCTGAACTGGATTGAAAATGTCCGCGACTGGTGTATTTCCCGCCAGCTGTGGTGGGGACATCGTATCCCGGCGTGGTATTCTAACGAAACCGGCGAATTTGTAGTGGCTAAGGACGAAGCGGAAGCTCGCGCCAAACTGGGCACCGACGACATCCGTCAGGACGAAGACGTGCTGGATACGTGGTTCAGTTCTGCGCTTTGGCCGTTCTCCACGCTTGGCTGGCCGGATGAGGATAACGAAGATTTCAAACGTTATTATCCGACGAACGTGCTTGTTACCGGCTACGACATCATTTATTTCTGGGTAGCCCGGATGATCTTCCAAGGCATCGAATTCACTGGAAAAATGCCGTTTAAAGACGTTCTGATGCACGGTCTCGTTCGCGACAGCGAAGGACGCAAAATGTCCAAATCGCTCGGCAACGGCGTAGATCCGCTTGAAGTCATCGAGAAATACGGCACGGACGCCATGCGTTATATGATCTCTACAAGCAGTACGCCTGGCCAGGATCTGCGTTTCCGCTGGGAGCGCGTAGAGCAGGCCCGCAACTTCGCCAACAAGATCTGGAACGCATCCCGCTTCGCGCTGATGAACCTGGAAGGCGTGACCGCCGAGCAAATCGATATTACCGGCGAACTCAGCACGGCTGACCGCTGGATTCTGCACCGCTTTAACGAGACTGCCAGAGACATTACCCGCCTGATCGACAGCTACGAGTTCGGGGAAACGGGCCGCTTGCTCTACAACTTTATCTGGGATGATCTGTGCGACTGGTACATCGAGTTCTCGAAATTGTCGCTGTACGGGGAAGATGCTGCAGCCAAAGCGAAAACACAGTCGGTGCTTGCTTATGTGCTTGACCGCACGCTGCGCATGATGCATCCGTTCATGCCGTTTATTACGGAGGAAATTTGGCAGCATCTGCCGCATGTCGGCGAAACGATCACACTGGCCGAATGGCCGAAATACGATGAGGTGCTTGCCGCTCCAGATGCAGTTCAGGAGATGAACCTGCTGATCGATATCATCCGCTCCGTACGGAATATCCGTGCCGAAGTGAACGTGCCGATGAGCAAAAAAGTCGAACTGCTGATCAAGCCGGCTTCCGCCGAGCTGCAAAGCATTATCGACAGCAATGCGCATTACATCCGCCGCTTCTGCAACACGTCTGAATTTGCTTCTTCCACGGCAGCTGAAGCTCCGGACAAAGCCATGACGGCCGTAGTAACCGGCGCCGAGCTTTATTTGCCGCTCGCGGGTCTGCTGGACATCAGCCAGGAAATCGCCCGTCTGGAGAAGGAACTTGATCACTTGAACAAAGAGGTTGAGCGTGTGGAGAAGAAGCTCAGCAATCAAGGATTTGTTTCCAAAGCCCCGGCTGCGGTTATTGAAGAAGAACGCGCCAAACAGAAGGATTATGCGGACAAACGCGATAAGGTGCTTGCCCGGATCGAAGAGCTGAAAGGGTAAGGTGAACTGCGATGAACGAGCGCGATGGGGAACAGCAAACGCCGCTGCGGACATACAGTGAAGCGGTGGATTGGATTAACGGCCTGATTCCATTTGGAATCCGGCCTGGTCTTGACCGGATTTATGCCCTGATGGAGCGGTTCGGCAATCCGCAGCGCCGCCTGAAGTTTATTCATGTGGCCGGAACGAATGGCAAGGGATCATCCTGCGCTTTCTTGACAAGCGTGCTTGTGGAGAGCGGCTACAGTGTGGGGACATACACGTCCCCTTATATCACAAAATTTACGAATCGTTTTCAGTATAACGGTGAAGATATACCAGAGAACGTTTTGCTGGAACTTTCCAACCGTCTTTATCCGGTAGTTCAGGAGCTGGCCGCGACGGAGATGGGCTCTCCGACTATGTTTGAGGTTTCTACAGCCTTGGCCATTCTTTATTATGCCGAAGTGTGTTACCCGGATGTGATCGTTTGGGAGACCGGACTCGGCGGACGGATGGATGTCACCAACATCGTAACGCCTATCGTTTCTCTTATTACGAACGTTGGTTACGATCATATGGACATTTTGGGAGATACGCTTGAGAAAATTGCAGGCGAGAAAGCCGGAATTATCAAACCGGGAGTTCCTGTCGTAAGCTGTGCCGAACAGCCGGAGGTGGTGCAGGTCATTAAAGCCGAAGCCGCCCGGAAAAATTCGACGTTATATCTGCTCGGCGAGCAGTTTAATTATAATCGCGGGGAATTAGGGGACGGGAAACAAACGATTACGTTCAAAGGTCCTTTCCGTGATATCACAGCTGAGATCGGGCTTCTCGGCGAACATCAATGCAAAAATGCGTCCGGCGTTCTGATGGTCCTTGAGGTTTTGCGCCAGTATATGGCCTTTATCCTCGATGACGAAGACGTGAACCGCGGGCTGCGGCAAACGGCCTGGGCCGGACGGCTGGAACTGGTAAGCAAGGAACCGCGGATCGTCCTGGACGGTGCGCATAATCCGGAGGGTGCGGAGTCGCTTGCCCGGTCTCTTCCAGAGATTTTCCAGTATGACAAACTTATTTTAATGATGGGCATGCTGTCCAACAAGCATCATCAGGGATACTTTAAGCATATATTACCGATAGTGGATACACTTATCCTTACCGAGCCGGATTTTCGCAGGAAGATGGACGCGGAGGCGTTGTTAAGCCTTGTTGAGGAATTGAAGGAAACGGCAGCGAAGCCGGATTTGGAAATCATCGTGGAACCCGATTGGAGAGCGGCTCTCGAGAAGCTGAAGTCGCAGACAAAGGCTGAGGATCTGGGAGTCGTATCCGGTACGCTGTATTTAATTTCTGATGTTCGGGCAGCGCTGCTGCATCAAACCGATTCTGAAAAAGGCTGGTGAATTCAATGTCAAACACGGTAACAGAACACGTTCATTTCATCGGGATCGGTGGCTATGGCATGAGTGCAATTGCACGGGTCATGCTGGAGATGGGCTATACCGTCACCGGCTCGGATGTCGCTTCCCAGGAGCTTACCGAGAAGCTTGCGGCCAAAGGGGCTAAAATTTATATCGGGCATACGGCCGAACAGGTTCATGGTGCCGATATGGTTGTATATTCAACGGCACTGCCGAAAGATAACGTAGAGCGGGTAGAAGCTCAGGAACAGGGGATTCCGATCCTGCACCGTTCCCAGATGCTGGCCCGTCTGCTGAATGAGCGCAGAGGCGTAGCCGTTGCCGGCGCGCACGGCAAAACGACCACTTCGTCGATGATCGCTTTGGTCATGGAAGAGTGCGGAACCGACCCGACTTATATTATTGGCGGAGAAATCATGAATATTGGGACAAACGCGAAAGCGGGCAAAGGCGAATATGTCGTGGCAGAGGCCGATGAAAGCGACGGCTCGTTCCTCCATTACTATCCTGCGCTTTCCGTTGTAACCAATATTGAAGCGGATCATTTAGAGAACTACGGCGGAGACTTCGGTCAGCTGAAGCAGGCCTACGTCCAGTTTCTGAATCAGACCAAATCCGATGGCAAAGCAGTAGTCTGCGGGGATGATGAGACGGTGCTGGAGCTGCTTCCGCAGGTTAAAGCCCATATTGTCACGTACGGCATCCACCGCGAATGCGATTATATGGCCAGCGACATTCAGTTGGGTGACCGCAAGGTCTCCTTTACGGTTAGCCATCATCAGCAGAAGCTGGGCACGGTTGAGCTGTCAGTGCCGGGTATCCATAATGTTTACAACGCTCTTGCAACGGTGATCGTCTGTCTGGAGGCAGGCATCAAGTTTGAAGCTATTGCGGGTGCCATCCATCATTTTAACGGAGCGAAACGCCGGTTTCAGGTGCTGGGCGAAGCCAGGGACATTTTAGTCATTGACGACTATGCCCACCATCCGACGGAGATCCAGGCTACAATCAGTGCTGCTAAAGCGACAGGCAAACGGATCGTAGCTGTCTTCCAGCCGCAGCGTTATACGCGGACGTTCTTCCTGCTGGACGCGTTCAGCAAGGCGTTTGCCGATGCGGATGAGGTAATCATTACCGACATCTATTCACCTGCCGGTGAGAAGCAGATTGAAGGGGTAAGCTCCTCCAAGCTGGTTGAGCTGATCAAGCAGAACAGCAATGCCGGTGCTCGTTATATTCCGAGCAAAGAGGAAGTGCTCGCCGATTTGGCGGGACGAGTACAGCCGGGTGACCTGGTGATTACAATGGGTGCAGGCGATATCTGGAAAGTCAGCTATGCTCTGGCCAAACAGGTTCGCGAAGCAGAATAACGATAAGCGGAATAAAGTTAAACGGACAACACCCCATCTACGGCAGCAGCCGCTAGCTGGGGTGTTTTGGTATTTTAACGGCTTTCGGGCAACCTTCCCCCGTCATCCTCCGTGTGCAGAAGGTTTTGGCTTGGTTGGCTATTCGTAAGGGAACGGGCCTGCGGCCGATGCAGACGGTTATTTTTTTAGAAGGTATAACTTACTGTTCTTGTTCATACGCTGGTGATATAGAAGATGGACAAGGAGAGTGTGACGGTGAATAAAGCCAGAATGACGTTCCGCTTTGATGGTCAGGAGCCCGTCCGGACAAGCCAAAGCGAGCCGTTATGGGATCCTGCTAACGGACAACCTATGGAACCGGGGGATAAGGAAAGCCAAGCTTCCCCATTAACTCCAATGGACGGTAAGAAGAGTAAGGAACCTGAGTTTACCTGGAATTTTGATCCGAACCGGATTATTGATCTCAATCAGGCGCCGGATCGCAAACGAACCTCTGACCGGGGAAAGAAGCCGAAACAGCAGGTAGAACGGCGCCGTTATGCAGATATGAATGCAGCCATCAGCAATTGGCCTGAAGAGGATATCGGCAATCCGTTCCGGCCTCATGCCGGTTTGGATGTGTATGGATTCCCGGAGCCGGAGAACGGGAACCATGCTGGGGGCGGGCCGGTTGATGAGCAAGAAGATCGGCAGGCTGGCCGTTTTTATGAGGATGCAGGCCAATTTGACCGTGAAAGTGTTAACCTTAATGCCGGAGCTGTGAGAGGACAAGGGCCTGTTTGGAGCGATGATCCGGTCCGGCATCGCCCGCCATCCCGCAGTTCGAGCTGGAAAGTCATCGGCTCGGTCACCGGGGCTGTCGTAACGGGCGCTTTGTTCGGCATGGTTGTTTTGTCCTTGTTTAATAAAGAGGTGGATTTCCCGATTCCGGGTCTCGCAGCTATTAGTGAGTCTGCCCAGAAGGCGGCAGATTCCCTGCCTGCCGTAGGGGACTTCAAGCAGGAAGAGGTCAGCGGCGCGTCCGTTCAGATTAACCTTCCGGCCCAGGATTATTTTTTCCTGCAGTATGGAGTGTTCAGTTCCCCGGACGGGGTAACCCGCGCCCAGCAGGAGCTTCAGGACGCAGGATATGCCGCTGCGCAGGACACGCTCGATAATAAACGTGTTTATGCGGCCATTTCATCTGACCGGGAGCAGGCCAAGCTGCTGAGCAGCGAGATGAAGGCTGAAGGCGTTGATCTGATTCTGCATGAAGCCGCGATTCCTTCCGCTGCTTCTGTGCACTACAGCTTAGCGACGGGAACGCTTGAGCAATATGCGCAGCAAAGCGCCGAGCTGGTCAAGCTGCTTAGTGAAACCTCTGCTTCCCTTCTGCTTGAGCAGGCGCCTGACCTGAGCGATGACCTGATTGCGGATCTGAAGGAGAAACATGTCCAGTTTACCCAGAATGCCGCAGCAGTGCGAGACGGCTTTGGCGGCAGCGATAAACAGCTGATTCAGAATATGGAGACCGAGATGAACAGTGCGGTGGAAGCCTTGCTTCAATTTGATAAAACGAAGGTCAAGTCCCATCTTTGGGAAGTGCAGAATTCAATGATGCGGTATGTGCTTGACGAACAGCAGATTTTTCAGCAAAATTAAAGCTGTTTATTGGGGTTCGGAAGGGAAAGGAAATACTTTCCCCTTCCGGATTTTTGTTTGTGTTAAGGAACAAATAACCTTATAATAAGTAGTGTCAAAAAATGGCGAGGCTTGACAGGGTTAACCTCTTGTCACTACTTATGCCATTTTGTTTTTTTGAGATGGAATAATAAATGGCACGATCACTTTTACTGAAATAGACGTGAAATGAAGGAGAACTTTACGTTTGACTATGAAACCCTCCAAATCCATTATTTTGGCTTCAACATCCCCCCGCAGACAAGAGTTGATTGCTGTTCTGGGCATTCCTTTTTCCGTAATTCCCAGCTATGCCGATGAAACCCTTGAACCGGAATGGTCTCCTGAGCAGGCCGTATCCGAACTTGCCCTTCGCAAAGCACAGCAGGTTTATGACTCTCTAAATGGCCGGCCTCAAGCGATTATCGTAGGGAGTGACACGGTTGTGGTTCGCGATGAACAGATTTTGGGTAAACCGGAAGATGAAGGGCATGCTGCGCAAATGATTGCCTCCCTTCAGGGACGGTCTCACGAGGTTTATACCGGCGTTGCTTGTCTGGATGCGGAAAGCGGACGCGCGGTGGTGCGTTCAAGGATGACCAGAGTGACTATGAAGCCTATGAGCGAAGGTCAGGTATCAGCCTATGTACGCAGCGGGGAAGGTCTGGACAAGGCTGGAGCATACGGTATTCAGGGCCTTGGCTCTACACTGGTCACCGGGATTGAAGGCGACTATTTTAATGTTGTGGGGCTGCCGCTGTCTCTACTAGCGGACATGCTTGGCGAATTTGATCTTGATGTGCTGAATGTCAACGAAATTTGAAAGAAATGAAACTTTTGAAGCAGGCTAAGCGTTACTTGAATGTTTGTTGGAATTGAAAGCTTGAATTCGGGATGAGGAGAGGAACAAGATGGAGTCGCCGCTATACAGGCTGCGCGACATCCCCCATGAAGAACGACCGAGAGAACGCATGATGAGATATGGAGCGGGTGCGCTAAGTCACGCTGAACTGCTTGCCATACTGCTGCGGACGGGAACCCACCAGGAATCGGCTATCCATGTTGCCCAGAAGATTTTGTCCAAAGCGGGGGAAATCCGCGGTCTTGTGGATTTGAGTCTGGATGAATTAATGGAGATTAAAGGAATCGGGGAAGCTAAGGCCATCCAACTGCTTGCAGGGATTGAAATCGGACGCAGGCTGGCTCGTTCTACCCGAAGGGAAACCTTGATCATCCGAAGTCCAAAAGACGCGGCCGATATTGTTATGGATCAACTCCGCTATCTAAATAAGGAACATTTCATCTGTTTGTTTCTGAACACCAAAAATCATCTTCTCGGTCAAGAAACGCTTTCTATGGGAAGCTTGAATGCCTCGATTGTCCATCCGAGAGAAGTTTTCCGCGCCGCTATGAAATGCAGCAGCGCGTCGATTGTTTGCGCTCATAACCATCCGAGCGGGGATCCTTCACCAAGCCCGGAAGATATCCAGATTACCAAACGGTTAAGCGAAGCCGGAGCTATTATCGGCATTGATGTTTTGGATCATCTGATTATCGGGGACGGGCGGTTTGTCAGTTTGAAGGAAGAAGGTTTGATGTAATATAATAGTCCAGATATCCTGCCGAGCAGCGGCGATACAAGAAAAGGAGATTAACAGCATGTTTGGTGGTTTTACGAAAGATTTGGGAATTGACTTGGGAACGGCAAATACACTTGTTTATGTGCGCGGGAAAGGAATCGTTGTCCGGGAGCCTTCCGTGGTAGCGATCCATACCGACTCTAAAAATATTGTGGCGGTAGGTGAATCCGCCAAAAAAATGATCGGCAGAACGCCGGGCAACATCCGCGCGATCCGTCCGATGAAGGACGGCGTTATCGCAGATTTTGATACGACAGCTACGATGATTAAATACTTTATTTCGCAGGCTCAAAAGCAGCGTTCGATGTTCCAGCGCCATCCTAACGTGATGGTTTGCGTGCCTTCGGGCATTACGGCGGTTGAGCAGCGTGCTGTTGAAGATGCAACCAAGCAAGCCGGCGCACGTGAGGCTTATACGATTGAGGAGCCTTTTGCAGCAGCGATTGGCGCAGACCTCCCCGTTTGGGAACCAACCGGCAGCATGGTTGTTGATATTGGCGGAGGTACCACCGAGGTGGCTGTGATTTCTCTGGGCGGTATCGTAACCAGTAAGTCCGTACGCGTGGCAGGGGATGAGATGGACGAGTCCATTATCCAGTACATCAAACGCCAATATAATTTGATGATCGGGGAAAGAACGGCTGAGCAGCTGAAAATGGATATCGGTTCCGCGCTTCCGCTTGAGACCGTTGAAACGCTGGAAATCCGCGGCCGTGACCTTGTAACCGGTCTGCCTAAAACCATTTCCATTACTTCGGACGAAATTTCCGAAGCTTTGAATGATACGGTGAACGCTATCGTTGAAGCGGTTAAAGTCACTCTGGAGAAATGTCCGCCGGAGCTTGCTGCCGACATTATGGACCGCGGCATCGTGCTGACCGGAGGCGGAGCTTTACTTCGCAACCTTGACAAGCTGCTGGCCGGCGAGACGGGTATGCCTGTCATTGTTGCTGAGAATCCGCTGGATTGTGTGGCAATCGGTACGGGCCGTGCGCTGGACAACATCCACATGTTTAAAGCTAAAGGCCAGTCCGGACGTTCGAAACGTTCATAAAGATATATAAACCACCCTTGCAGTGGGAGAGAGAAAATGTATGGTTAGAGGGTGCTTAAACTGTTCAAATTACTGGGCAACAAACGACTGTTTTTCCTGCTGATGGGTTTGATCCTGTTTATCGCGGTCATGGGCTTTACGCTTGGACCGCGGGCAGGTTTGTCCTGGCCGGAGAAATTTAGCAAAGATACCGTCGGATTTGTACAGTATATCGTCTATAAGCCCGTCTCCTATATCGCGGGTTTCTTTGAAGATATTTCGAATTTGCGTTCCGTGCAGAAGGAAAATGAGGAGCTCAAGATCGCGCTCGCCCATTATACTCGGGACAAAGCCAAATACAATACCATTGAACAAGAAAATGAACGCTTGCGTCGGGACCTGAAGTTTACGGAACAACAGGAGCTCCGCAACAAAAATTACGAATACCGGATTGCCCATGTTATCAGCGTCAATAATGATCCGGACAACCGGACGCTGGTCATTGACCTGGGCAGCAGAAACGGTATCACAAAAGAGATGGCGGTTACCTCGGATAAAGGTCTGGTAGGCACGGTCAGCCAGGTCAGCAACTTTACGGCCACCGTTAAGCTGATGACAACCCTTGATTCCAAGGATCCTAATTCGAATGCCATTGCGGCAACGGTTCAAGGCAACGAGAATAAGTCCTTTGGCATGATTGAAAGCTACGATCAGCAGAAAGGCATGTTCCTGATGACGAAGATCAAAAGTGATGACCCGCTTAAAAAGGGCGATACCATCATTTCTTCCGGACTTGGCGGGGAATTCCCGCGGTTTATGGTTATTGGTACGGTGGAGAGCCGTCAGCCAGGGGAATTTGGTTTGACTGACACGGCTTATATCAAACCGGCCACTGAATTTTCCGACTGGAATGAGCTGTTTGTGGTTGTCACCCCTGAGGTTCCCCAATGATGATTAAACATCGCAATGTGATCCTCGTTCTAATGCTGTTTCTTCTGTTTATTGTAGAGGGCACGATATTGCCTTGGCTGATCCCTCCGGCTTGGCAGACGCGGATTGTTCCCTATTTGGTTTATATCGTGATCCTGTTTGTATCCGTTTATGAGAACCGACATAAGGCCCTGCTTCTGGGCGTTGTGTTCGGTTTGCTTCAGGATGTAGTTTATTATGGGGCCATGATTGGGCAGTTTTCTTTTGCGATGGGCTTTTCTGCTTATTTGATCGGTCTGTTATTTAAAGGAAACCGCACGCCGCTTCCGTTTATGCTGTTTGCTGTCCTCATGGGAAGCCTGCTGATGGATTCGCTTCTGTTCGGCACTTATAAATTGTTTGAATTAAACCATCAGGCATACAGCTGGTCGCTGATGAATCATATGCTGCCGAATATGATTTTTCATTTTATCTTTGCGCTTGTTGTGTACGTCCCGCTCAGACGATTTCTGGAGAATAAAACCTCCCGCCAGCGTTCCAAAGAAGAAACGGCTTAGCGTCAATTGTCAATTTGCGTAGAAAGCAGGAGATTAAGGGGCTTTGCGCGAATTACATAGTGGGAGGGACAGGCAATGACGGTAAAATCCAACCATGTAACGATCAAGGGCATCAAAGATGGCCTGGTTTTCCTGTTTGATGATCAATGTGATTTCTCGGAGTTATTGAACGAACTGCGCTACAAGCTGGAGCACAGCCATCAGAATATATTAACAGGCCCTATTGTTCATGTGGATGTGAAGATGGGCATGCGAAATATTTCCGAAGAACAGAAGACACTGATTCTAGAGACGTTGAAGCAGAAAGGGAATCTGCTTATCCGGTCAGTGGAGACCCCGGGGATCGTTGAGGATGAGCAGGGGGGACCTGCCATCAAGACACTTTGCGGAATGGTCCGTTCAGGGCAGATCTTAAAGCATGAAGGCAATCTGCTGTTTATGGGCGATGTGAACCCGGGAGGACAAATCATCTGCACCGGCGATGTGATCGTGATCGGTGCGATTCGCGGAATGGTTCATGCCGGATCGGGCGGCAATGAGAAGGCGGTCATCGCGGCCTCTTTTCTGGCGCCTACCCAGCTTCGCATAGCCGAAGTGATCAGCAGGCCTCCGGATGAATGGGAGAACCGGGAGACGAGCATGGAATTCGCTTTTCTGCAGGAAGGATCCATGCAAATTGATAAAATAAACCATGTGGGTAAGATTCGTCCGGACTTTAATGTGTTTAAAGGGGTGTAGATATGGGAGAAGCAATAGTCGTCACTTCAGGGAAAGGCGGCGTAGGCAAAACAACTACATCGGCTAATATCGGCACGGCTCTGGCTTTATTAGGGAAAAAGGTTTGCCTGGTGGATACGGATATCGGACTTCGCAATCTGGATGTCGTGATGGGGCTTGAGAACCGCATCATTTACGATCTGGTGGACGTGGCCGAAGGCCGCTGCCGTTTAAACCAAGCTCTGGTCAAGGACAAGCGGTTTGATGAGCTCTACATGCTTCCGGCCGCGCAGACCAAAGATAAAAATTCGGTTTCTCCTGAGCAGGTTCGGGACATCGTGCTTGAGCTGAAGAAAGAATATGAGTATGTCATTATCGACTGTCCTGCCGGAATCGAGCAGGGCTTCAAGAACGCCGTTGCCGGCGCAGATCGTGCCATCGTGGTTACAACGCCTGAGCATGCGGCGGTACGGGATGCGGACCGCGTCATCGGCCTGCTGGAGGGTACACAGGTCGAATCGCCGAAGCTGGTTGTGAACCGGATTCGTCCGAATATGGTCAAGTCGGGAGACATGCTGGATATCGAGGATATTATCCAGGTGCTCAACATTGATTTGATCGGTATTGTTCCGGATGATGAACATGTGATCAAGGCTGCCAACAGCGGAGAACCAACCGTTATGAATCCGAATTCCTCTGCAGCGATTGCCTATCGCAATATCGCGCGGCGCATATTGGGCGACACGGTTCCTTTGATGCCGCTCAATCAGAAGAAAGGCGCTTTTACGAAGTTCAAGAAATTTTTTGGTATGGGCGGTTAAACCTGCTCATAACAGACCCGATAAGCAGAACTTATTTAGTTTGAATATTTTATAGTTGAGTATTTTCATCCATACCAACAAAGGATGTTTTCAGAACTGTGCTGCAGTTTTGAAAACATCCTTTTTTCGTATTTTAGCGGGGAATTTCCGCGGGCGGACATGTTGTTCATAATCCTTCTCCTCTCAACATAAAATGTAGCGAACAAGCCCATGGCGCATAAATGGGAGAGGGGAACAGGTTATGGATGTTAAAGAGAACGTAAGGAAACGCCGGGAAGAACGGATTCGGGAGCTGCTGAGCCGGGAAGAACGGCAGCTTCAGTTATATACCCGGCCGTCTAATCCGGAAGACTTTGAATACGGCCGGGAGTCCCTTTTGCCTTTACAGGGGAGAACGGAGATGGAAGCTTTACAGGAGCAGCCGGGGGAAGAAAGAGATCCGGAGCTGATGTGGAAACAGGGGCGGGGTTTGTGGCGTGATGATGCTTTTGGCACAGCCCCTGCGTCGTCTTCGCCAATGGGATCCGGGTTCAAACCTGGTTCCGGTACGCCTGAACAAACGGACGGACCGCAGAAGGGTGGTTCTTTTATCCGAGCGTTATGGACCAGAACGTTTGTCAGTGCGGCTGTGTTTGGCATCTTATGGGGAATTCATCATGAACAGCCGGCCTGGTCCGCTCCGATTGAAAGCTTCGTCTCCACAACGCTGAATCAGGAAATGGATTTTCAGGCAGCAGAGGCCTGGTATGAGCGGAATTTTGGAGGGGCGCCGAGCTTTATTCCGATCTTTGGAGACAACGGGGGGCCGCAGCAGCTGGTACAGAGCGCTCATGGCTTCTCGATACCGATCCAAGGCAAGCTGGCGGAAAGCTTTGCTATCAGTTTGAAGGGCGTAGAGATTGTTCCGGATCTGGATTCAAAAGGGGCGCAAGAGGTTAAAAGCATTGAAACGGGCCGGGTTACGGAGGTCAACGATGACGCCCTGACAGGCAAAACAGTTGTCGTTCAGCACAGCGACGGTTATGTATCCATATATGGCCGTTTAACAGAGGTTTCGGTGTCTGAAGGGGATTGGCTGGAAGGTGGAGAGAGGGTCGGCAGCTTTTCCAAGGCGGAGAGCGGCGGCTCCGATACCGTTTATTTTGCGATGAAGAAAGACGGCCTCTACATCGATCCGGCAGAAGTGGTGCCGCTTGATTAAGATTGCCGGAATTCCGGTTTCTTTCCACCCCTTATTTGTTATAATTATGTTAACCTCTGTATTCACAGGGCATTTTGCCGAGCTGATTGTTCTGTTCGGGATTGTGTTTGTACACGAGCTCGGCCATGCCGCCGCAGCCCGGATGCTGGGTCTAAACGTGCTCTCTATTCAGCTGCTTCCATTTGGAGGAGTGGCTGTGGTGGAAGAAGACGGCCGGTTGAATGCCAGAAAAGAAATCTGGATCGCGGCGGCAGGACCGCTGCAGAACATCATTTTGGCTGGCTTAGGATTACTGCTGCATGTTGTGGGGATATGGAATGGGCCTTCGTTAACCTATTTTATCGAAGCCAATCTGCTGATTGTCTTGTTTAATCTGCTGCCGATTCTGCCTCTTGACGGCGGGAAGATCGGACAGGCTTTCTTCAGCCTTTTTTTGCCCTACCATACGACCTTGCTGTGGGCTGTCCGGATCAGCATTGTTTTTAGCGGGTTATTGATCGCTTATTCGTTTTATCCGCTGCTTTATGACCGGGGAGTTCAGCTGAATCTGCTAATGGTCGGCCTTTTTCTATTTTATTCAAATTGGGTGGATCACGGGAATATCCCGTTCCGGTTTATCCGGTTTCTGATCAGCAGGCAGCGGCTTTTTTCGGACAGCAAACCTTCTGCCAAAAATGCCCAGCCACTGGTTGCGGATTCGGCGAAACCTTTAGACACAATCCTGCGTCTACTTAGGAGAGAAAAGTATCATTTTGTTTATGTGGTGAACGCAAAAGGTGAACTTCTTGACATTGTGCCGGAGCAGAAAATGATCGATCTGTTTCTGACAGGCTTGGCTATAAATCATGGGAAATAAGCTTGGAAATAAGATGGGAAATAAATAGAGGTCCATAAAGGGCTGAACAAATAAATCGGGGAAATGGCAGCAGGTGAGAGTATGAAACAAATGGTAGTGCATTACGAACACGGTTCTGCCGAAATGGCGCTGCTGGAGAACGGGCGTCTAGTTGAGTATGCCGTTGAACGCTCGGACGGGAAAGGGCTTGTGGGCAGCGTCTTTAAGGGGCGGGTTGCCAACGTCATTCCGGGAATGCAGGCGGCATTCGTGGATATTGGCCAGAGAAAAAATGCTTTTTTGTACATAGACGACTGCCTCTCGCCTCATTTGGAGAAACAGCCGAAGGTCAAACCTTCGATTACAGAGCTGCTTTCACCGGGGCAGGAAATTGTGGTGCAGGTTACGAAAGATGCCATGGGCACCAAAGGAGCGCGGGTAACCACGCATTATTCGCTCCCGGGCAGGTTTATCGTGTATATGCCTACAGCGGGGTACGTTGCCGTTTCGAAAAAGATTGAAGACGAAGCCGAGCGCAGCCGGCTGAAGGAAATCGGCGAGCAGCTGCGCCTGGATGAGGAAGGCCTGATCTTTCGTACGATTGTAGAAGATCAGGAGCCAGGCGCGATCGAAGAGGATCTGGCGCTGCTCCGCCGGCAGTGGGAAGGCGTGCTGGAGAAGGCGGACAAGCTGAATGCACCAGCCCTCCTGCATCGTGATTTGAGCCTCGTGCAGCGGCTGATCCGGGATGTGTTCAGTCCGCAGACTGACGAACTGCTCGTAGACTGCGCCGCTCAAGCTGAGGAAGCCGGTCAGTTTCTGGGGAGTCTGGATCCCGGCTGGAAGCCGCAGATCAAATTCCATAATTCCAGCACGCCGCTGTTTGAAGCGTACGGGGTTAAGCAGCAGCTGGACAAAGACTTTCAGCGTAAGGTCTGGCTGCCGGACGGCGGATACCTGATCTGGGATCAGACCGAAGCGATGAATGTAGTGGATGTTAACACGGGAAAATATGTAGGCACGGATTCACTTGAGGAAACCGTGTTCCAGACCAACCTGCAGGCAGCGGAGGAAATCGCCCGGCTGCTGCGTGTCCGCGATATCGGCGGCATTATCATCATCGACTTTATTGATATGGAGCTTGAAGAACATCGTAATGAAGTGCTGGCCAGACTTCATACCTGCATGCGCAGCGACCGGACCCAGCATCATATTCTGGGCTGGACCAAACTGGGCCTGCTCGAAATGACTCGCAAGAAGATGCGGGAAAACACGGAACGGAAATAACCTAGGTTGATTTCCTGCCTGGGCTGTGTTAATATACTTAAGTATGTGTTTCAAGTACATCTTGTACACATGCTGTAACCGCACCAATCGGGTACATAAGTACGCCTGAAATAAAGCGTCACCTGAATTAGGCGAGTCTGAGACATGAGGAGGTGCAAGCAAATGTACGCAATTATCGAAACTGGTGGCAAACAATACCGTGTTCAAGAGGGCGATGTTCTTTACATCGAGAAGCTGAATGCTGCTGACGGTGAAACTGTAACTTTTGACCGTGTATTGGCTGTTTCTAACGACAACGGTTTGGTAGCAGGAACTCCAGTAGTATCCGGTGCTACTGTAACAGCGAAAGTAGAACGCCATGGTAAAGGCGCTAAGGTTGTTGTATTCAAATACAAACCTAAGAAGAACTACCACAAAAAGCAAGGTCATCGTCAACCGTACACGAAGGTGACTATTGAGAAAATCCAAGCGTAAGAAGGTGACGGTACTTGATTATCGTAACCATCAAACGCGATGAGCAGAAATCCGTTACTGGATTTCGGATTGAAGGCCATGCGAATTACGCAGAGGCTGGAAGGGATATTGTTTGCGCTGGTGTATCCGCTGTTACTGTAGGCTCAGTTAACGCTGTCGAAGAGTTGACCGGGATTGTAATGGATTCACATATGAAGAACGGCTTTTTAAGCGCGGATCTTCCGCTTGCAGTTCCTGACGAAGCCAAAGCTGAAGCTAGGCTGTTGTTATCTTCGCTCGTCGTGATGCTTCGGACTATTGAGCAATCCTACGGACAATACGTTAAGATTATAGATGTGACTAATTAAAGAAGGAGGTTGACCAGACATGTTGAAATTGGATCTTCAGTTGTTCGCATCCAAGAAAGGTGTAGGTTCCACAAAGAACGGCCGTGACAGTATTGCGAAACGCCTTGGCGTTAAGCGTGCTGACGGTCAAGTGGTTACCGGCGGCAGCATTCTCGTTCGTCAACGCGGAACGAAAATTCATCCGGGCACTAACGTGGGCATCGGTAAAGATGACACTTTGTTCGCGAAAGTGGACGGCGTTGTTAAGTTCGAACGTTGGGGCCGCGATCGCAAGAAAGTGAGCGTGTACCCTGTTGAAGTCGCTCCTGTAGCGGCTGCAGTAGAAGCTTAAGAACAAGCCCGAACGGCGAAAATCCCCGGCACAATGCCGGGGATTTTTTTTGAGAATCCCGGCTGGAAAATGAAAGAAGCTACAATTCGAGGCTCCGCGCAAGGCGGGGTTATTTTTCTAAGATCGATGCCCAATCTCAGCAGCTCATTCCACTTCGAAGATGTTACTTTATGTTATACTGTTGTATGTTGGACAGGGAAGGTAAAAATGCGTAGAGGATTGAGATTAATCATGAACGACCGTAGATCGTTAACGATTATTGCCGGCATTCTGCTGCTGATTCCTTTGGTTCTGTTTTATTTTAATCGCTCGTTGCTTATTCATATTCTGTTATGTATGTGGGTTGGCGTTGTTATTTACGGGTATTGGGTTTATATGCGAAAGCAGCAGGAGGCGGAGAAACGGCGTCTGCTCGAATCTTTCCAACGGACTGCAACTTCAACCCTGGCGCATTATCGGCATGATTGGATGAATGATTTGCAGATCTTATACGGCTATATAAAGCTCGGCAAACATGATAAACTGCTCGGCAGTTTGGACAGAATAAAAGAACGGATGGCTGCGGAAAGTCATATTTCCAGGCTGGGAATTCCGTCGCTTGTTTTTTATTTGCAGTCTTTTCGGGAAATGAACAACTCCGTTCAGCTTGAAGTTGTCGTTGAGGAAGGCTTGGAGCTTGGACCGCTGCTGGGCCGGCGGGAGGCAGACGATTGGGCGGAGACCGTGATCGAAACCATTCGGGCTTACCAGTTTGCCGGACGTTCCTCGTGGGGAGAAATTATCGGACTTACCATGTCCATTTACCGGGAAGGCGGCGAAGTTGTGGTCCGCTTTGAACCGGCGGGCACTTCGGGGAATCCGGAGCTGCTCAAAGCTAATACGGTCAAAGCGATCCGGAACAAGCTGATTTATTTGAAAGAAGAAGCCATGCAGCAGGGCGTTTGCGAGCTCCGTATGCCATTGGCTATTTAGAAGAGGTGACAGCATGTTTGTAGATAAAGCCAAGATTTATGTTAAAGGCGGTGACGGCGGCGACGGCATCGTGTCTTTCCGGCGCGAGAAATATGTGCCCGAAGGCGGGCCGGCCGGCGGTGACGGAGGCCGCGGGGGCAGCGTTATTTTTCGTGTGGACGAAGGCTTGCGCACCCTGATGGACTTCCGTTACCAGCGCCACTTTAAGGCGCAGCGCGGTGAGAAAGGCCGCAACAAAAGCCAGCACGGAGCCGGAGCCGATGATATGATCGTCCGGATTCCTCCGGGCACGGTCATCATTGATGAAGAAACGAACGAAGTGCTGGCGGATATGACCCGTCACGGCCAGCAGGTTGTAGTGGCCCGCGGCGGACGGGGCGGACGAGGCAATATTCGCTTTGCGACGCCAAGCAATCCGGCACCGGAGCTTGCCGAGAACGGGGAAGAAGGCCAAGAGCGCTGGATCATTCTGGAGCTGAAGGTCATGGCCGATGTAGGTCTGGTCGGATTTCCGAGCGTAGGTAAATCCACGCTTCTGTCTGTCGTATCGGCGGCACAGCCGAAGATCGGCGCTTACCATTTTACGACCATTACTCCGAATCTTGGGGTTGTCAGTGTCGGCGAAGGCCGCAGCTTTGTTATGGCTGACCTGCCGGGACTGATTGAAGGCGCGCATGAAGGTGTGGGTTTGGGTCATGAGTTCCTGCGCCATATCGAGCGCACCCGTGTCATCGTCCATGTTGTAGACATGGCTGGCTCGGAAGGACGAGACCCATTCGAGGATTGGGAGAAGATTAATGACGAGCTGAAGCTGTATAACGCCGAGCTTGAGAAACGCCCCCAAATCGTAGCCGCGAACAAAATGGATATGCCTGAGGCTCAAGAGAACCTTGAAACTTTCCGTAAGAAAGTGGCGGAGGTTCGTCCGGACCTGCTGATCATGCCGATTTCTTCGCTGACGCGGGAAGGGGTTCAGGAGCTGATGTATAAAACGGCGGATCTGCTGGATTCGATACCGGAAGCTCCGGCCATCGAAGAGGTCAGCGAGCTGGAAGAGCGGAAAATCTACAAGCTGGATAAAGAGGAAGACAACAGCTTTACGATTACCCGTGACAACGAAGCTTATGTTGTCTCCAGCCCGCGTGTTGAGCGGATGATGAAGCGGATGCAGCTGAACTCCCACGATGCGATCCTTAAGCTGGCCCGCACGATGCGTCATATGGGGATCGACGAGGAGCTGCGCAAACGCGGTGCTACCGACGGAACGATTGTCCGTATTGGCGATTTTGAATTTGAATTCGTTGAAGGAAGCAGCTACTACTATTGATTAGAAATGTTTAAGGCGGTGCCGCTTGGTAGGCTGTAGGCTGCCTTAGCTGAGCAGACAGCAGTTGGTAGGCATTATGAGCAGCATAGAGGATAGAACCTGTTGTTTTTCCGGAAGGAGAACGGCAGGTTCTTTTTCATTTTTGTAAAACAACGGAAAAAGCTTTGATCAATGTTATAATAAATAGGTTGATTTCTATTGCTTACATAGCATGTATGGGTTATAATGTCCACTATATAAATACAGGAGTCTTTAAGGAGAGGACGATTTTGCGGGAACGCTATTATCTGGTACGTGAAGATATTTTACCGGAAGCCGTGCTGAAAACCCTCCAGGTCAAGCAGCTGTTGGCCAGCGGGAATGTCAAAACGGTGCATGAAGCGGTCGAGCAGGTAGGCTTGAGCCGCAGTGCCTTTTATAAATACAAGGACGGGATTCATCAGCTGAATCAGCTTGAACGGGACCGTATCGTCACCATTTCATTGGATCTGGAACACCGTTCCGGGATTCTCTCTCAAATGCTTGCTTTGGTAGCCAGCTTCGGCGGCAACGTGCTCACCATTAATCAAAGTATTCCGCTTCAGGGTGTAGCCAACGTGGTGATCTCGGTAGAAACCTCCAGACTGACCGAAGAGCTGGATGAAATGCTGAGCAAGCTGCGCAGCGTGACCGGGGTCAAGAAGGTCCAGATTGTGGGTCAAGGTTAAAGCAGGATGAAGTTCAGGAACACAACAAATAGAGAAACGGAAGCGACGGGGAGGGGACAGCTTGAACGCAATTAAGATAGGACTGCTTGGATTGGGAACGGTAGGGACAGGTGTGGTCAGGATTGTGGAGAAACACCAGGAGGACCTGATGAGCCAGGTTGGTTCACCGATTCGGATTGAGAAAATTGCTGTCAAAAGCCTGGAGAAGGAACGCAGCATTGCCGTTGATCCGGCCATACTGACTCAGGATCCTTGGGAAGTGATCCGTCATCCTGACATCGATATTATTGTCGAGGTTATGGGAGGTGTCGAGGACACCAAAACTTATTTGCTGGATGCGCTTGAGCATGGAAAACATATCGTGACGGCCAACAAGGACCTTATGGCTTTATACGGTAGCGAAATCTTGGCCAAGGCGGTCGAGCAGCAGTGCGATGTGTTCTATGAAGCGAGTGTTGCCGGCGGAATTCCGATCATCCGGACATTGATCGAAGGGTTCTCCTCGGACAGAATTACGAAGATCATGGGCATTGTGAACGGAACAACCAATTATATCCTTACTAAAATGAGCCGGGAAGGCGCTTCTTACGAGGATGTATTGAAAGAAGCCCAGCAGCTCGGTTATGCGGAATCCGATCCGACTTCGGATGTGGAAGGGCTGGATGCGGCCCGAAAAATGGCCATTTTAGGTACCTTAGGTTTCCGTACCAATGTCGAGCTTCGCGATGTAAGCGTGCGCGGCATCTCCTCCGTATCCAAAGAGGATATCGCTTATGCCAGACAGCTGGGGTATGAAATGAAGCTGCTTGGCATTGCGGAACGCCATGATGAAGGCATCTCGATCAGCGTGCAGCCGACGATGGTGAGGACCTCCCATCCGATTGCGGCCGTTAGCGGCGTTTTTAATGCCGTATATGTGTATGGAGAAGCGGTGGGGGAAACGATGTTCTACGGGGCTGGCGCCGGGGAAATGCCAACGGCTACCTCCGTGGTCGCCGACCTTGTGGCGGTCATCAAGAACATGAAGCTCGGCGTCAACGGACTGAGAGCGATTGTCCCTTATAAGGAGAAGAAGCTGAAGGCGGATGACCAGGTCTTTTATAAAAATTTCCTGCTGCTGCAGGTAGACGACAAGGCCGGTGTTCTTGCGCAGATCACTCAAGTGTTTGCTGAATACGAGGTCAGTCTTGATTCCGTCATTCAAACCCCGAATGCCCAGCAGCCGGGGGCGGAGATCATGATCGTCACGCATTTGGCCAACAAAGCCAGCATGGAGAAGGTCATCAAACATTTCGAGTCGCTCGAAGTGATTCGGCGCATTAAAAGCAGTTATCGGGTTGAAGGATAAAAATATAGAGTTCTAAATAAAAGGGAGCTGGAGATCAAGATGAGATATCAAGGATTGCTGCAAACCTACAAGGAATATTTGCCGGTAACGGATAAAACGCCGATGCTGACGCTGCAGGAAGGCAATACGCCGCTTGTCCGGGCGGAGAACCTGTCGCAGGAGCTGGGGCTTGACCTCTATTTTAAATATGAAGGTTTGAATCCGACAGGCAGCTTTAAAGACCGCGGGATGGTGATGGCTGTGGCGAAGGCGGTAGAAGAAGGAAGCCGGACCATTATGTGTGCTTCTACCGGCAATACGTCTGCTGCAGCTGCGGCTTATGCCGCAAGATTGGGTTTGAATTGTATCGTTTTGATCCCGAATAATAACATCGCGCTCGGCAAGCTTGCTCAAGCCATGATTTACGGAGCTAAAGTCATTGCTATTGAAGGCAACTTTGACCGTGCGCTGGAAATCGTGCGCGAAATTACGGCCAAACATCCGATTACGCTCGTTAACTCGGTGAACCCTTACCGGATTGAAGGGCAGAAGACAGCGGCTTTCGAAGTTTGCGACCAGCTTGGCGAAGCGCCGGACGTTCTGGCTATTCCGGTCGGCAACGCGGGAAATATTTCGGCATACTGGAAAGGCTTCAAGGAATATCATGCCAAAGGGAAAATCAGCTCGCTGCCGCGTATGGTCGGCTTTGAGGCCGAAGGGGCGATGGCGATCGTCAAAGGCGAACCGATTCTGGAGCCGGAAACGGTGGCAACCGCGATCCGCATCGGCAATCCGGCCAGCTGGAAGACGGCTGTCGCAGCAGCCGAGGAATCAAGCGGCCAAATTAATTATGTGAGGGATGAAGAAATTTTGAGCGCTTATCGGACGATTGCTTCGCGTGAAGGCATTTTTGCTGAACCGGCCTCTGCTGCTTCTGTTGCTGGGGTATATAAACTGAAACGTGAAGGTTATTTCAAAGGCGGGGAGAAGGTGGTCTGCGTCCTGACCGGTCACGGTCTGAAGGATCCGAATATTGCGATCAAGAGCATCGGAGCGGAGCCGCTTGTTGTTCAGGATTCGGAAGAAGCCGTAATGGCGGCTATCGCCAAGCTGGAAGGTAACGGCGTATGATCCGCTCCGAAGGGGTCCGGATCAAGGTTCCGGCCAGCACCGCCAATTTGGGGCCCGGCTTCGATACGCTGGGCATGGCTTTATCTCTGTTTGCCTGGATCGAAATGAAGCCGGCGGAAAGGACCGTTTTTCACCTGTATGGGGAAGAGCTGCGGGGGATTCCGAAGGATAAGTCCAATCTGGTTTACAAGCTGGCCCAGCAGGTGTTCGCAGAGGCGGGCGTTTCGATTCCCGAACTCGAAATTTCGATGGCCTCCGATATTCCGCTCACGAGAGGTTTGGGAAGCAGCGCTTCGGCAATTGTTGGCGCCTTGTACGCGGCTAACGAGCTGATCGGAGCTCCGTTATCTATGGAAAAGTTGTTTGATATGGCTACAGCTGTCGAGAAACATCCCGACAATGTGGGGGCTTCCTTGTTTGGCGGGATCGTCTCGGCTGTTTGGGATGGAGAGCGGGCTGTTCATCTGCGGATTGAGCCGCCTGAGAAACTGCAGGTGCTTGTGGCGATTCCTTCTTTCTGGCTGCCGACTGAACAAGCACGCAAAGTGCTGCCGGAGTCCTTGTCTATGAAGGATGTGGTGTTTAATGTCAGCCGGGCTTCTCTGCTGACCGGAGCTTTGGCGTCCGGTAGATTAGACCTGATTGCCGCAGCCATGCAGGACCGGATTCATCAGCCCTACCGGGCTTCGCTTATCCCTGGAATGGAACAGATTCTGGCGGAGGCCTGTAGTCATGGCGCTCTTGGCGCAGCGCTCAGTGGTGCCGGGCCAACGCTCCTTGCGCTCGTTGAAAGGGATTCAAAACGCCGGAATGAGCTTGAAGCTTTTATCCAAAGGACACTGGGGGAGCATGGGATACAAGCCAAGATGCTTTGGCTCGAACCCTGTCCGGAAGGAGCAGGCAGAGTCGGAGCTCATGAGGCGGTTCCGTTTACCGCCGGAAATTTAGTCTAACAAGACTTCTGAATAAACGGACTTAAGCATACTGGTGTAATGCCGGTATGTTTCTGCGTTTACGATAGTAAAGGGGAATTGGAATGAGAACTATAGCACTGCTGCCGGAGGGCACAGTTTCGCATGAAGCTGTTTTATATTTGTTTGGAGATGAAGAGGTTCAGCTAAAGCATTATAAGCAAATTTCGGATGTGTTTCTATCTGTAGTTAATGGAGAGGCGGATTACAGCGCAATTCCGGTGGAAAATACGATCGAGGGCTCTGTGAGTCTTCATATGGACTGGCTTGTTCATGAAGTGGATGTGCCGATGCAGCTTGAATGGGTGTACCCCTCGATTCAGAATCTGATCGGTCGTAAAGAAGAATTTCAATCCGAAGGAAAAATGGATTACAGCAAAATCAAAAGGGTTCTTTCCCATCCTGTAGCTATGGCGCAGTGTCAGCAGTTTATTCGGACCCATATGCCTCAAGCTGAACTGGAAAATGTGGGCAGCACGGCTGAAGCGATTCAAAGCGTAGCGAATCACCCGGGAGAAGGCTGGACGGCTATAGGCACTGTACTTGGCGCGGAGCGTTATGGACTGGATCCGTTAGCACGGAAGGTTACCGACCATAACAACAATTTTACTCGATTTGTTCTGATTGGTCCTGACAAACTTGCACTTGAAGGCAAGGAGGCAACCCGGAAGACAAGTATTCTGGTTACGCTGCCTGCCGACTTTCCGGGTGCGCTGCACCAGGTGCTGTCCGCTTTTGCATGGCGCAAGCTGAATTTGTCGCGGATCGAATCCCGTCCGACCAAAAAGAAGCTGGGCAACTATTATTTTTATATGGATGTGCTTGAAGAGGTTGAATCGATCCTGCTTGGCGCGGCGATCGGGGAAATCGAGGCACTAGGCTGCCAAGTGAGGGTTTTAGGCTCTTACCCTAGTTATTCTTATACGGATTTACAAACGGAATCATAATCGGAAGCATCGCATTTACGATTCCGCTAAATCGATCATGCTCAAAATTCCGCTGAGCTTTGGGGAGATGCAGAAAGCGCTGATCGAAACGCTACGCCGCAACGAATTGAGAAACGGCATATCCGATTGGTTGTATCGCGCGGCGCCGGCGAAGCGATTATGATGAACGCACAAGGTTATGTGGCGGACGAAGTATTCCTGACCGGAACTGCAGCTGAGGTCATTGCGGTACGTGAAGTCGATGGCCGGGCTATCGGCGAAGGTCATGCGGGTCCGATGACGCTGAAGCTGCTTGAGGAGTTTCGTTCGATTGTGGATCAAGACGGCGTTAAAGTTTGGGAATAGAAGAAGATCAAAACCTTTCAGGAACCCGGATCAGGGGGAGCGGAAGGTTTTTTTTCAGTTTTAGGATAACAAATACCGGGCAGGTGCATAGGATGTATCAATGGAAAACGGGCTAATATCACGGCCCCAAGAAAGATTAGGAGGTTTTTGCCACGTGAAGATACACATGGTCAAAGAGGGCGACACTTTATACGAACTTTCGAAGAAGTATAACGTTCCTCTGCAAACATTGATAGACGCCAATCCGCAAATCACCAACCCTGACGTGTTAATGATCGGAGACAAAGTCAAAATTCCGTCTTCGGCCGTGACAGTAGGTCAGGATGACGGCGTTATTTACAAACATGTTGTCAAGCAGGGGGATACATTATGGAAGCTGTCCAAGGCATGGGGAGTGTCGCTCCAGGCGATGATCGAAGCCAATCCGCAGCTTAAGAATCCAAATGCTTTGCTTGTTGGTGAAGTGGTGAATATCCCATCTGGCGGAAGTGGCACAGGAACAGGGACCGGTACTGAAAATGCAGCTGCACCAAATACAAACAGCGGCAAAAAAAATACGGCGCCAAAGACGCCAACTGCACCTATTGTCCCTGCGCCGGAACCAGAACCAGTGCCAGCACCAACGCCTATCGCTCCGGAAGCCGAGCAGCCGGCTCCAGTGCCTGAACAGCCGGCTGTACCGATTCCTGTTTTGCCGGAGAAGCCGAAACCCGAATATCATTATGAAATTGAGTATTCGGAAATTGTCGTGCAGCAGCCTACACATTTTGAATATGTCCCTGTAGTGCCGGAGAATACACAGGTTCAGCCTGTCTTAGAAAAACCTTGCGGCTGCTCGGAAGTTAAACCTAATGAAAATGCTTTTATGCCGAACCAGCCAATGGTTCCTAATGTGGCGTCTTACTACGATTTTCCGAATATGAATATGCCTAATTCATCTCCTGTTTATCATGAGCCGACGAACGTATCTCCTTCCAATGTTGGACCATATCCTTTCGCGCCAGACCTGACCGCTCCAATTAACTATATGCCTAATTTAACTCCAACAAATGTATCCCCAACGAACTTCGCTCCAAACATGGCTCCGACGAACATGGCCCCAACGAACATGGCTCCAACGAACATGGCCCCAATGAACATGGCTCCAACGAACGTAGCTCCAACAAATGTATCTCCATTAAGTTATGCACCTCATTTTGCTCCGGTCAACGGATCGCCAATGAATTTCATTCCGAATATGGCGCCGATGAATATGGGACCGACTTATGTATCGCCTGTTGGTTACAGCCCTGTTGATTTCGCGCCAACAAATTACGCTCCTAATCTCTCTCAAGCCAATGTGTTCCCTGTTGAGGCAGACGGTAAACTGAATCAGGTAATGCCGCAAATGGAATCTACCGGCAGCGGTTACCCAGGTATTTCGAGTGACCCATATGGAAGCAGCATGCCTAATGTCGTTTCTCCGGAAATGATGGCTCCAGAAACAAATATGTATGTTCCGCAGCCGTGTGGATGCGAAGGAACACCTGTAGGGAATATGAACATCCAGCCATTTTCTTATGTGCAGCCTGAAAATGTCGGAGGATGGAATGTTCCAAATCCGGGGATGTTTGATGGAACAGGTCCTGCAGCCTACCAGGCTCCTTACTGGAACGGGCCGAATCATCCTGTGCTTCCTTATGGTGATCAAATGTCTAATAACTTCATGCCAGGTTTCTATCCGCCGCATTTAATGGGTTATGGTATGCCTTATGGATCTATGGTACCTGGAGCGCCAATTGGCGGAGTTGGGACTCGTGAAGATTTCGAATCTGGAGAAGCTTTTGCCGCAGCTGAGCAGAATCAAGTTCAAAGCACTCCAGGTGAAGCTGATACGGCCGCTCAACAAGAGCAGAAAGTAAAGGTTTCAACAGAACCCGGAGCCAGAAGAAGCGGCGGCGCTAAGAAACAGACACGGGCTCAGGATAAAAACGTAAAAGCCAGAAACACTTCAAGTAAATCAAAGTCTACAAGACGAAACCCGTGGATCGGGAACTAATCGCCAATCATACCTTTCAGTATGGTTAAGACAGTAAGATTACAGGTAAAGAGTATATAACTGTAGTGATAAAGCGGGGCTTGTGCTCCGTTTTATTTTTTTTTTGGGGTTAAAAGCCTTGCGTTTACATCAAATCTATGATAAATTATATTTCCGTTCGATTTCTACTAAGTGGTTTAAGAGGTCAAACGAAAAAAAACTCTTGCGTTAATCGATGAGATTATGCTAAGATATAAATCCGGTTGATTTTATAACTTCTTAGAAGGAAAACTTCTTCAAAAAAAGTGCTTGCCAAGTCAAATCGGATGTGATAAGATATAAGAGTTGCTGCTGAGGACGAAAACGAGCGACAAAATGAAAAGTTTGATCTTTGAAAACTGAACAACGAGTGAGAAATAAATTGAGATACTTAGGGTGAAACAATCCTAACGGATTGAATTTCATCCGATCTCGTCAGATTCAAAATGAGCTAAACAAACACTTTGAATGGAAGACCTACCGCCTTCGGGTGGCAGGGACCTTCCATCTTTAATGGAGAGTTTGATCCTGGCTCAGGACGAACGCTGGCGGCGTGCCTAATACATGCAAGTCGAGCGGAGCCTCAGGAGAGCTTGCTCTCCTGAGGCTTAGCGGCGGACGGGTGAGTAACACGTAGGCAACCTACCTGCAAGACTGGGATAACTACCGGAAACGGTAGCTAATACCGGATACGCAGTTTCCTCGCATGAGGGAGCTGGGAAAGACGGAGCAATCTGTCACTTGCGGATGGGCCTGCGGCGCATTAGCTAGTTGGTGAGGTAACGGCTCACCAAGGCGACGATGCGTAGCCGACCTGAGAGGGTGAACGGCCCCACTGGGACTGAGACACGGCCCAGACTCCTACGGGAGGCAGCAGTAGGGAATCTTCCGCAATGGGCGAAAGCCTGACGGAGCAACGCCGCGTGAGTGATGAAGGTTTTCGGATCGTAAAGCTCTGTTGCCAGGGAAGAACGTCGGGTAGAGTAACTGCTACTCGAGTGACGGTACCTGAGAAGAAAGCCCCGGCTAACTACGTGCCAGCAGCCGCGGTAATACGTAGGGGGCAAGCGTTGTCCGGAATTATTGGGCGTAAAGCGCGCGCAGGCGGCCATTTAAGTCTGGTGTGTAATCCCGGGGCTCAACTCCGGGTCGCACTGGAAACTGGGTGGCTTGAGTGCAGAAGAGGAAAGTGGAATTCCACGTGTAGCGGTGAAATGCGTAGAGATGTGGAGGAACACCAGTGGCGAAGGCGACTTTCTGGGCTGTAACTGACGCTGAGGCGCGAAAGCGTGGGGAGCAAACAGGATTAGATACCCTGGTAGTCCACGCCGTAAACGATGAATGCTAGGTGTTAGGGGTTTCGATACCCTTGGTGCCGAAGTTAACACATTAAGCATTCCGCCTGGGGAGTACGGTCGCAAGACTGAAACTCAAAGGAATTGACGGGGACCCGCACAAGCAGTGGAGTATGTGGTTTAATTCGAAGCAACGCGAAGAACCTTACCAGGTCTTGACATCCCCCTGACCGGATCAGAGATGGTCCTTTCCTTCGGGACAGGGGAGACAGGTGGTGCATGGTTGTCGTCAGCTCGTGTCGTGAGATGTTGGGTTAAGTCCCGCAACGAGCGCAACCCTTGACTTTAGTTGCCAGCAGGTAAGGCTGGGCACTCTAGAGTGACTGCCGGTGACAAACCGGAGGAAGGTGGGGATGACGTCAAATCATCATGCCCCGTATGACCTGGGCTACACACGTACTACAATGGCCGGTACAACGGGAAGCGAAAGAGCGATCTGGAGCGAATCCTTAGAAGCCGGTCTCAGTTCGGATTGCAGGCTGCAACTCGCCTGCATGAAGTCGGCATTGCTAGTAATCGCGGATCAGCATGCCGCGGTGAAGACGTTCCCGGGTCTTGTACACACCGCCCGTCACACCACGAGAGGTTACAACACCCGAAGTCGGTGGGGTAACCCGCAAGGGGGCCAGCCGCCGAAGGTGGGGTAGACGATTGGGGTGAAGTCGTAACAAGGTAGCCGTATCGGAAGGTGCGGCTGGATCACCTCCTTTCTATGGAGTACCTCGCTTCCGTAGCGAAGCGGTACAAATACGGCGAAGAAGGATGCTCTCGAAGTATCTTTGCTTCGCAAAGATTTCACTTCTCACTCGTTGGTCAGTTTTGAGAGCTCAAACTCTCAAAACGTATGACTTCCAGAACTTTCTTGTAGAAAGTCAGGTCTGGATGTGATACACTCATCTTCCGGTTAAATCGACCGGTAAGATTTGATCCTTGAAAACTGGATAACGAAACAACAAATGCGAATTAGAACATTCTTTTTTAGCTGAAACTTGTGTCAAAAACAAGTCTTTAGTAGTTGGTTAAGCTACTAAGAGCACACGGAGGATGCCTAGGCGCTAGGAGCCGAAGAAGGACGTGGCGAACAACGATAAGGCCTCGGGGAGCTGTAAGCAAGCTTTGATCCGGGGATGTCCGAATGGGGAAACCCGGCTGGTGTAATAGCCAGTCACTCGTAACTGAATACATAGGTTGCGAAGAGGCAGACCAGGGGAACTGAAACATCTAAGTACCTTGAGGAAGAGAAAACAAGTAGTGATTCCGTCAGTAGCGGCGAGCGAACGCGGAAGAGCCTAAACCAAGAGGCTTGCCTCTTGGGGTTGTGGGACGTCTCACATGGAGTTACAAAGGAATAGGGTAGGCGAAGAGGTCTGGAAAGGCCCGCTAGAAGAGGTAAAAGCCCTGTAACCGAAAGTCTATTCCCTCCGAGACGGATCCCGAGTAGTGCGGGGCACGTGAAACCCCGTATGAATCTGCCAGGACCATCTGGTAAGGCTAAATACTCCCTAGTGACCGATAGTGAAGCAGTACCGTGAGGGAAAGGTGAAAAGCACCCCGGAAGGGGAGTGAAAGAGATCCTGAAACCGTGTGCTTACAAGAAGTCAGAGCCCTATGATGAAACTTCGTTTCATCACGGGTGATGGCGTGCCTTTTGTAGAATGAACCGGCGAGTTACGTTCCCGTGCAAGGTTAAGGTGAGAAGCCGTAGCCGCAGCGAAAGCGAGTCTGAATAGGGCGAATAAGTACGTGGGCGTAGACCCGAAACCGTGTGATCTACCCCTGTCCAGGGTGAAGGTGCGGTAACACGCACTGGAGGCCCGAACCCACGAACGTTGAAAAGTTCGGGGATGAGGTGGGGGTAGCGGAGAAATTCCAATCGAACTCGGAGATAGCTGGTTCTCCCCGAAATAGCTTTAGGGCTAGCCTCGGTGGTACAGTCGTGGAGGTAGAGCACTGATTGGGTGCGGGGCCCGCAAGGGTTACCAAGCTCAGTCAAACTCCGAATGCCATAGACTGATTAACCGGGAGTCAGACAGTGAGTGCTAAGATCCATTGTCAAAAGGGAAACAGCCCAGACCATCAGCTAAGGTCCCCAAGTGTGTGTTAAGTGGGAAAGGATGTGGAGTTGCACAGACAACCAGGATGTTGGCTTAGAAGCAGCCACCATTTAAAGAGTGCGTAATAGCTCACTGGTCGAGTGACTCTGCGCCGAAAATGTAACGGGGCTAAACACACCACCGAAGCTATGGCTTGATGCAATGCATCAGGGGTAGGGGAGCGTTGTATGTGGGTAGAAGGTGTACCGTAAGGAGCGCTGGACAGCATACAAGTGAGAATGCCGGTATGAGTAACGAAAAGATCAGTGAGAATCTGATCCGCCGAAAGCCTAAGGGTTCCTGAGGAAGGTTCGTCCGCTCAGGGTAAGTCGGGACCTAAGGCGAGGCCGACAGGCGTAGTCGAAGGACAACAGGTGGAAATTCCTGTACCACCGTAAACCGCTATGAGCGATGGGGTGACGCAGCAGGGTAGTGACGCGGACTGATGGATGTCCGTCCAAGCAGTGAGAGGGTAGCATAGGCAAATCCGTGCTACATAACCTTGGGCTGTGATGGGGAGCGAAAATTGCAGTAGCGAAGGTCATGATCTCACACTGCCAAGAAAAGCCTCTAGCCAGGTGAAGGTGCCCGTACCGTAAACCGACACAGGTAGGCGAGAAGAGAATTCTAAGGCGCGCGGAAGAACTCTCGTTAAGGAACTCGGCAAAATGACCCCGTAACTTCGGGAGAAGGGGTGCCTCGGTAGGGTGAATAGCCCGAGGGGGCCGCAGTGAAAAGGCCCAAGCGACTGTTTAGCAAAAACACAGGTCTGTGCGAAGCCGTAAGGCGAAGTATACGGGCTGACGCCTGCCCGGTGCTGGAAGGTTAAGGGGAGTGGTTAGGGGTAACCCGAAGCTATGAACTGAAGCCCCAGTAAACGGCGGCCGTAACTATAACGGTCCTAAGGTAGCGAAATTCCTTGTCAGGTAAATTCTGACCCGCACGAATGGCGTAACGACTTGGGCGCTGTCTCAACGAGAGATCCGGTGAAATTTTAATACCTGTGAAGATGCAGGTTACCCGCGACAAGACGGAAAGACCCCATGGAGCTTTACTGCAGCTTGATATTGGACTTTGATACGATTTGTACAGGATAGGTGGGAGCCTAGGAAGAGGGAGCGCAAGCTTCCTTGGAGGCGCCGTTGGGATACCACCCTGATCGTATCGGAGTTCTAACCTGGTGCCCTGATCGGGCATGGGGACAGTGTCAGGTGGGCAGTTTGACTGGGGCGGTCGCCTCCTAAAGAGTAACGGAGGCGCCCCAAGGTTCCCTCAGAATGGTTGGAAATCATTCGAAGAGTGCAAAGGCAAAAGGGAGCTTGACTGCGAGACTGACAAGTCGAGCAGGGACGAAAGTCGGGCTTAGTGATCCGGTGGTACCGCATGGAAGGGCCATCGCTCAACGGATAAAAGCTACCCTGGGGATAACAGGCTTATCTCCCCCAAGAGTCCACATCGACGGGGAGGTTTGGCACCTCGATGTCGGCTCATCGCATCCTGGGGCTGAAGTAGGTCCCAAGGGTTGGGCTGTTCGCCCATTAAAGCGGTACGCGAGCTGGGTTCAGAACGTCGTGAGACAGTTCGGTCCCTATCTGTCGTGGGCGTAGGAAATTTGAGAGGAGCTGTCCTTAGTACGAGAGGACCGGGATGGACGCACCGCTGGTGCACCAGTTGTTCCGCCAGGAGCATAGCTGGGTAGCTAAGTGCGGAAGGGATAAGCGCTGAAAGCATCTAAGCGTGAAGCCCCCCTCAAGATGAGATTTCCCAATTTAGTAAGACCCCTTGAAGACGACGAGGTAGATAGGCTGGGGGTGGAAGTGCAGCAATGCATGGAGCTGACCAGTACTAATCGGTCGAGGGCTTATCCAAATAGATCTAATCGCAATTGATTGTTTCGTATCCAGTTTTCAAGTGATCAAACACTTGAATCGTTTGGTGGCGATGGCGGAGGGGTTCCACACGTACCCATCCCGAACACGACCGTTAAGCCCTCCAGCGCCGATGGTACTTGGACCGCAGGGTCCTGGGAGAGTAGGACGTCGCCAAGCGAAACTTATTACATATTCCCTGATAGCTCAGTTGGTAGAGCACTCGACTGTTAATCGAGTTGTCACAGGTTCGAGTCCTGTTCGGGGAGCCATATGGAGAGGTGTCCGAGTTGGCCGAAGGAGCACGATTGGAAATCGTGTAGGCGTCACAAGCGTCTCGAGGGTTCGAATCCCTCTCTCTCCGCCAGCTAGGATTTTAGTAAGGCCCGTTGGTCAAGGGGTTAAGACACCTCCCTTTCACGGAGGTAACAGGGGTTCGAATCCCCTACGGGTCACCATATTTTTCTCGGAGGCTTAGCTCAGCTGGGAGAGCATCTGCCTTACAAGCAGAGGGTCGGGGGTTCGAACCCCTCAGCCTCCACCACTTCACCACAAAAAGTGAAGTTCAGTCTTTGGAGCGTAATCTGATTACTTTTCGAGGGCTCCATACAATAAAACAACCTTTTACTGACGCGGGGTGGAGCAGCCCGGTAGCTCGTCGGGCTCATAACCCGAAGGCCGCAGGTTCAAATCCTGCCCCCGCAATAATCCCTTTAAGGGATCAAATGCAAGACCTTAGGCTGTGGAACCGTGGTGTAGAGGCCTAACATGCCTGCCTGTCACGCAGGAGATCGCGGGTTCGAATCCCGTCGGTTCCGCCATTTTATTTTATTGTACGAGCCATTAGCTCAGTTGGTAGAGCACCTGACTTTTAATCAGGGTGTCGAAGGTTCGAGTCCTTCATGGCTCACTTTTCATCTTTATTTTATGCGGACGTGGCTCAGCGGTAGAGCATCGCCTTGCCAAGGCGAGGGTCGCGGGTTCGATTCCCGTCGTCCGCTCCATTATGCGCCCTTAGCTCAGCTGGATAGAGCGTTTGACTACGAATCAAAAGGTCAGGAGTTCGAATCTCTTAGGGCGCGCCATTTTTCTTTATAGTTTTACACCATGCCGGTGTGGCGGAATTGGCAGACGCGCGCGACTCAAAATCGTGAGGGAAACCGTGGGGGTTCGAGTCCCTTCACCGGCACCATAGTTATCGGGATGTAGCTCAGCTTGGTAGAGCACCTGGTTTGGGACCAGGGGGTCGCATGTTCGAATCGTGTCATCCCGATTCAGTAAAGCAGTCATTCTCAGGAATGACTGTTTTTTTGTTTTTTTATAATTTGCGGAGATCCGTAATCATCAGGTTATTTGCATAATTGCGACCCTGCAGGGTCAAAATAGGAAAAATAACACTGGATAGAAGGGGATACCCGTGAGTATTTTTAACTTGAAGAGAAGGATGAGAAATCGCTGGAGAAGGTGGAGAAGAGCCGTATGGACATTTATGGCTGTAGGATTGTTATTTGGCCTTGCCAGCCTTGGCATGCCTCTCTCCGAGCAGTTAAAAGAGCTGCTGAGCGATGACGGACCAGTCGCCAAAGAAACGTTGGCCGGCATACAGGAATGGACAAAGGAGAATGCCGAAGGAGTTTCCCGTGAGGATTTCAAAAATGAATTGACCCGTTCCAGGCAGGTACGGATTGTGCATACAGGTACGGTTTATGTTTGCGGCTCCGAAGATAAGATCGTCGGTATTATGAAGCCGGATGAAATTATCGCTTTAATGAAAGCCCATCCCGGCTGGGAGGGAAGGATTGATCCTAAGGGGGAAGTCTGGCTGGAGGAGCATGTTGCAGAGTTATCGGCAGCCTGCAAAGAGAAAGGCTATATTGGCCTTGATTCCAATGGGACTTTGAGTTTATTTGAAGGGAAGCCCGAGAAGGAGAAGGTGATGCGGACGTTTTTTCAAATTGATATTAAGTCTATGGAATCTGCTCTTCCCAAAGAAATTGTAAATCAGCTCCACAACGGGATTCGGGTACAGGATTTAGAGGAATATAACAGTGTGATATCGACTTTTAGCGATTATGCCTTGGACCCTGAGGATGGAAAAAGCAAACATTAGAATAACTTTGTTCAAATATATACGGGTAAATATATACGAGTAAAAACGAACCGGGACGTTCAAAGGAACGTCTCTTTTTGTTGTATAGGTCTATTTCTCTAATTTACATCAGATTCGGATCTAAACCTGCCCCTGAAAGCATAAAGTTTGCTATAATAAGGGGAATACATATGTTCGCCTCAGGGTGAGGACGGACATGGTTTGGGAGAGATGAATTTGCGCATTTTAGGCATTGACCCGGGGATCGCGATTGTGGGATTCGGGTTTGTTGATAAAGAGGGCAGCAAGGTTGTGCCCGTGCAGTACGGATGTATTCAAACTGAAGCACACACGCCCGAAGAAGAGCGTCTGCTTCATGTTTATGAAGGAATGACTCAATTAATTGATAAATATAAGCCGGATGCGGTGGCTTTGGAGAAGCTGTTCTTCAACCGAAATGTGACAACGGCCATGACAGTCAGCCAAGCGAGAGGCGTTATGGTGCTTGCTGCCGTTCAAAAAGGGCTGCCGATTGCCGAATATACGCCTATGCAGATCAAACAGGCGATCGTGGGATACGGCAAAGCGGAGAAGAAACAGGTTCAGGAAATGACCCGCATGTTCCTTAAGCTGCAGAAAGTGCCCAAACCGGACGATGTGGCGGATGCGCTGGCGGTTGCGATTTGCCACGCTCATTCTTATACTTTAAATTCCAGGATAAATGAGGTTTTGCGTAAATGATCGATTTTCTTAGAGGGCGTGTCGTCCATTTTGAAACGGAATATGTGGTGCTTGACGTGCATGGGGTCGGGTATCGGGTGTTCTGCCCGAATCCGTATTATTTTGCTAAAAGTAAAGATAAAGAAGAAGTTACGATTTATACCCACCATCATGTGCGTGAAGACGCGATTCTGCTGTTCGGGTTTGCTACGCGGGAAGAGCAGAAGCTGTTCCGCAAGCTGATTGAGGTTTCGGGTATAGGGCCTCGGGTAGCGCTTGGCATATTAGCCGGGGGAACGCCGGACAGTGTTGTGGCTGCTATTTACCAAGAGAATATCACGTTCCTGACGAAGCTGCCGGGCATCGGCAAGAAGACGGCCCAGCGGATTATTCTCGATCTGAGGGACAAGCTGGATGGGATCAGTACGGGAACGGTTGTGATTCACTCCGAGCTGGAAGTCGATTTGTTTAATCCGGATCAGTCGACCTGGCAGGAAGCCAAGGAAGCGCTCAAATCGCTTGGTTATACGGATACGGAACTTGACAAGGCATGGCAAAATATGAAGGACAACGTCACGCCGGACGAAACCGTGGATGCGGTGATGAAGAAGGCGCTCAAGCTGCTGTACGTCGGATAAAGCGAGGAATAGGAAGGGGGCGGTGCAAAGATGGAGGACCGGATCATTTCGGCGAACTTGATGATGGAAGATCAGGCGGTGGAACTCAGTCTGAGACCGCGATATTTATCCGAATACATCGGACAAGGGCAAATCAAAGAGAATTTGAAGATATATATCGAAGCGGCCAAAATGCGCAAGGAAGCACTGGATCATGTGCTGCTGTACGGCCCTCCGGGGCTGGGAAAAACAACGCTCGCCAACATCATTGCCAACGAGCTTGGCGTTAACCTGAGGACCACCTCGGGTCCGGCTATTGAACGCCCGGGCGATCTGGCAGCGCTGCTGACGAATCTGCAGGAAGGCGACGTTCTGTTTATCGACGAAATTCATCGTCTTCACAGAACGGTGGAGGAAGTGCTTTATCCGGCGATGGAGGATTTCGCGCTGGATATTATGATTGGTAAAGGCCCTAGCGCCAGATCGGTGCGTTTGGACCTGCCTCCTTTTACTTTGATAGGTGCCACTACACGGGCTGGGCTGCTGTCTGCGCCGCTGCGCGACCGGTTTGGGGTAGTCAGCCGTCTGGAGTTCTATTCGGTGGAGGAGTTAAGCTATATCGTTTCCCGGGGCGCGGATATTCTGAGCATCGAAATTGTCGGTGACGCGGCTGAAGAGATTGCTCTGCGTTCACGCGGAACGCCGCGGATTGCCAATCGTCTGTTAAAAAGGGTCCGTGACTTCGCGCAGGTGCGCGGAGACGGAATCATTACGCAGGAGGCCGCTGTAGAGGCCCTGCGCATGCTCCAGGTCGATCCGAGAGGCTTGGATCAAATCGACCATAAAATGCTGCGGGCAATGATTACGAGCTTTAGAGGCGGCCCTGTGGGTCTTGATACGATAGCGGCCACGATTGGTGAAGAGAGCCAAACGATTGAAGACGTTTATGAGCCCTATCTGCTTCAGATCGGGTTTCTTCAACGGACGCCGAGAGGGCGGATGGCGACGCCGGCGGCGTACCATCATTTGGGACTGCCTATTCCCGACTCTATGTAATAGGCAAAGCACTTCTAACAAACTTTTTTAGTAAGCAATACGGAAAGCGAGGTTCGTATGAAATTTAACAGAAGGTTAACCGGCTTGATGAAGTGGAGCAAAGGGCTCGGAGCCGGAATACTCATGTTTGGAGCTTTATGCGTGCCGGTTTCGGCAGATGATTCGGTTGATCCGGTGCAGGATCGGATCAGGGTTGCCATGTTTCTGGATCTAGGGAGCACCTATAAGTCAACCACCCCTTCCGTTACTCTGTTACCTGCAACTGAAGTGAGCGCGGGTCCGGGAACAGCGGATAGTTATACAAATTGGATTCAGTCCAGTGCAGGGAAACAGGTGAAATTCAGCGTCAACGGGTTTCGGATCAAAGCGCTGCAAACGTCTGATTTTAGCACGGCTGCTTCGGCGGCCAAAAAACTTCAAGCTACGGCAAATAAGCCGCTTTTGTTCTCTGAAGATGCCGGAGGTAAGACGGTTTATCAGTTATATACCGGTATGTATGCAACCGCCGATGATGCTAATAAAGCTATAAGCTCGGTTTCCAGCACACTGGGAAGTTTGCTGGGTTCTCAGAAACCGGAAGTACGGGGAAAACTGTATCTTTCTGCCGGAAATTTCAGTTCGGCTTATGATGCGCAGTCCCTGCGCGAGCAAATCCATGCCCAGGGACTCGATGCCTGGGAGGTGCTGACGCCTGGGGCGGGGGGCAAGCCTGCCTATTCCGTCTGGATTGGGGAGGCCTCAACGGAAGCGCAGCTTGCAGCTGCTAAAGCAGCTGTCTCTGCAAAGCTGCCTAATCTGCAGCTGTCTCCGGTAGATGCAGTCTCACCGGCTTTGATCATTCAAAGCGATGTGACCTCCGATTTAAGCACGCCTGTTAATATTCCGCTTTATATAGTAACAGGTACCGGCACCAAGCTGTGGGTGGATGCAGGTCCAAGCGGCATCACTCAGGTCAAAGAAAGATCCAGCCGCAAATATCGCGGCGGATTCGAAATCAGCATGGTGAACGGACAACTTGCGTTCGTGAATGAACTGCCTATGGAGCAATATTTGTACTCCGTTGTAGGGGGAGAGGTCTCCGCTTCCTGGCCGCTGGAGTCGCTTAAAGCGCAGGCCGTGGCTGCGCGGAGCTACGCGTTGTTTCAATCTCCAACCAAGTTTACTGTCGCTGGGGTAGTTGATACGACGCTCAGCCAGGTTTATTCCGGCGTGGGGACAGAGGCGGACAGCATCATTCAAGCCGTCGATAGTACGGCCGGTGAAGTGTTGAAAAGCGGAGGCAAAGTTATAGAAGGACTTTTCTCCGCTAATAGCGGAGGCATGACGGCTGATCCTTCCGAGGTTTGGGGGAATCCGGCTCCGGTATATGCGGCTGTTCCAAGCACGGAAGATCAGGTTGCTTCCGCCAGCTTGAAGAAATGGTATCATGTACTTCTGAGCAGTGGTAAATCCGGCTACGTACGGGAAGATAATACGAAGCTGACCGGCGCTTCGACCGCCGCCGGCCTTAAATATTTAACGGTAACGGCCAACAACACCAATGTGCGGCCGCAGCCACTCGTTCAATCAGGTGCAGATCCGGTTGCTCAAATGGACCCGGGCGATCAGGCGGTCGTGCTTGAGCAGGTGGATGAATCAGGTTCTTATGCTTGGATTCGCGGACCTTTCAGTTCAAGCCAGCTTGTGACTAGCATGAAAGGCAAGGTTTCCGGCACGATCCCAGCCTCTGTTACGTCACTGGAAGTGACAAAGCGGGGGCCTTCGGGACGTGCTACAGAGGTAAAGGCCAACGGTCAGGTGCTGAAGGTCAAATACCCGGATTTGTTCCGCTCCACGTTTGGCAGCCTGCCTAGCACGCTATTTGATATTGTAGAGACAGGAAGGTATACTGTACAGGGTGCAGGCGGACAAACCGGAAAAGGCACCGCGGCACCTGGCACAACGGTGCTGTCGGCCTCTGGCAAAACCAGCTTGTCCGGTGGCGGACTCGTTGTAATGAGCGGAGACGGACAAGCCCGAGTGGTGGATCAGTCGAACGCTTTCCTCTTTATCGGCCAGGGCAACGGTCATGGACTTGGCATGTCCCAATGGGGAGCCAAAGGAATGGCGGACGCCGGGTATGATTACCAGAGCATTTTGCAACACTATTATCAGAATGTAACGATTACGAAGGACTGATTGTAAATGGATGTAGAATTATATGATTTCGAGCTGCCGGAGCATCTGATTGCGCAGACTCCACTGCTGGATCGTACAGCTTCACGGCTGCTTACTTTAAATAAAGAAACCGGCCATATCGAGCACCATCAATTCTCGCATATCCTGGAAGAGTTGAAACCGGGCGATACTTTGGTGCTTAACGATACAAGAGTGCTGCCGGCACGGCTGTTTGGCACCAAAGAAGATACGGGGGCCAAAGCTGAAGTGCTGCTGCTGAAGAACTTGTCGGGGGACAAGTGGGAAACGCTTGTTAAACCCGGGAAGAAGCTCAAGAAAGGTTCGGTCATCGTCTTCGGCGATGAACTGAAAGCTTTAGTGGAAGAAGAAGGCGAAATGGGCGGCCGGGTGCTGAATTTTCAGTACAGCGGCATCTTTAATGAAATTCTGGATCGGCTGGGCCAAATGCCGCTGCCTCCTTACATTAAGGAGAAATTGGAGGATAAGGAACGTTATCAAACCGTATATGCCCGTCATGAAGGCTCGGCGGCTGCTCCGACAGCGGGACTGCATTTTACAGAGGAACTGCTGGACCAGATTCGCGCCAAAGGAGTTACGATTGCTTTTGTAACGCTTCATGTGGGGCTGGGAACCTTCCGTCCGATGTCGGTTGACCGGGTGGAAGATCATGTCATGCACGAAGAATATTATATTTTGCCGCAGGAAACGGCCGATATTCTGAATGAGACGAAAGCGCGGGGCGGCCGGGTGGTTGCGGTAGGAACAACTTCGGCACGTACGCTGGAGACGGTAGCTGGCAAATGTGAAGACGGGAACATCGTCAAATCCAGCGGCTGGACTGGTATTTTCATTTATCCGGGTTACCAGTTCCGTTTGGTGGACTGCCTGATTACCAATTTCCATCTGCCGAAATCCACGCTGGTGATGCTGGTCAGCGCGCTCGCTGGAAGAGAACGGATTCTCAAGGCGTACCAGGAAGCAATCGAACGGGAATACCGCTTCTTCAGCTTTGGAGACGCCATGTTGATTTATTAATAGATTGTTAGAGGATGGTTGATAAGATTGGCAGCAGCGATTACTTACGAACATATTAAAACCTGCAAGCAGTCCGGGGCCAGACTCGGGCGTGTTCATACGCCCCACGGCGTAATCGAAACGCCGATCTTTATGCCGGTGGGCACGCTGGCAACGGTGAAGACGATGAGTCCGGAAGAACTGAAGGAAATGGAAGCGCAAATTATTTTGTCCAACACGTACCATCTGTTTCTTCGTCCGGGCCATGAAATTGTCCGCGAAGCCGGAGGCTTGCACAAATTCATGAACTGGGACCGCGCGATCCTGACGGACAGCGGCGGCTTTCAGGTATTTTCGCTTAGCGACATGAGAAAAATCACCGAAGAAGGCGTCCACTTCCGTTCTCATCTGAACGGAGACAAGCTGTTCCTTTCTCCGGAAAAAGCCATGGAAATCCAGAACGCCCTCGGCTCGGATATCATGATGGCTTTTGATGAATGCGCCCCTTATCCGGCGGAACATAAATACGTGAAAGATTCGCTTGAACGTACCACAAGATGGGCGGAAAGATGCCTGGAAAGCCACGCCCGGCCTCAGGATCAAGGCTTGTTCGGCATCGTGCAGGGTGGGATGTTTGAGGACCTGCGCAAGCAGAGCGCACGTGATTTGACTTCCCTGGATTTTCCGGGTTATGCTATTGGTGGACTGAGTGTAGGCGAGCCTAAACATCTTATGTATGAAGTGCTCGATTACACGGTGCCTTTACTGCCGAGTAACAAACCCCGCTACTTGATGGGGGTAGGTTCACCGGATGCGCTTATAGAAGGCGCGATCCGCGGCGTGGACATGTTTGACTGCGTGCTTCCGACCCGGATCGCCCGCAACGGCACAACCATGACCAGCCAAGGAAGACTGGTGGTTCGCAATGCCCAGTATGCCCGCGATTTCGGTCCGCTGGATCCGGAATGCGATTGCTATACATGCCGCAATTATTCGCGTGCATACCTTCGTCACTTGATCAAGAGCGATGAAACGTTTGGCCTGCGCTTAACCACTTACCATAATCTGCATTTCCTGCTCAATCTGATGAAACAGGTTCGTCAGGCGATTATGGACGACAGGCTGCTGGACTTCCGGGATGAATTTTTCGAGAAGTACGGTCTGTTCGGAAATGAGAAAGGGTTTTAAAATTTTGGCTTTGGAATGAAGGGGGTTTCAACATGCATATGTTTCAGTATGCAGCAGCTCAAGGGGGTAACGGGATCGTCGGGATCATCGTTCCTTTTGTCATCATGTTTGCCGTATTCTATTTTCTGCTGATCCGTCCGCAGCAAAAGAAACAGAAAAATCGTAACTCCATGCTTAGAGAGCTGAAAAAAGGGGACAAGATCGTAACGATCGGAGGACTCCACGGCACGATTGTAGAATTGACCAACGATATTGTTGTCATTCGCGTTAACGATGTAACGAAAATGACGTTTGACCGCAGTGCGATCAGTCACAGCGTTGCGTCTTCAGCAACCGAGTAGCCCCTGCCAGGAGCAGCTGCAGCGACACCGCTGCTGGAACGAGGGCAGTTGGTAGTCAGCAGAGCTCAGCAGAGCTCGCAGGTAGAAGAATAAAGCCGGCTTACAGCTTAAATGCTGCAGCCGGCTTTTTATTTTTGCAGGAATCGGAATTTCTTTGATTTGAATTAGAATAGATCAGCGCTGCTGGAACATCAAAGGTTTGGCTTCGGTATGACGAACCGTCCGGGAGGCCCAATGAACGGCAATAGTCGTTGAAATTGCGGATAGAAGAAGTCCGCCGATCATATCCGTCAGCCAGTGGATGCCCATATAGAAGATGGAGAAAATGATGACGACAGCGATCGTGCAGGCAATTGCCGCCCACCTGCGGTTCCCGGAACGGACGGCCAAAATGGCCATAGAGACCGAGATCGCGGTATGCAGGCTTGGAAAGCAGTTATCCAAGCCGGAGAGCGGTCTATAAATCTCCTCGAATTTCGGGAAAGCCTCGAGCATATAAAAACTAACGCCAGCAGGGGCGTAGGACCATACCTCGCTGATCGGGAAAAATAGGAAAAACGGGATAGCAATCAAATAATTCAGCAGCACCGTATAGCAAGAGGCAATTAAAAAAACCTTGTTACGCTGACTTGCATAGATTCCGATGGAAGCTACCAAGACGGACTGCAGGAGAATGACGTAGAAAAAGGCCGATATCTGAGAGACCCAGACATGGTGGAACAATTGCTGAAAATCACGGCCAAAATGCCCCTCGATTCCGAAAAAAACAGAGGTAAAGTCCTTTCGTTCCGATGACATCAAGCTTTCCAGCTTTAATTCATATTTGTTAACCAAAAGCACGCAGCTCATAGCGATGAATACAAACAGGAACCTCCAGGAATGGAGCAGTTCATATACAAAACGATAAGCGGCAATCAAGGGATTCCGGCCTGTGCCCGCGTAAATGAGGACAGCGGTCATGAAGACGGTTAAGCCAGATATAAAATACATAGATTCATAAAGCAAAGCAGGAATAGCCTCCTTAGGGTCAAAACTCCGATTTAGATAGTTTATCATACCTAAAGAGAGAGAGGGTATCCCTTGTTCTTAACCAAGGTTAGTTTTTTCTTGCATTTTTCCCGAAAATTCCACCGATAGCTCCGATCAGGAAGGCCGGGATGAAATAGAAGAAGTCGCCGCCCTTGAATGTGGAGTCCAGTGCAAGGAAGCTGATCACAAATAGCAAGATCGCATAAAGGATACCTGTGATAGCTCCTTGGTACCAGCCTTTACGTTCGCTTCTTTTGCCCGATACAAAGCTGCCGATAAGCAAGGACAAAGCGTGAATGACATACGTAAAGGTGGATAGACTGGTTTCTTCAAGCGGGGACCATTTAAGCAGCAAAGAGAGAAACAAAGCGCCGAGCATCATCCATAAATAGGCATACCACAGTCCGGAAAGTGTGGGGCCGGCAATGCGGAAAGGCATAAAGCGACGGATGTGTTCCATAAAAACCTCCTAAACCTCTTTTTTTATTTTAATTGTATGGCAAGCATGACAAGCCTAGACCGCAGAAATCAAAGCATTTTCTAAGCAGGTCCGCGGTAAGGCCGGGAGTCATCGAAACCATCTTCCAAAGATTGGGACCCGCTGCAGGTCGAATCGATCAATGAGTCCTGTGGCAAAGGTTAGAACCAGGTAAAGGACAAATGCAGCAGAAGCCGAGCAGATAAATTGTATGAGTGCCGATGCCGAAGGCGTAAACGGAATTTCATGATACAAATAGCTGGCGCAGCCTGCCATTATGAGCATCGCGCAGATCACTTTGACAGCATCCATGAGCGGAAAGCGGTATTGAAGCGCTCGCGCGACAGCGGCACCATGCAGTAAAGTAACAGTGATAATGTTGGCGATGCTGGCAATAATGGCTCCATAGATCCCAAGTGACGGATTTGAGGCGAGATAAAGGATCAGACCGATTTTGATAATCGCCCCGATCAAGGTATTGGTGAGGGCCGTCCCGGGTTTGTCCAAAGCCTGCAGCGTAGCTTGCAAAGGGGCCTGAACGTACATAAACAAAGCAAACGGAGCCATCACTTTCAGCATGCCGGCAATATCGCTGTTGTTATAAAGAAGCTGGCAGAGCGGTTCAGCCAATACATACATCACAACTGCAAACGGGGCACCGGTGACAAGCGCCAGCCGGAGAGACTGATGAAGCCGTTTGTGTATCGTTTTCTTATCTCCTCTGGCTTGTGCTTCCGCCAAGGAGGGCACCAGTGAAATCGCCAAAGAGGTCGTAAGTGCACCTGGCAGCAGAAGCACAGGGATGACCATTCCCTGAAGAGCCCCGTACTGCGCCGTGGCAACTGCGGTTGCGACGCCGGCAATGGCAAGGCTTTGGGCCGTAGTGATGGATTCAAGCAGGTAAGACAGCGATCCAACCAGCCGGCCGCCGGTGACGGGGATGGCGATTCTTAAAATGCGGCGAAGCGTATACATAAACCCCGTCTGTGCAGCCGCTTTAGCCGCAGTGCCGGGCGGGAGAGGGGCAAGCTGGGATTGCAGCTTCTGCTGGTCTTGTGATTCCTTCCTGCGGTGCATGAAAAACTGCCAAAGCAGCGAAAGCAAAGCAATCATTTCACCGGCTAGGACACCCAGCATAGCACCTGCAGCCGCGTAAGCAATGCCCATCGGAAGGAACAGGGAAGCGAACCAAAGCTGGCACAAGATACGGGCAAGGGTCTCCAAAATGGAGGAGCTGGCCGATGGGATCATATTTTGTTTTCCCTGGAAATAACCACGAAAGACAGAAGAAATGGCAACGATCAGAATCATAGGGCTCATACTGATGAAAGAAGGATAAACCCGTCCGTCCGTGAGCACGTTTCTCATCAGCCAAGGGGCGGCGAGCAGGGAAAGAATCATACAGACCAAACCCGCAGCGCCGGAAAGAATCAGGCTGGTACGCAGCACGGCTCTGGATTTCTCGGGTTTGCCCTCCGATTCCGCCTCCGCGATCAGCTTGGCAATGGCAAGGGGAATGCCGCCGGAAATAATGGTGACCAGCACCAGGAAAAAGGGATAGCCCAGCTGGTACAGACCCACGCCTTCCGCGCCGATGACTCTGGGCAATAGAATGCGGGGGATAAAGCCCAAGATACGGTTTACAATGCCTGCAGCAAGCAGAATCATAGTTCCGCGAATAAAAGATTGTTTGTTCAAATCGGGTCCCTCTTCTCCTTCATAATCCTGGGCTGTGCAATCTGGTAGTTGATATATGGATATGCCTAACCTGTCCAGCTTCATGACAGCTACTTTTGTACAGATCAAGGCAACTTTATGGAGAAGCAGGATTTTGAAAGGGAGGAACCGAAATATTAACTGATTCCACCATCACTATTAAATGGTATAATGTCTGAGAGGTTACAGTTATAACCTACGAGAGCGAAAGGAGTTTACCCGGATGGCTGATGAAGAAATCAACGACGAGGAACTGATTAAAGCCATTGACGAGCTCTGCCAAAGCAAAGCGGAGGAATTTCGCTTATTCGGCTATGAGCAAGTAACGCCAGCCGATGTTTGGGAATGTGTCAGCTCAAAATATAAAAAGGATGGGATTCCGCCAGTTCACCGGCTGGTAAATGACATTCTTACCTTAAAAGCAACAACCTTTATGAATTATTTGACGCTTTCCGCCTATCGTGGATCCCGTTTTGAATAACAGGGGTTCTTTTTTTGCCTGAGGAGACCATAATTTGACATGCTTCAACTTGTTTCTCACAAATTGACGGCGTTTTCCTGCATGGCTATAATAGGAATATTGAGAATGAAAGGGGAACAATTAACGGGATGAAAAGAATCGTCACATTCATAGCCGTAGTGGTAATTACCATTGGGGTTATGGCCGGGACAAGCCCTTGGTTAATCAATAAGATGGAACTTGGCCTTGACTTGAAGGGCGGGCTTGAGATTTTGTATCAAGCGACACCTTTGGAGAATGGAGCTAAAGTGACCAAGGAATCCCTGACACAAACGGCACTTAGTCTTGAGAAACGTTCCAATGTGCTTGGCGGGACAGAACCTGAAGTTACGACGGAAGGAACGGACCGGATCCGGCTCAAAATACCGGGAGTAGCAAACAACGAGGAAGTCCGCAAGAAGCTGAGTGAACCGGCATCGCTGACTTTCCGGAGTAAAGACGGTACGGAGAAGGAAGCGAGCCAATACAACAAGATTGAACTGGTGGGCAGTGACTTCGCCGAAGATGGAGCAAGTATCACTTATGATCAATTGAATCGCCCGCAAATCAGTATCAAATTGAAAAACAAAGAGAAGTTTGCTGAAGTGACCAAACGTCTTGCGGCTAATCCTCCGGGTTCCGCGGAAAGACAGCTTGCGATCTTCCTGGATGATCAGCTGCTCTCCGCTCCGGAAGTTCAACAGGAGCTGAATCAAGGTACAGCTGTCATAACAGGTTCCTATACGCTTGATGAAGCACAAGAGCTTAGAGATACGATTAATCTCGGTGCTTTACCGCTTAAGCTTACAGAGAAATATTCCCAGGTCGTAGACGCGACTTTAGGTAAATTGTCTCTGCATCAAACGCTGCTGGCAGGCGGAATTGCATCCGTTGTCATTCTTCTGTTTATGATGATTATCTACCATCTTCCTGGTGTAATCGCCAGCTTTACGCTGATCTCGTATGTCTGGATGATGCTGCTGGTCTTCCATTTTGCCGGAGTAACCCTTACCCTTCCGGGGATCGCGGCCTTTGTGCTCGGGATCGGGATGGCGGTTGACGCCAACATCATTACCGATGAACGGATCAAGGAAGAACTCAGAAGCGGCAAGAGCATTATGTCTGCTGTCAAAGCGGGGAACAGAGTTTCGTTCCGTACGGTTATGGACGCTCACGTCACAACCTTTATTGCAGCAGCCGTTATGTACTGGATGGGGACAGGCTCCGTTCGCAGTTTTGCACTCGTCCTGATGATCGACATCGTGGTGAGCATTATTACGAACATTTTCTTCTCCCGCTATCTGCTTGTGCTTCTGGTGAAGGGGAATGTCATCAAGAAACCGGGCTTGCTTGGTGTTAAGGAGAGTGAAATTGGTGCCCTCTAATACAAATACAAACGAAAAGACAACAGCTAACCAAAAGACGAGATGGAACTGGGATTTCATTAAATACAGTAAGTATTTCTACACGTTCTCTATCCTAGTAACTGTAATAGGGATAATAAGCCTGCTCGTGTTTCAATTGAATTACGGGGTAGATTTCCGCTCGGGTTCTAACGTGGATATCTCTGCGAAACAGTTGTCCAAAGCCCAGATTCAAGAAGTCATGAACGAGGCCGGATTAGGTCAGCGGGATATGGTCATTACGCCTGGTTCCCAGCAGAGCAGCGTCCGTTTCTCGGACGTGCTGTCGGAAGCCGATCAAAGCAAGCTGCAGGAGGCTGTTACAAGCAAGCTTGGCAAAGACGCTTCCACCGAAATCAATACGGTAGATACGGAAATCGCCAAGGAGCTTGAACGAAACGCGCTGATTGCAGTGCTTGTGGCCAGCTTGGGGATCATCATTTATGTGACGATCCGCTTTGAATGGCGTTTTGCCATTGCGGCTATTGTAGCCTTGCTCCATGATGCCTTTATGGTTATTGCGATCTTCTCGATCTTCCGTCTGGAAGTCAACTTGACGTTTATCATAGCACTGCTGACGATTGTGGGTTATTCGATCAACGATACCGTCGTTATCTTTGACCGGGTTCGTGAGAATATGCGTTTTGCCAAAGTGAAAACTCGCCAGGATCTGCATGCCGTGGTAAACAAAAGTATCTCTCAAACGATGACGCGTTCGATCAACACGGTGTTTACCGTATTTATAGCTTCTGTGGCCCTGCTTATCTTCGGCAGCGAAGCCATTCGGATGTTCTCGCTTGCGATGGTCATCGGTTTGCTGTTTGGTGCTTATTCCTCTATCTTTATCGCGAGCCCGCTGTGGTTCCTGCTTAAAGGTAAAAATGTAAACACAAGCAAAAAACCGGCAAAAGCGACTAACTAAGCCATAATTAAAGAGAGCAAAGCCGCGTCGCCCATGACGCGGCTTTCAGCTTTTCAAGGCTCATTTTCCCCGTTTAGATGGATAAAAATGAATTCTCGATGGATCTGCAAGGAGGACTAGCATGAGAAACCGGCAAACTGTTCAAATGGATGAAGTTTCTTGGGCGGGAGCCCTTAACCGTCTTACCCTCGCTTTATTTAAAGGAGCTGTAGGATGGTTGGGAGGCAGCAAAGTATTGCTGTCGGATGCTTTGTTCTCTGCGGGAGATGCCATTTATGCTTTAACAGGGCTGCTGCCGGGTAAGTTGTCCGGGGAATCTGTGGACAAGACCGGCCGAACCAGCCGTAAGCAAGCTGGTAACGGGCTGCTTATGATAGCTGTGCTAAGTCTGATCCTGGTATGGGGAGCGGCTCAGGCGATTGCGGTTTCCGTAAAAACGCTTATGGACTCAATCCTTCCAGCCCCTCATTACGCTGCCGGAATGGCTGCCATTGTATCTATCGGCATTAATGAAGCCTTGTTCCAGAATCAGCTTCGCCGAGTAGGCTGGGGAGAGAAAAGGAAAAAGCTGCTGGCCGAGCATAGGTTATCAATTCTTTCATCTTTAATCGTTCTAATTGGAGTTATTTGCGCCATGACTGGCGATTTGCTTGATAATGACGTTCTTCTTGAATTTGATCCGGCTGCCGCGATTATTGTGGGAGTTCTGGTGCTCTGGAAAGTGGGCCGAATGCTGTATGAGACGGTCTTAAACGCGTCCGCGGCGCCGGAACCGAAATACGATACCCAGCAAATGATGGACACCATTCAGCGGGTATATGGGGTCATAACGGTTGATGAGCTTCAAATCGCTGAACGAGGCGGCAAGCTGGCCGTTTATGTCCAGATTAGTGTCAACCCGCACATTTCGATGCATGAAGCGGTTGAAATTGCCGGAAGAACTAAGGTTTTGCTGCTCAGGAGGTTCGCCTATATCCAGGAAGCGGAGGTACACGTTATGCCGTACAACCCTGGTTATCCGTATAAAAGTAATTACGAAATTAAGAATCAGGACGAAACACTGCTGCAATGAGGGGTGTGGATCTAGAGAAAGCAGGAGGTGGTATAGTTGCTGCATGCCCATTATCGCTGGAGCACACTTAAGCCCAATGAGCAGGCGGTAGCCAAGCTGACGTCGGAAATGAAGCTTCCCGAAATGGTGGCTTCCCTGCTTGTTACCCGCGGGTTTGACACGAAAGAGAAAGCGGAGGCCTTTTTATCGGCCGGAACAGAGGGATTACATGATCCTTACAGTCTTCACGGAATGGAGAAGGCTGTGGCTCGGATTCGGCAGGCGCTGGAAGGCCGAGAGCGGATTTTAATATACGGCGATTATGATGCAGACGGCGTGTCATCCACATCAATGATGATTCGGCTTATGGAGCATCTGCAGGCTGATTATGAATGGTACATTCCTCATCGTTCCAAAGAAGGTTACGGCCTGCACAACCACGCCCTGGAAGCAGCGGCTGAGCGTGGGGTGACTTTGGTGGTCACCGTGGACACGGGGATCAGCGCCGTTCAGCAGGTAGCTTTTGCGAAAACGCTTGGTATGGATGTGGTGGTCACCGATCATCATGAGCCGCCGGCCGTTCTGCCGGAAGCCTTCACGCTTGTTAATCCGAAGCTGCCGTTTTGTTCTTATCCGTTTAAAGGACTAGCTGGTGTAGGCGTGGCTTATAAGCTGGCTTGCGCTTTAGTAGACAAGGTTCCGTCATCATGGACTCAGCTGGTTGCGCTGGGAACGGTGGCGGATTTAATGCCTCTGACGGGTGAAAATCGGATTTTGGTCTCGCAAGGACTCGTCTCTATGACAGAGGAACCGCTCACCGGGATGGACGCGCTGCTTCAGGTCTCCGGTAGCGCGGCCGTGAATTCGACTACTATTGGTTTTGCTATGGCTCCGCGGATCAACGCAAGCGGCCGGCTGGAGCATGCCAAGGAAGCCGTCGAACTGCTGATTACGCAAGATCCGGATAAAGCTGCCGCAATTGCGGACAAGCTAGATTTATTGAATCGTGAACGCCAGCAGATCGTGGATGATATTGTTCAGGATGCAGTGAAACAGCTGGAAGAGAATCACCCGGATGGCACCGTTCCATCCGTAATTGTGTTAGCGGGTGAGGGCTGGAATGTCGGAGTTGTCGGTATTGTGGCTTCCAAGCTGGTGGAAAAATATTATCGCCCTACGCTCATACTCGGCATTGATGCCGAAACAGGCATGTGCAAAGGATCGGCCCGCTCGATCCCGGGTTACGATATGTATGAGGCGTTGACCGAATGCGCGGATCTTTTGGATCATTACGGCGGTCATCCCTCGGCAGCTGGAATGTCTCTTCACCGGGACCAGTTGACAGCATTTAGTGCAAGTTTAAACGCTTATGCTGAGAAGGTGCTAAACGAAGAACATTACATACCGGTGCTTACGGCGGATCTGGAGTGTACGCTTGACGAAATCCATGTGCAATCGATAGAGCTGTTGTCCAAGCTGGAGCCGTTCGGAATGAATAATGGCTGCCCGCGTTTCCTGATTCGGGGGACACAGATCCTCGAATGCCGCCAAATGGGCAAAGACCGCAGACACTTGAAGATTACGCTCAAACAAAACGGTAACGTGGTTGAAGCGGTTGCTTTCGGCAAAGGCCCCTGGGCGGGTCTGCTGACCGAAGGCGCCGTCATGAATCTTGTTGCCGAAGCCAGCATCAATGAATGGAACGGTTCCCGTAAAGCCCAGCTGATGCTTATAGACGGTGCCGTGGATCATGCCCAGATTTTCGATTATCGGGGGATTAAGAATCCGTGGCATAAGCTGGACGAATTATTTGATCATTGGCAGTCGCTGCCAGAGAACAACAAAGGAAAGGCAGCTCTGGTGGCCAGACCGGACAGCGGAACAAAGTTATATAGACAATTGCGGGAATTGCCGGTTTGGGTATATGATAGGAACGCTGGTCTGATCATGGAATCTGCCGAAGCGGCGGCCAGATGCCGTCCGGAGGAGGTTACAGTGCTGTTTATAGCGGATGCTCCTGAAACGCCGGAGCAGTTAAACGCGATAATGGCTTCCTTTGGCGCAGTGGAACGGATCTATCTCCTGCATTCGGCAGGAGAAGAATCGGAACGTGTAGAAAGCCCTACACGGGAACAATTTAAACAGGTGTATGCGCTGCTTCGCAAAGCGGCCGAGCAAGCCGTACCGGAACCGAAGCTGATCGGCTGGCTGTCGGATCAAACCCGTCTTTCGTCCCGGATGGTGACGAAAACGCTGGCGATTTTTGAAGAATTGAACTTTATTTCAAGGGACCGGGGAATGATAAGATTAAATCCGGCTCCGGCCAAAAGACCTTTGGAATCGTCCATACGCTACAATGAATTGAGCCTGCTGGCGGAGATGGAGCACTATTTGCTCTATGCCGGCATTTCAGAGCTGACAGAATGGATTCTAGGCAGAATGAAAGGCGTATCCTGATTCTGCGAGAGGACTGGAACATTTTTAGGAGGAGATTAACAAGTGGATTTCAAAGATTACATCCGGGTGATTCCGGATTTCCCGCAGCCGGGAATTAGTTTTAAGGATATTACGACCCTGCTGAATGACGGGGCAAAATACCGTGAGGCGATTGAGGAAATGAGAAAGATGATCGCCGATCTCAAGATCGATTTGATCGCAGGTCCGGAAGCTCGCGGGTTTGTGGTTGGAGCGCCGCTGGCCTATGCGCTTGGTGTAGGCTTTGTGCCGATTCGTAAACAAGGCAAACTTCCTTTTGACACGATTGAAGTTTCCTATGATCTTGAATATGGTACGGACGTTCTGGCTATGCACCGCGATGCTGTTAAACCGGGGCAGAATGTGCTGATCGCTGACGATCTGCTGGCCACGGGCGGAACGATTGCCACCTGCGTTGACCTGATCCGTCAAGTTGGCGGTAATGTGGTCGGAGCCGCTTTCATGATTGAATTGCAGGACCTTAACGGCCGTGCCAAGCTGCCGGATGTGGAAGTCTTTACGTTGACCCAATACCCTTTTTAAGGAACACGAACGAAACAGCAGCCAAGCCCTGATGGGTCAAATGGTACATAAAAGGACCGCCTAACAAGGCGGTCCTTAGTGTTTTTTTATAGCTGCTTGAAGTATGACGAGTTAGGCCAGGGATGTCGGGAGAGCCGCCCCTTAGTCCGGATTTTTGACTGGCGGTGCCTGCTCGCGGGATTCATTGGACAATCCCGTCACTTGCAGGAGACGGAAGAACAGACTGAGCAGGATGCCGACAATCGTGGCCAGCGCCATGCCTTTAAGCTGCACGGTACCGAAAGTAACCGTTGCTCCGCTCAATCCGGTCACCAGCACGACTGTAGTCAGCAGTAAGTTCTGGGCCTTGGAATAGTCTACTTTCTGCTCGACCAGGATACGCAGACCGGAAGCCGCGATAACCCCGAACAGCAGGAGAGACACACCGCCCATAACAGGTCCGGGAATCGCCGCGATGGCTCCGGTGAAGGTGCCGGAGAAAGATAAAACAATCGCGATAACCGCTGCTCCGCCTATCACAAATATGGAATAAACGCGGGTCAGCGCCATTACGCCGATATTTTCGCCATAGGTTGTATTGGGTGTTGAGCCAACGAAACCTGACAGGATCGTGGAGATCCCGTTGCCCAGCAGCGAACGGTCGAGTCCGGGATCCTTGGACAGATTTTTACCTACGATATTGCCGGTTACGAGCAGGTGCCCGACATGCTCCACAATGACGACAAGCGAAACCGGAATGATGGTCAGGATGACTGGCCAGTCAAATGTAGGTGTCGTTAGGGTTGGAAATTGAACCAGACTGGCGTCCCGGATAGCGGTTGTATCGATTTGACCAAGCGGGAAAGCCAGTACGTAACCGACCACAATACCAATCAGGATATGGATGATCTTGGGGAAACCGCGGAACATTACCGCTCCGAGCAGGGTTACGGCCAACGTAATCATCGACAAGGCGATGACTTTGCCGTTCGGTGCCCATGAAGCTGGATCTGCGCCGTCCGGCGCAATAAGGCCGGCCATTTGGGCGGCTACCGGAATCAGCTCAAGACCAATCAGCGCTACAATCGCGCCCATGGCCGCAGGCGGGAAGACGATATCCAGCCAGCCTGTCCCGGCGAATCGGATGATCAGTGCCACAACAGCGAATATAACCCCTGTTACGACAAAGGCGCCAAGCACAAGCGAATAACCGTCGGAATTGTAGCCGTATTTATCCAATACGCCCGTTACCGGTGCTATGAAGGCGAAGCTCGAGCCCAGATAGGCAGGAATCTTGCCCTTGCATATCAAGATATAAAGCAATGTGCCGATCCCATTCATCAATAAAATCATTCCCGGATCGACGTGGAACAGATTGGGCACCAGAATGGTGCTTCCGAACATGGCAAACAGATGCTGAAGGCTCAGCAGCAGCCCGGGTCCGAAGGGGAGTTTCTCATTTACTTGAATTTCACGCTGCACGATTTCCGCTCCTTGTTATTCATTTATTCCACACACTTTTGTATCCTCAATCTTAATAGCTTATAGAGTTGGACTTCATTTTTCAATAACGATTTTAATATTTACCCCAAATCTTTACCAAGCCTTCATGCAGAATGGTTGACGCGGCCTGATGCAAGAGGCATAATTATAGGAAATCATTATTTCGAGGAACCTGATGCCGGAAGAGCTATGAACAGGTTCCATTTTCATATTTCAATGGACGGAATCAACCTATTTTACGTATAAATGAACGAGGTATCATCATGCGCCGCATTGGAGCGTTCTCATGGTTGTTCATTTATGAATAGAAAGGAAACGACAACGATTCAATGGGTATACAGCGATTACTTGAAAAGGCGTCCGCCTATATCACAGAAGCTGATCTGAACCGCATCCGCGAAGCGTATGAATTCGCCGAACAAGCTCACCACGGCCAAGTCCGCAAATCGGGAGAGCCTTATATTCTTCATCCACTCGCCGTAGCGGATATTGTCGTTAATATGGGCATGGATGTGCTGTCGATTATTGCGGCTCTGCTGCATGACGTGGTAGAAGACACAACGGTTTCCCTGCAGGAGATTGAAGCTCAATTCGGCAGTGACTGCGCCATGCTGGTCGACGGTTTAACCAAGCTGGAACGCATTCGGTTCCAGTCCAAAGAAGAGCAGCAGAATGAAAACTACCGGAAGATGTTTATTGCGATGGCCCAGGATATTCGGGTTATCGTGATCAAGCTTGCGGACCGCCTGCACAATATGCGAACGCTGAAGTATCAGTCTGAAGAAAGCCAGCGCCGGATTGCCTATGAAACGCTGGAGATCTTCTGTCCCATCGCACACCGTCTCGGTATTTCCGCGATCAAGTGGGAGATGGAGGATATTGCGCTTCGTTACTTAAATCCGCAGCAGTATTACCGGATTGCCAATCTCATGCATAAGAAACGTGCGGAACGCGAAGCTTTTATCGATTCCGTTATTTCTCGTATTTCTGAGAAGCTGGACGAAATGGGTGTTGTAGCCGATCTGTCCGGCCGTCCGAAGCATATTTACAGCATCTATAAGAAGATGACAAGCAAAAACAAACAGTTTAACGAGATTTATGATCTGTTTGCTATTCGCATTATCGTTGACAATATCAAAGACTGTTATGCGACACTTGGCATCATCCATACACTGTGGAAGCCGATGCCGGGCCGCTTCAAGGACTATATCGCCATGCCGAAGGAGAATATGTATCAGTCCCTTCATACAACCGTGGTGGGTCCTAACGGCGAGCCGACGGAGGTTCAGATCCGGACCTGGGAAATGCACAAAACCGCTGAGTTCGGTATCGCGGCCCATTGGGCCTATAAAGAAGGCGGAGGAGATCCTACAGGTCCGGAAAGCAAGATGCCGTTCTTTAAAGAGATTTTGGAGCTCCAGCATGAAGCCCAGGACGCTTCGGAATTTGTCGAATCCCTGAAGATGGATTTCTTCTCTGACCTGGTATTTGTATTTACGCCGAAAGGGGAAGTTATTGAGCTTCCGATGGGTTCTGTACCGCTTGATTTCTCTTATCGTATTCATACGGAGGTCGGCAATCGGACGATCGGGGCCAAGGTTAATGGCCGGATCGTACCGCTGGATCACAGACTCAAGAACGGCGACATCGTCGAGATTTTAACTTCCAAACATTCTTATGGACCCAGCCAGGATTGGCTCAAAATCGCCCAGTCTTCCCATGCGCGGAGCAAGATCAAGCAGTGGTTCAAGAAAGAAAAACGCGAAGAAAATGTCGAAAAAGGTCGAGATTTAATCGAACGCGAATTAAAGCGCGCCGGTTACGAGCCATCTTCCTTAATGACGGATGACAAGCTGCTCGATGCGGCCCGGAAGTTTGCTTTTAACGATATTGACGATATGCTGTCAGCTATCGGTTTTGGCGGCTTAACGGCTGCCCAATGCTGTACGAAGCTGACCGAGAAGCTCCGCAAGGAGCAGGAAGAGGCGGGGCAAATTGAGCTTTCCTCCGAAGTTAAGGAAGTTAAAGCCCAGCCGGATGAGAAGAAGCACCGGCCAACCAACGGGGTTAAGGTCAAAGGTGTCGATAACCTGCTTGTCCGTTTCGCCCGCTGCTGTAATCCTGTACCAGGTGACGATATCATCGGCTATATCACCCGGGGAAGAGGCGTATCTGTCCACCGCAGAGATTGTCCGAACATCCCGGGCGGAGATGATGGGGAAGCAGCGCGTGTTATCGATGTAGAGTGGGAAGAGGCAGTTGAAGCCAACTACAGCGTTGATATTGAAATTACGGGACATGACCGCAGAGGCCTGCTGAATGAGGTGCTTCAGGCGGTGTCCGAAAGCAAAACCAATATTTCGGCTGTTTCAGGCCGGTCTGATAAAAATAAACTTGCGTTGATCCATATGACGATCCTCATTCGCAATACGGATCATTTGCAGGCCGTCGTAGAAAAGATCAAACGGGTGCAGGATGTTTATTCCGTTCACCGGATCATGCAATAAAAGCAGTAAGGAGATTGGAGCATGCGGGTACTTGTACAGCGCTGCAAGCGGGCGCAGGTAACAGTAGAAGGAGAAGTCACGGGCCGGATTGGAACCGGGTTAATGCTCCTTGTCGGCATAACTCATGACGATCAGGAGTCTGACGCCGCCTATTTGGTTGAGAAAATATCCGGGCTGCGCATTTTTGACGATGAAGACGGGAAAATGAACCTCAGCGTGCTGGACATCGGCGGCAGCATCCTGTCTGTTTCCCAATTTACGTTATATGGCGACACGCGGAAGGGCAAACGGCCGAGCTACAGCCAGGCAGCGGGCGGAGAAGCGGCTGAACCGCTGTATAATCGCTTTAATGAGCTGCTGCGGGCCAAAGGACTGACCGTGGAAACTGGCCGCTTTGGAGCCGATATGGACGTAGAACTGGTGAACTGGGGCCCGGTGACGCTTTGGGTGGAAAGTCCTCAGAAATGAATTAGAACCTCTATGCAAAACGCTATGGTCTTGGTCCTGGCGTTAACCTGCATAGAGGTTTTTTGTTTCGGGCATTCTTTAAGAGAATGAATTAGCAAAGGGGTTCGTCTCATTGCGACAATCGGATAAACCTGCAGCTTGCTGCCAGGCCGCTCTTTATTTTCCAGGAAATATCCGTGAAGCGGCTGAGCTTAGCCGTATGGCCGGGGATGGACGGGAAACGGCGCTCCAAGCAAGCAGACCGCGAAGCGGCAGCTCGAACCGGGGCAGCCGTTTATGCTGAGAGGGTAAGCAGCCTTGACCAAAGCAGTAAGACCAACAATGACTGTAGAGGAATAACCATCGAAGGCATCCAGGTTTGGGTGCCTTTTTCCCTCTTCATGCTCATGCTGGTTGCAGATTGATGCCTGTGCAGCTTGCCGAAAGTCCGGAGTTGTTAGAAAAAGGAACGGGAAGGGTAATAAAAATTGGAACGATTAACACCGCTGGAAGGGAGATCGGTAACGATGAGCAAAGTAGCGTTTTTACTCGCGAGCCAGTTTGAGGATTCCGAAATGCAAGTGCCCTACGATGAAGTGAAGCAAGCCGGACATGAGGTCGATATTATTGGCCTTAAAGCAGGCGAAACTTTAAAAGGCAAGCAAGGGAAAGCCGAATATACAACAGACAAAGCCATTACGGATGTCAAAGCAGACGATTACGATGCCGTGGTGATCCCGGGCGGTTCTTCGCCGGAAAATTTACGGCTGGATCCAAACGTACTTGAATTTGTCAAGGCGTTTGATGCCTCGAAGAAACCGGTAGCGGCGATCTGCCATGGACCACAGATTCTGGCCAGCGCAGGTTTGCTGAGAGGCAGAACGATTACTTCATATCCTCCGCTTCAGGATGATATGGTGAACGCCGGTGCTAATTTTGTCGATGAGGAAGTCGTGGTGGACAGCAACTTCATTTCCTCCCGTACTCCTAAAGATGAACCTGCGTTTGTCCGGGAACTGCTGAAGGTGCTGTGAATATACCAAAAATAAGAAAAGGAAGTGATCTTCATGTCCAGGCATATTCAAGCGTATTTTAAAACCGAAGATGACGCAGAGAGCGCAAGAACCCGTTTGATCGGGTACTCTATGGAAAATTTAGAGGTGGGCCGTCTTGAAGGCGGGCTCGGCAACGACCACGAAATTCTGATTCCGATTGCTCCAGTCGGGAACACCCCGGGGATGTATGCGGGCGGAGCGCAAACCGCTGGCGGAGTCGGCGGCGGCGTTTATACGACTCAAGGTGCGATTCCGCTTAACAACGTTAGGGATAACGAAACGGAAGCCGAGCGCGACCGGCGTGAAGACCGTCCTGAGCAGGATGATCTGGAGCTTGGCACCTATCCGCTCTCGAATGACGATTATAATGACCTTCAATATGTACTGAGCGCCCGGGTGGACGACCAGCAGTATGAGGAGGTCGTGCAGAAGCTGCGTTCGGAAGGCGCATATGTGGAACGTTTCGATTAACGTTGGCTATCGCGGCCGTACCGAATCAAGAGCTTGCCTCTTTGTAATACAACTGTAATATTAGCGCTGTTTCGTTGTAATGTTGGCTGTTTATAATAAAGGCATGACCCCCTTTTTTAATATATGCTGTTGAACCTGCTGAATGAAGCAGGTTTTTTTCTTGTTTTCTTTCTTGACTTTGCCTCTTTAGTTCCTTAAAATCTAACAATAACAGTTACATTCGATATGTCGAATTTCGACGAAGGGACAAAGTACTTCAAACCCACTTCCACAGAGAGGAATTCCGGAACCGCGGAACGTTGCATACGTTCGATGGCGGACAGGCTGGAAGAATTCCGTAGATGATTGAACGAAAGACCTCCTGGAGAACCTGCGGCGAACCTTGCAGTAGCCGTATGGCGTAGACGGGCGTTAACCGTGTTAAAGCGACTGGTTGTAGGTTTTCGGACAACCGGCCGGAATGTGGGTGGCACCACGGGTGACTAAATAATCAGGTCCCTCGTCCCTGTTGCGTTAAGCATCAGAGGCGGGGGATTTTTTATATTGTAGAAATCCAAGATTATATATTGAGACTAGAAAGTGGAGGAACTAACGATGGCTTTTCAAAAACCGACAGGCACCCAGGATCTGCTTCCGGGTACTGTAGAGAAATGGCAGTTCGTAGAGGACAAGGCACGCGATTTGTGCCGCAGATTTAATTACCGGGAAATCCGGACGCCGATTTTTGAGCAAACTTCCCTGTTCGAACGCGGCGTCGGCGAAACCACCGACATTGTCGAGAAAGAAATGTACACGTTTGAAGATAAAGGCGGCCGGAGCATGACGCTTCGTCCGGAGGGAACCGCCGGCGTGGTCCGTTCTTACGTGGAAAATAAACTGTACGGCGAACCTGATGTGAGCAAGCTCTATTACATCGGTCCGATGTTCCGTTACGAACGTCCGCAGGCCGGGCGTCAGCGCCAGTTCCACCAGTTCGGGATCGAGGCGTTTGGCGCCACGGATCCGGCGATTGATGCCGAAGTGATTTCATTGGGGTATCAGTTCTGCATCGAGCTGGGACTGAAAGGCGTCAAGGTGGAAGTGAACTCCGTCGGCAATGCCGCCGTACGGGCCGCTTACCGCGAGAAGCTGCTGGACTTCCTGCTGCCGATGAAGGACAGCTTGTGCAAGGACTGCCAGTCCCGGATTCACCGCAATCCGATGCGCGTGCTGGACTGCAAAACGGACCAGGAGAAATTCGTCAACGCGCCGTCGATCCTCGACAGCCTGGATGAGGAGTGCAGCACCCATTTTGAGCAGGTGAAAAAATACCTCGACGAAATGGGCGTTGATTACGCCGTAAATCCTCGTCTTGTTCGCGGTTTGGACTATTACACGCTGACTGCCTTCGAATATAAGGCACAAGGCATCGGCGCTATTGACACTGTGGGCGGCGGCGGCCGCTACAACGGCCTCGTCGGCGAAGTCGGCGGTCCGGACCAGCCGGGCATCGGGCTTGGCATCGGTCTGGAGCGGATTCAGCTCATCCTGGAGAACCAAGGCGTGGAAGTGCCGGCGGTCAAGCCGCTGGACGTCTACCTGGTAGCGCTGGGCGAAGCGGCCGAGCAGGAGATCACCAAGCAGCTGTTCAAGCTGCGCCAGGCCGGTTTCTCAGCGGAACGCGATTATCTGGGCCGGAAGATGAAAGCCCAAATGAAATCGGCGGACCGGATGCAGGCGCGCTACACGGCGATTCTTGGCGACGACGAGCTGTCGCGCGGCGAAATCGCGCTCAAGTCGATGGAGAACGGCGAGCAGAAGACGGTGAAGCTGTCCGAACTAGCTGATGAGCTGAAATAAATCGTGATCAATGAAGCAATGAAGCAATGAAGCGATGAAGCAAGGCAGATGATACATGTTAATTTTTTTAGATCAACCAAATTTATATAAAAGGGAGTTAATTGTATGTCTAAGACAAGGACACATCATTGCGGCCAGATCACTGAGGCCCAAATCGGAGAAACGGTAACGCTGAACGGCTGGGTGCAGACCCGCCGCGACTTGGGGGGCGTACTGTTCATCGACCTGCGCGACCGCAGCGGCATCGTGCAGATCGTTTTTAACCCGGCTTATTCTGGAGAAGCTTTGACCATTGCGGACCGTGCGCGCAGCGAATACGTGTTGTCCGTTACCGGTAAAGTCGTGAAACGCAGTCCGGAAACCGTCAACCCAAATCTGCCTACTGGCGAGGTGGAAGTGCAAATTACGGAAATCGAAGTGCTGAACACGGCTAAAACGCCTCCGTTCTTCATTGAGGACGGCATTGAGGTCGACGAATCGCTTCGTCTGAAATATCGTTACCTGGACCTGCGCCGTCCGGAAATGCAAAATACACTTCGGCTGCGCTCCAAAGCTTCGAAGATTTTCCGCGACTTCCTGGACGAGCAAGGATTTTTTGAAGTCGAAACGCCGATTTTGACGAAGAGCTCCCCGGAAGGCGCACGCGACTATCTGGTGCCTAGCCGGGTGCATGAAGGCGAATTTTTCGCCCTGCCGCAATCTCCGCAGCTGTACAAACAGCTTCTGATGGTCAGCGGCATTGAACGTTATTTCCAGATCGCCCGCTGCTTCCGCGACGAAGACCTGCGCGCCGACCGCCAGCCGGAGTTCACCCAGGTCGACCTGGAGACCTCCTTCCTGAGCCAGGACGAGCTGCTGGGCATGATGGAGCAGCTGATGGCCCGCCTGTTCAAAGAAACGATCAACGTGGACATTCCATTGCCGTTCCAGCGCTTGACTTATGCTGACGCGATGGACAAATACGGTTCTGACAAGCCTGACCTGCGTTTTGGCATGGAGCTTATCCAAGTCAGCGACCTCGTGGCAAGCAGCGGCGTGAAGGTGTTTGCATCCGTGATTGAAAAAGGCGGCGAGGTCAAAGTGCTGAACGCCAAAGGCTGCGGCATCTGGAGCCGGAAAGAGATCGACGACCTGGGTCCATTTGCAGCCCGCTACGGTGCCAAAGGCCTGGCCTGGATTCAAGTCAAAGAAGGCGAATTCAAAGGCCCGATCGTGAAATTCTTTACGCCTGAAGAAATCGAAGCCCTTAAAGCACGCACCGGCGCCGAAGAAGGCGACCTGCTGCTCTTCTCCGCCGACACGAAAAAAGTCGTAGCCGACGTGCTTGGCGCACTCCGTCTCAAAATCGGCAAACAGCTTGGCCTGATCAACGAAAACGAGTTCAAATTTGCCTGGGTAGTAGATTTCCCGCTGCTCGAGTGGGATGAAGAAGCCAAACGTTATGTAGCGCTGCATCATCCGTTTACGCGTCCACGCGAAGAGGATCTGCATCTGCTCGATACGAACCCTGACCAGGTTCTGGCACAAGCCTATGACATCGTGCTTAACGGCTATGAAGTGGGCGGCGGTTCCATGCGGATCTACAAACGCGACATTCAGGAAAAAATGTTCGCAGCCCTCGGCTTATCGCAAGAGGAAGCGAAAGACAAATTCGGCTATCTGCTCGACGCCTTCGAATACGGCACGCCTCCGCACGGCGGCATGGCGTTTGGCCTTGACCGTCTGGTAATGCTGCTGTCCGGACGCACGAACCTGCGTGAAACGATTGCATTCCCGAAAACGGCAAGCGCCACCGACCTGATGATGAACGCGCCGTCCGAAGTCGATCAATCCCAGCTTGAACAGCTGCACATCAAATTGGCGCCAACGGTGAAGAAAACCGCTGAAGAAGCCAAGGCGTAAGCAAGCTGGATCGGAAAAAGGAGGAACATCATCACCATGCGCAACCAATTTTCAAGAACGGAGCTGGCTATTGGCGCCGAAGGCATTGAGGTCATGCGAAACAGCACCGTCGCCGTACTCGGCGTCGGCGGCGTCGGCTCTATGGCCGTCGAAGCGCTGGCCCGTGGCGGGATTGGCCGGATCATTATGATTGATAAGGACACGGTTGACATCACCAACGTCAACCGGCAGATCCCGGCGCTCACCACTACGGTCGGCCAGAAGAAAGCCGACGTTATGCTAGACAGGGTGAAGCAGATCAATCCCGACTGCGATGCGATTGCTTTGAATATGTTCTATACGGAGGAAACGTACGAGCAGCTGTTTGAGCTGAAACCGGATTATATCATCGACGCCTCCGACACGATTGTGTACAAAATCCATTTGATCAAGGAATGCCTGAAACGGAACATTCCGCTGATCTCCAGCATGGGCGCGGCGAACCGGATGGACCCGACCAAATTCCTTGTTGCGGATATTTCCAAGACGCATACGGACCCGATGGCCCGTGTCATCCGCAACAAGCTGCGGAAAGAGGAAGGCATCAAAAAAGGCGTTAAGGTCGTCTTCTCGACCGAAACGCCGGTAAAGCCGCGCAAAGAGGTTACGGAGAAAATCGTGCCGGAAAACGCGCCGGAAATCCGTAAAGCGAAGCAGCCGCCGGCGAGCAACTCTTTTGTACCGCCAACCGTTGGCTTGATTATGGTCAGCGTGGTTGTAAGAGAGCTGCTGGAAGCGGCCGAAAAGAATAGAAACAAAGAATAGAAACAAAGAATAGGAACAAAACGTAGAGGAAATTAAAACACCTTCAAGGGAATGCAGCCATGTCGTAAGGCAGGGTGACTATCTTGGAGGTGTTTTTGTGTTGGCAGAGGCAGCAAACGTTGATCATGGATTTTCAGAAATGTTTATACTTATATTCAAGATTTATCCCCTTCTCAGTATTTTTTGAGCAGGCTTACTGCTTGGGCGATTGCGTGCAACTTTAGCTATAGCTCTTAATCGTTCTAGTCCAGGGATAGGTTTCGCCGCCGGTCTGGTGTTTGAAAGGGATGAGGGGGAGGTTCAGCCTGAGCGTCGTATGTTTGGGAATGCCGAACAAAGTAATGAATTCGACTTCGGCGCTAACGTCAATCGAGAGTGTTGAGGACATTCTGAAGTCATTCATTTTGAGTGGAGGCAAGGCTGAATCCTCATTTAACCCATACAGGATTTCCTGGAGGACAGCTGACTGATTGGCGGGATCGGACATTTTGGCGGCATAAAAAGGCAAGCTGCTACCCTGCGAGATAATCTTCTGCCGTTCTTGGGCACGGAATTGAACAGCCTCGGAGGCTTGTTGAATCGCGGACATCGTTGCCTGCTCCACTTGATCGCGTTTGGAAAGATAATCGCTGCACCATAAAACAACAACTGCACCTATAGCTAATAAACCAATTATAATGACGCGGGCCCTCTTGCTTATTTTCATGGCAACTTCCAACTTCCTTCTTCTTCTGGATTAAAAGTATTCGTTACTCCTTTTATGTCGTATCTGTAAATTACCTTAAGGCTGCACGAGAAGTCAATGCACGGCGAATTTAGGACAGGACGGTTGAGGGGTAAACCCGATTCATCCGGTACCTTTTTCCCCTGCCAAGTGATATAATGGATATTCTTTGGTTCAGGAGCAATTGGCCTGTCGCCATAAGACCCATACCAATCTTAGGAGGTAACTGAAATGGACGATTTTCAAAGTGCCTATCAAGAGGAAAAGGAACACCTGGACCGAACGTTGGCCACGATCGAAGCCGAACTGGCGAGATTGCGGGCGGTGCCTGTCTACACGGGCAATGATTACACGGAACAGGTGCTGGAATCGGGCAGGGAATCAGCGCGCAGAGGGCTGGCCCAGTCGGTGCAGGAGCCTTACTTCGGACGGCTGGATTTTGAAGAGAAAGACGGGAAACGAATGCCGCTCTATATCGGCAAAAACGGGGTAGGCGGCGAAGGCGAGAAGCCGATTGTCATTGACTGGCGCGCTCCGGTGGCCAGTTTGTTTTATTCTTTTACCGGAGGGGACTCGGCTTCCTATGAAGCGCCTGAAGGATTGATTGAAGGCCTTGTTTATTTAAAAAGGAACGTCATGATCCGCAAACAGATCCTCGAACGGGTGGTGGACACCTATAACCGGGATGACGGCGGCCCTGCCGTCTCGGATGAATTTTTGCTGTACCGCCTCGGGGAGAACAAGGATAACCGGCTACGCGACATCGTGTCGACGATTCAGGCCGAGCAGGACCAGATCATCCGTGCCGCCCGCAATACGGCGCTGATCATTCAGGGCGTGGCGGGAAGCGGAAAAACGACGGTGGCCCTCCACAGGCTGGCTTATCTGCTTTATCAATACAAGGAACAGATTGCGGCAGACCGGATGGTGATTTTTGCGCCAAACCGGATGTTTATCGATTATATTTCCGATGTGCTGCCGGAGCTGGGCGTGGGCGATATTCAGCAAAATACGTTCAGCGACTGGGCATCGGATGTGCTGGGGCTGGATGAAACGCCGATGGACGGGCCGGATGAGCTAGGAAAATGGTTCGAGCTCGGAAAAGGGTTCGATCAGCCGGGCGCAGGCCGCTTGGATGATCAGCTATTGCCGGGACGTTTCAAAGGTTCTATGCTATTCCGTGATCTGCTGGAGGAAACGGTCAAGCGGCTGGAGAGATATTGCCTGCCTGAGGAGGATTTTTCGCCATGGGACGGTGCGGTACTGAAGGAAACAACGATCCGTCAGTGGTTTGATGAGGAATATAAACCTTATCCGCTGGTCCGCCGGAAGGAACGGACTTTGGCGCGGATTCACCGCTGGATCGAAATGGAGCTGAAGAAAGCTCCGTCGGCGGCCGCTCTTAAGGACCGCAAGAAGAAAGCTTCCCAGCGCGAAAAAGCCTACGCCAAAAAATGGCCGGACCTGTCGCCGGCTGCCGTTTACAAAGCGTTGTTCGGCGCGAAGAAACTCGCCGGCGCGGCGGAGCCGCTGCAGGCCGAACTGGATGAACTGGCTCAGCAAATCCCGCAGCCAATCCTGAAGCAGACGTCGGGCGATTTGAAAAAGAATAAATTCCGGGAAGAAGACCTTGCCGGATTGTTATACCTGTTCGCCACACTGGATGAAATCCGCGGCGGGCAGCGGTTTGACCACGTCGTGATTGACGAGGCGCAGGATTTTTCCCCGCTGCAGGTGGCGGTGCTGGACAAATTCGTCAAAGGGCACTCCTTTACGATTCTGGGCGATTTGTCGCAGGGCATCCACTATTATCGGGGCGTACGGAAATGGGAAGAGATGCAGAGTTTGTTCGCGCCTGAAGAAACGGCTTATTTTGCGCTGACGCGCAGCTACCGGTCGACGATGGAAATCATCCTGTTCGCGAATGAAATTCTTAAACGCGGCGTCGATACCGAGCTGCTGGCCGTGCCGGTCTTCCGCAGCGCGGAGCCGGTGCGGGTGCTGAGCATCGATCTGCCGGACCGCGTGAAGTGGATTGCCGCCGCGCTTGACCGCGTCATGCAGGGGCCTTACCGGACGGCGGCGCTGCTGACAAGAACGCTGCAGGAGGCGGAAGAGCTGCACGCCGCTTTAGCAGAGCTTGGCAAGGAACTGAACCTGATCGACGGCCGCAGCAGTGAGTATCAAGGCGGGATGTCGGTGCTGCCGGCTTATTTGTCCAAAGGCCTGGAGTTCGACGCCGTCCTGGTTACTGATGTAGATAAAGAGCATTACGGCGAGCAGGACGCCAAATTGCTGTACGTCGCCTGCACCCGTGCGCTGCATGAGCTGTGGCTGCTGTCCTCCGGCGAACTACCGCCTTATGTCGCAGCAGAGGATCCGGAGATCGCTTTGACGGTGTGGCCGGAGGAGAAAAAAGCTTAGAATAAAATCTCAAAATAAAAGTTTAAAATAAAAGCCTAAAATAAAAAGCTTAACCGGACGAGATTCGAGAGGTCCGCATACTTGCATAAAAAAACTTAAGCCCTTGCGCTTCCCGTCGTGGAAAGGCAAGGGCTTAAGTATATTCGTGCGCCGCACAGGGGCCTGCTTCTCTTCGGAACCCGATTACGAAAGAGGGGGGCAGAGCTTGCGGCGCTCTATTTTTGATGAATAAAAAATTTGTCATGTGCATTGGATTATTTATGCGCGCCTACTGCGGCTGTGGCCGCCGCCCGTTGGGCTGAGCGCATTTTGGTAAGGATCTTACGGATGCTGTCGATCGACAGATGGTAGGACTCGGCGAGCTCCTCCACGTCGTTCCCCGCACAATACGAACGGTAAATTTCCTCGTTCCGACGCGCAATCAGTTTGCGCGAGCCGCTGATTTCACCCCAGAGGGCGCGTTTCTTGTCACATTTCGGAATGTAGACAAGTTCGCCTTGTATGTAATCCTGAAGTTCTTTCAGCAGCCTAGGGGGAAGCACATCCTTCCCATTTTTGTAGTTCACGTTTCATTTCCTCCTTAAAACATTGTACGGCGGTTGCAACGATTGTCTTGTTAAAAGTGGTCATGTTTACGCTTCCTCCTTTCGGTAATTTTGGAATTGGTGAAACCTTTAATGATGGATTTATTATAAATGAAATTGTATGCGGATGGTAAAGAACTTTTTTGGAAGTAATAAGGGAGGCCTTTGGGGCCTCCCGGAATAGCGGCTTCCGCTGTTAGGCGGAAACCACCTCATATGCTGTATTCAAATCGATCAACTCCTTTCCCAGCGATTTGCCCGGCCGGACACTTATTATTAACTCATATCCCCGGAGGAAAGGAAAGTGAAAGAATGTTTATAAACATTTATTGCGAAAATGGCTGCCGGGTGACTTGGAGAAAGACCGAAGGTGCTACTAAAACCGGGCTTTAGGGGAAGCGGAAGCGGAATTTGCGGACATGTATATGTTATCTCCGGAGATTTCTTTCACCCTGCGGTATGATAGAATAAGAAGGAGTATTTAGCGCGCTTTTCCATTAAAAGTTAAGGAACTCTTATTTTATAAATGCAACTTAAGGAAGTGACGGATGACATGGATTTGTTTTCTTATAGCGAGCAGCCGGAAGCCGGGATGGGTCTGTTAGCCGACCGGATGCGGCCGACAACGCTTGATGAATATATAGGACAGGAACATATTATCGGCAAAGGCAAGCTGCTGCGCCGGGCGATCGAAGCGGATCAGGTGTCCTCGATCCTGCTCTACGGGCCGCCGGGCTGCGGCAAAACGACGCTGGCGCACATCATTTCCCGGCATACGCAGGGAGAATTCGTGCGCCTGAACGCGGTGGACGCTTCCGTCAAGGACGTCCGCGAGGTGATTGAACGGGCGCAGGACGCCAAAGCGCTGTACGGCACGAAAACGATTTTGTTCCTGGACGAGGTGCATCGTTTTAACAGCGCCCGACAGGATGCTTTGCTGCCCGCCGTGGAGCGGGGCACGATTATCTTTATCGGCGCGACGACGGAGAACCCGTTCCACTATGTGAACGGGGCCTTGCTGAGCCGCTCGACGCTGTTCCAGCTGGAGGCCTTGACCAAGGAGCACTCGCTCGCCGCGATGCGGCGGGCGCTGGTGGACGAGGAGAAAGGCCTCGGCTTTATGCAGCTGCGCGTGGACGAGGAAGCGCTGCTGCATATCGCGTCCATGGCGAACGGCGATATCCGCCGCGCCTTGAACGCGCTGGAGCTGGCGGCGCTTACGACGCCGCCGGAGCAAGACGGCACCGTCCACATTACGCTGGACGTGGCCGAGGAATCGATCCGCCGCCCTATCGTCAAGGCGGATGAGTCTACGCAGTACGACGTGCTGTCTGCGTTCCACAAGAGCATCCGCGGCTCCAGCGACGCCGCGTTGTTCTGGTTTCTCTACGCCGTAGAGAAACTAGGCATGGACCCGATGGTGTTCCTGCGGCGGCTGATTGCCGCCGCCAGCGAGGACATCGGGCTTGCGAACCCGCAGGCCATGGTACAGGCGGTCAGCGCGCTCGACGCTTACCGGACCAATGGATGGCCTGAAGCCCGGCTGAACATCGCACAGGCGATTTTGTTCGCGGTGGAAAGCCCGAAATCGAATGCCGTGGTGATGGCGATTTCGCGGGCGATGGATGCGATGGACGAGCTGAAGTCGGCGGAAGTTCCGCTGCACCTGCGGGATGCCCATTACAAAGGCGCGGTGAAGCTGGGCCATGTCGGCTACCAGTACCCGCACAATTTTCCGGGGCATTATGTGAAGCAGCAGTATCTGCCGGACAAGCTGGACGGGATGAATTTCTACCAGGCTACCGAGCAGGGCAGCGAAGCGAAGATCAAACATAATCAAGAGCTGCGCCGCAGACAGGATGGGCAGTAACCGGGAAAGTAATCAATCTGGGCTGATGGCAGCCTGGTCGGGTTTTTGGGCGCATTTGGTTCGGAACCGAGGAGGATCCGCCACACGCTTTATCTGGTGGTCGGAATTTTACAGTCTTACAGCGGTCAGGGGATTGGGACCCGTCTTTTTGCAGAGATGGAGAAGTGGGCGGCCGATCACGATATTCACAGGCTGGAGCTGACGGTGATGGCCCATAACGAGCGGGCGCTGGCCTTATACCGGAAGGCAGGTTTTGAGGTCGAGGGTACCAAAAAAGATTCTATTTATGTCGATGGGCAATATGTGGACGAATTCTATATGGCGAAGCTCATTTAAACAAGCATGAATCATGGGTGAAGTGTAGGGTTCCAGGATTATGTTATCACCGCATCCCAATTCTTTCGGCTTTTACATCAAAAAGAGGTGTCCCTGAAGTAGTCCTTGGAACACCCTCCATAACCAAATAGGATATTATTCGTAAGAACCAAGGAGCCAAGCGATCTATTTTCACTTAGCTCTTTGTTTTTTTTTGCGTTCAGGGCAGCCCTATTGCGTAAATTGTAGGCAAGGGAAAGTCAAGAGTATGATATATATAAACAAGCTGAAAATGGAGCGGGATATACGTGATTATTATATCATAATAATACAAAATCAGGCGGACAAAATAAAAAAAATATAAAATATTGATTATAGTTAAAATTTGAGTTCTTTGCTATTGACAAACAACTCAATAAATCTATACTTTAATATAACAAATGAGATCGCAAAAGTAACATGTTTGGAGTGGGGTTGGAACCCCCAATTTTTTTTAAAATAAATGAAAACGCTGTCAAACTTTGCGATTTGGTGAGGGTGATTTTTTTAAAACAAATATATACCTTTATCTGTTTGTCATGCAGCACACTGTCATTAGGTATTTTTGAATAAATAAATGGGGGTATGCAAATGGTTGGTTTTAAAAGGCTGCTGAATCAACAGGGTTTTAGACTGTTTCTTATGTCTTCGCCGCTGTTGATCCTGGTATTTGTATTTTCCTACATGCCGCTTTATGGATGGATCTACAGCTTTTATGATTACAAAGCGGGCAGGGATTTGTTTTCCACTGATTTTGTCGGTCTTAAAAATTTCAAAATGATGTTTACAGACCATTACGCGGTAACCAATATTTTACGTGTCATGAAAAACACGCTCGGAATGAGCTTTCTGGGCATTGTGACCTCTGTGTTTCCTATGATCTTCGCCATACTCCTATCAGAGATAAGAAATCTGCGATTCAGAAAAACCATTCAGACATTGGTAACCATCCCAAATTTCATCAGCTGGGTTCTGGTTTATTCCATTGCTTATGCCATGTTTTCTACCAATGACGGCCTTCTAAACCGAATACTGATCAATAACGGAATCCGGGATGAAGGCATCAATTTTCTGGCATCCGGCAATCATGTATGGCTTACCATGCTGGGTTACGGAATATGGAAGGGCCTGGGCTGGGGCGCAATTATATATATTGCCGCATTGACCAATATTGACGCTGAACAGTATGAAGCGGCCAGAATTGACGGGGCGGGCCGGTTAAAAATGACTTGGCATATCACGATTCCAGGCTTGCTGCCCACCTTTTTTGTTCTTTTATTGCTGTCGATCGGCAACCTGCTGAATAACGGGATGGAGCAATATTTTGTGTTCCAAAATGCCATGAATAAAGACTCCATCGAGGTTTTGGATCTTTATGTCTACAATCAGGGAATGGTGGGATACGATTATTCTTTCGCTACCGCAGTTGGCATGCTGAAATCGGTAGTCAGCGTCATGCTGCTGTTCTTTGCAAACTTCCTGTCGAAGATCACCAGAGGGGAATCCGTCATGTAATTCTAAATGAAAGGAATGAAGGATTTGAAGTACAAATTAACAACGGGTGATTATGTTTTCAATTCTATCAATTATGTAGTCTTAACGTTATTTACTCTTACTTGTGTGATCCCGTTTTATTATCTGTTCATCAATACAATCAGCGATAATACGCTGGTGACAAAAGGTCTTATTGTCTGGCTGCCCCAAGGGATTCATTTTGCAAACTACATTCAGATCCTCAAAATCGACGGGCTGTTCAATTCCGTCCTGGTTTCAGTCGGAAGAACGGTTTTGGGAACGGTGCTGACTTTGGTAGGCACGACGTTTCTGGGCTATGCCTTTAGCAGGCCCGAATTCTGGAAAAGAAAGATATGGTACCGTTTTGTCCTGATTACCATGTATTTTAATGCAGGAATTATACCGTGGTATATCAATATGAAGAACCTGGGGCTTTTAAATAACTTTTTAGCCTATATCATCCCGTCTATTGTAGCTCCGTTTTCCCTGATTTTGTTCAAAACCTATGTAGAGAGCATTCCCTCGTCCTTGGAGGAATCGGCGGATATGGACGGAGCGGGATATATGACCAAATATGCACGGCTGATCATGCCGTTATCCAAGCCGATTGTCGCCACCCTGGCTGTATTTTCTGCAGTGGGCCAGTGGAATTCATTTACGGATACGCTGTTTTTAATGACGGATCCGAAATATTACTCCTTGCAGTATATGCTGTATCAGTATTTGAATGAGTCCAATGCGCTGGCAGATTCGCTGAGACAAGCGGCGGCAGCGGGTTCACAGGTAAATCTGGCCACGGTTTTAACGCCGACAGGCGTCAAAATGACGATATCGATGGTGGTCGTGATCCCTATTTTATGTGTCTACCCATTTTTACAAAGGTATTTTGTAAACGGTATCATGCTCGGAGCTGTTAAAGGATAACAACATATGTAATTCCCTATTTGGGAAATACAAATAAAATTTCAGGGGGTACTTAGATGATGCGGAGAAAAGTTTTGGCCTTTTTGCTTGCGGGTGTGATGCTGACCACCTTGGCGGCTTGCAGCGGCAATGCACCTAACAATGCCAATAGCTCGGGTTCGCCTAATGCTGGCACTGCAAGTACAAACAGTTCCAAAGACAATGTTGAGCTTACCGTATTAAGCTTGCCGGGCAATGAATCGGGCGTAGCGACGGGCTGGTGGGCGGAGGAGGTTAAGAAGGCTACAGGCGTAACGCTGAACTTTTTGCCTACCGGTGATCAGGGCGAACAGAAGCTGCAGGCGATGATGGCGAGCGGAAGCCTTCCGGATATCGTTGTATTCAAGGATTATAAGCAGGTGCAGAATGCAGTGGATGCTAATATGCTCGCCGCATACGATGACTATAAGGAGCTTGTCCCGAATCTTTATGCCAATGCGGCAACTTCATTGAAATATTACGCGGATAACTTGAGCGGAGGAAAAGGAAAATCTTACGGCGTTGGCACAAAGATCAAGACCGATCCTGAAACCAAAGGAGATAGCGGCCCGTTTATCCGGTACGATTTGTATAAAAAAGTTGGCGCTCCGCCAGTCAATACGCTGGATGACCTGCTGGCCGTGTTGAAGAAGATGCAGGATGCGGAACCCACGAATGCCGACGGACAGAAAGTTTACGGCTTGTCCATCTGGAAGGACTGGGACCAGTCTTATATGACCATGGGGATGTTCGCAGCGCCTTATATGGGCAGTAAAATTCCCGATGAAAAATCCCTGGTAGAAATTCATAACGTGGGTGGAGAGTCTAAGGTTGAATCCATCCTGAGTGACGACAGCGCTTATATGAACTTCTTGCATTTCCTCTATCAAGCCAATCAAATGGGGCTGCTGGACCCTGATTCCATTACGCAGCGTTTTGACGATGCCGTTGCAAAAACAACTGCAGGCCGAGTATTGTTTGCTCTTGATGGTTGGGGCACCAGCGATTTCTCTACTGTGGAAAGACAAAATCAAGGCATCGGGTTTATGCCGCTTCCGCTTGGTTACACAAGAACGCGTACGGCTTTGCAGCCGGTAGGTGTTCCGTGGACGATGTCTGTGAGTGCGTCTTCCAAGAATATTGAAAAAGCCATGGAATTTGTCAACTGGAATTATTCATTCGATGCTGCACGCACGACGGAAAATGGTCCAAAGGGCGTTACTTGGGATACCGATGCCAACGGCAAACCTGCTTTGACACAAAAATATTTTGATATCCAGCAGCATCCTGACGATGTGTTTGCTGACGGCAAAACCTATGCGAAGGGGGCTTCACCGCTGAATGCGCTTGCCTTTTGGGGCTCCAGCATTAACCCGGAAGACGGCGCTGCGGTAGGGAATGTATTTTGGGATAAATCGCCTTATGCCCCTGCCGATACCAAGCTCAGACTCGAGTGGCAAGCCGACTATGGAGCTTATGATATGAACAGCTATCTTACTAAGAACGCAGACAAAACACAAACGGAGACAGTAGCAACCTATCCTACCCTGAGCGACGATATGGTGGTTCTTTCCTCCAGAATCGGGGATGTTGTCAAGACCAACTCCTGGAAGATGGTGCTTGCCAAAAACGATGCCGAATATAATGAGCTCAAGGATAAAATGATCTCCGATGCGGATAAAATAGGGATCAATGATTTTGTGAAATGGTATACGGATGAGTACAAGAAGGCGGAGGACTTAGCAGCGGAGTATTCAGAATAAGCACGTTATTCTTGTAAATGAAAAGGAGAGCCTGACCGCTAAAGCGATCGCCGGGGGCATGGAAGAACTTCCACACCTCGGCTTTCAAAAATAGCGGCCAGGCTTCTTTCTGTTCGCAACGATTGACAGTACTTCCCTCCCGGTCTCCCTTAGGCGTTCGTCGGCCCGGTGGATGCCCTTGGCACGAGGCGCACGGGCACCGTCTTGGATACGGGCTTCGGATCGCCACTCAAAATGAGATCGGCGATCTCCTCGCCGATGGCGGCAAAATTTTGGTCGACCGTCGTAATTTGTGCACTGCCGGTTACTGCCCATTCGATGTTATCAAACCCCGTGATGTTCATTTGCGCAGGAACCTGGATAGACAGACTCCGGCAGCACATGTAGACATTGAAGGCCACCTCGTCGTTTTCGCATTCGATTGCGGTAACCCCTGATTTGTAAAGACCGTTGACGACATGCTTGAGCATATGGTAGTCGGAACTCAGGCCGATTTTCAGAAACTCGGGATTCACTTCAAGACCCCGGTCTTTCATGCACTGCGAGAAGCCTTTGAAGCGGTCGGACAAACTGGGCACTTCACTGACCGGTATCCCTGACAGATAAGCGATGTTGCGATGACCGTAGTCGATCAGATGGCTGGTCAGCTGATAGCCTCCCCCGAAATTATCGCAGACTACGCTGCTCAAGTAGCTGATATCGTGCGGTTTATCCAGAATGATGACGCTTGTTCCGTCATCCGTAAATTTTTTTAAAATATCGAGATACATTTCTTTCCCCTTCGGATACCAAATGAGGGTTTCGACATGCTGCGAATACAAGTGAAGCAGCAAGCTTCTCATCTTTTGGTCATCCGGCTCGCAGATGTGGACGGCGAGATGATAGTCATGGTTCTCGAGCCGTTTGGTCGCCGCTTCGACGATGCGGAAGATGCCTCCCTGGAACTGGGCAAATGGAAGAATCAGAGGCACGGTTTTACCCCCTGTCCGAACTTCTGCGGAAGGGGTTCCGCTTGGGGAGGGGGATTCTCCAGGCTCCGGACGGCGTACAAAACTGCCTACTCCGCGTTTACGGTAAAGCACACCTTCATTCTCCAAATCGTCAATCGCCCGTTTGGAGGTAATGCGGCTGACACCGTATTGCTCTGACAGACTTTTCTCCGTGCAGATCGGCTCGTCATAGGAAAACTGTTGATTTTCGATCCGGGAGAGAATTTCATCTTTTATGATTTGATATAATAATTTGTTCGTTTGTTTTGGCATGTTTATCTCCGATATTGTATTTTTTATTGTATTTTTGCTGGTGTAGCTACTCTTTGAAATATCCTAAGTATAACATTTTGTCAAACATGTGCCTACTGTTGATCTTACGCGTATAAGTTTATGCCGGGAATTGGAGGGATAGATATCGAATATGAACCCGCAAAGCTTTTTAAATAAATTGAATTGTATTTTGGCTGGTAAAATGAAATAATATGATATATCAAATAGAAAATATTCTAGGCCTTATTACTATTCTTAAGCAGGAGGGTGAAAGGATTATGCTGAATGAAAAGCAGATCGACCGCATGCTGCGCAAATTAACGCGGTTTGAAACGACGCTGGAGCCATTGATCTTTGAAACGATTGACCAGGTGGCCATGCGCAAATTCCACACCGATCGGCAGTGGCACCATATTCCGGACGACAGCAGGTTCGAGGAATGCTTGCCCGGGGACCATTATCAAGGTGAAGGAACCTATTGCTGGTTTAAAGGAACCTACACCGTTCCTTCGCGATATGCAGGGAAGGCGCTCTACATCAAACCGGAAATCGGGGGTTATGAGGCGCTGCTGTGGGTGAACAACAAACCCTTCGGCACCTTTGCCAGCAAAATTGTCGTAACGGGACATGGCAACCACTATTGCGATCTGCTCAAGCAAAATGCGGCTGCGGGCGAGGTAATCGATATCGCTATCGAATATTACGCCGGGCATTATGTTAAGGGCTGTATGCCTTTCGAAGAACTCGGAATGCGCAGTTTTGACTATGAATACGGCGGCGTCCAAATCTGTCTGATGAACGAGGAGATCGCGGAGTTCTATTTTGATTTGAAAACGCTTAACCAGCTCGTCGCCGAATTGGACGCCAACAGTTTCCGGCGGGCCGAGGTCGTGAACGCGTTAACGGAAGTACATAAGGTGCTGTACTATTCGTATGAGGCGGTCGAACCGGAGGACTTTTTCGCCGCGCTGCGGAAAGCGGGTCCTTATCTCAAGAAGGCGCTCAAGGCTACGAACTCTGCGTCCGCACCGTTCGCCGGCTTGATCGGCCACTCGCATATGGATACGGCTTGGCTGTGGCATCGGGATGAAACGATTAAGAAATGTGCCCGCACTTATTCCAACCAGATCAGCCTCATGCAGCGTTATCCCGAATACAAGTTTATTCAAAGCTCCTCTTACCATACCGAAATGATCCGCAAGCATTACCCTGCCCTGTTCGAAGATATTTCCCAAATGGTGAAGGAAGGAAGATATGAGCCAAACGGCGCGGTGTGGGTGGAATGCGACTGCAATCTGACCTCGGGGGAATCGATGATCCGCCAGTTTCTGTGGGGACAGCGCTATACCCGGCAGCACTTCAATTACACCTCCAATGCATTCTGGCTTCCCGATACCTTTGGATACAGTGCGGCTATTCCGCAGATCATGAAAGGCTGCGGCGTCGATTATTTTCTGACGACCAAACTGGGCTGGAACGACACCACGGACTTTCCGTATGAAACTTTTTACTGGAAAGGCATCGACGGAACGAAGGTGCTCACCCATTTCAACAAAACGCATCTATGGCCTGATGCAGCCAGCCTGATCGACTACGTCGTGGACGGCAAACACAGCCGCGACCCGATCCGCGAGAAAACCGTGAACAACATGAGGCTAATTTCATACGGGTTTGGCGACGGCGGCGGCGGTCCGCAGTTTGAAATGATTGAAATGGCCCGCCGGGTTCAGGATTTGGAAGGCGTACCCCGCTCTGCCCACATCACGGCCGGAGAATTCATGAGACAGCTCGAGCAGTCGGTCGTGAATCCGTCCACCCATACCGGTGAGCTGTACTTGCAGCTGCATCGCGGAACGCTGACGAACCAGCACAACATCAAACGCAATAACCGCAAGGCCGAGTTCCTGCTGCGCGATCTCGAGTACGTTACGGTCCGCGAAGCGGTTCAGTCCGGCCGTATCGTCTCTGACGAAGGCATTCGCCCGCTGATGGAAACGCTGCTCGTGAACCAGTTTCATGACACACTGCCCGGTACTTCCATTCCGAAGGCGCATGACCAGGCCCTTACGGAAATGACCGAACTGCTGCAAACGGGAAGTAAGCTGCTGTACGAACGAATCACCGTGAGTCCGGAAGCCCAAACGATGTCCATCATCAATACGCTGTCTTTTGACCGCACGGACACGGTCTATCTGCCTGTCGACGGGGATTGGCGGGTCGAAGGCAGCTACGGGCAGCAGATAGTCGAAGACCTCGAGGGCAACCGTATGCTTGCGGTATCCGGCTTGACCGTACCAGCGCTGTCGGCGGTTTCTCTCAAGCTGGTTCCAGGCGAGCCGGCCGGTGTTTCTCCGTTCGCATATGCTGTTGATACGCTGCAAACGCCGTTCGCCCGCGTAACTTTTGATGAAGATGGTTATATCGCCTCGTTCGTGGATCAAAGAAACGGCCGGGAGCTGCGCGGCGACGGGCAACCGCTCAATACGTTCCTGATGGCTGAAGACGTCCCTCAGGCTTGGGATAACTGGGATATCGACGCCGACATCGAGCTGAAGCTGGCACCTTCCGCCAAGCTGCTGTCCCGCCAGATCGTCGCTAACGGAGCAGCCGAATTCCGGATTCGCAGCCAGTACCGGCTGTCGGCGCGCTCGACTTTGCGGCAGGATATGATTTTCTTTGCGTCGAGCCCGGAAGTACGGTTCGAGACCGTTATGGATTGGCAGGACGAACACCGTTTGCTCAAAACGGCGTTCAGCACGTCCATTCTGACTGATTTTGTCCGCCAGGAGGTGCAGTTCGGATATCTGCGCCGCCCTACAACGCGGAACACAAGTGAAGAGAAAGCCATGTTTGAGGTGGTCAATCACAAATACAGCGATCTGTCGGAGAATCGTTACGGAGTCGCCCTACTCAACGATTGCAAATACGGAATTTCCGTACAGGACGGCGAAATGCGGCTGACCCTGCATAAAGGCGGTATGCGTCCTGATTTCCGCGGAGACAAAGGCGTGCACGCCTGCACTTATTCGTTCTATCCGCATGACGAGGGTTTCGGCGCGGCTTCAGTCATCCACCCGGCTTATGAGCTGAACGTCCGGCCGATTGTCGTCAAGGGTAAAGTCGATGGAAACCAATTTGCGAGTGTCGACGCCGACAATGTGCTGATCGAAGCGATAAAACCATGCGAGGACGCTGAGCGTGCGTTCATCCTTCGTTTATACGAAGCGGAAGGAACCTACACGCGTACAAAGCTGACCCTTGGCGGTCAGGCCAAAGCAAAGGAAATAACCAACATGCTGGAAGAAACCGTAGAGCCGTTGAACGGAAAAAGTGAGTCCGAACTGGTCTTCCGGCCGTTCGAAATCAAAACGGTAAAAGTTACTTACTAAATAAAAAATGCAGCCCCAGCCGTCCGCTTTGTCCGATTACCGGGTCGCAGGCGGCATGGGGTACTTACTATTACTATTATAATATTCGATCATAGAGAGGACGGATCGTACCATGAAATCACAGGAATATGCGTACCGCAACGCGAATTTACCGGTTAAAGAACGCGTGGAGAATCTTTTATCCCTTATGACGCTGGAGGAAAAGGTTGCCCAGATGGATATGATCCGCGGGGTGGAGCTTGCCACCAAAGTACATGAGGCACACTTTTGCGCCGTGGCGGAGGATTCCGATTTCCACTGGGACCGGGTGGAGGCCGGGATTGGGCAAAACGGAATGGGCTTCGTTCACGACGTTTATTCCTCTCCCCGCGTGCTGAACAAGCTGCAAAAATATTTCGTCGATAAAACACGTCTGGGCATCCCTTGCTTGTTCACCGGAGAGGCGCTGCACGGTATCAACTATCCGGGGGCCACTGTGTTTCCAATGCCGATCAACATGGGAGCGACGTTTCATCCCGAGCTTGTCCGGGAGATCGGCCATGCGATCGCTGCCGAAACCCGCAGCCTCGGCATCGCCGAAATTTTGGCGCCCAACCTGGACTTGGCGCGGGAGCCCCGTTGGGGGCGGGTGGAGGAGACCTTTGGGGAGGATACCTTTTTGTCAGCATCGATGGCTTACGCCATCATAACGGGCGAGCAAGGCGATGATATTTCCGCTCCGGACGCGGTCGTCAGCGAGCCGAAGCATTACTGCGTACACGGCATTCCCGAAGGAGGCACAAACTGTTCATCTGCCCGCGTTGGTGTACGCGAGATTGAGACCAGCCATCTTCCGGTATTCGAGGCAGGCATCAAGAAGGCCGGCGCTTACAACGCCATGGCTTCCTACAACAACATCGACGGGGAGGCGGTAATCTCCTCCGGGCATTATTTGCGTGAGGTATTAAAGGAGCGTTACGGCCTGAAGGGTTATGTGCGCGCCGACTTCGGAGCGATCAACCGGCTCAAGACGCAGCATTTCATGACTGCAGACAGCAAGGACAGCATCGAGATGGCGGTGAATGCCGGACTGGACGTGCAGGGCTTCGATTTTCCGAATTCCTATTGGCAGGATACGCTGGTTCAGCTCGTCACTGAAGGCAGGGTTTCGCAAAGCACAATCGACGAAGCCGTAGGACGTATTCTCCGGGTGAAGTTTGAACTGGGCCTGTTTGAACATCCCTTTACGGACGAGAACCGCTACCGGGAGGTCATCCGCTGCGATGAGCATAAAGAGTTGTCTTATCGGGCCGCCCGAGAGTCGATTGTCCTGCTCAAAAATGAAGCAGACATTCTTCCCCTTCCGAGAAATGGCGGCAGCATCGCCTTGATCGGCCCAAGTTCGGGACACCAGCGGATCGGCAGCTATTCCTCGGTTCCTTACGGCTATGAGGTGCATTCCGTTTATCAAGAGATCGTTAAGGCCGTTCCGGGGGTGACGGTCCGGCAGAGCGACGGCTGCGGCATCACCGAATACGACATCGACCTTATTCCCGACTCTTGGTACACGGACGGAGTAACGCTGACTTATTACAACAACGGCCGTTTTGCCGGTGAGCCGGTGGGGCAGGACCGGGCGAATCGAATCAACTTTAACTGGATTTTGGCCAAACCGCATCGCGATCTCGATTTTGTAGGCTACTCGGTGCGCATGACCGCCAAATTGAAGGTGGACACCCATGATTTCGGAGACGCCGAGCGCTTTACCGGCCGGCTGGTGTTTACCTCGGGCGACAGCGTTCGGGTGAAAATAGATGGTGTGACGGTGATCGAGAGCTTCGGGGCCCATAAAATGAGAATTCCCGAATGCGAGTTTACTTTCGAGAACGGAGCCGAGCATGAGCTGGAAGTTGAATTCGTCTGCGATGTGAACGGCAATCAGCTGAGCCTTTGTCTGGACAGCAGAACCGGGCGCATGGAGGAAGCTGTCAGGCTGGCCGAGGAATGCGACACGATCGTGATTGTCTGCGGCGACGACAAGATGACCAGCGGCGAAGGGATGGACCGGACTGACCTGCGTCTCTACGGCAAGCAGCGCGAGCTGATCGAGCGGGTTTGCGCGCTCGGGAAACCGACGATCCTCGTGCTGGAGAACGGCAAGCCGGTGGATCTCAGCTACGAGAACGAGCATTGCGACGCCATCCTCGCGGCCTGGTTCGGCGGGGAGTTCGGAGCCAAAGCGATCGTGGATACGTTATTCGGGTTCGTCAGCCCATCCGGGAAGCTGCCGATTTCCTTCCCCCGCAGCGTGGGGCACACCCCCTGTTACTACACGCTGCTTCCGGGCGGCAGCGGGGAATACCTGGAGGGCACGCGCAGAGCGTTATTCCCGTTCGGGCATGGGCTCAGCTACGCCTCGTTCGCCTATTCGGAATTAAAGATTGCGGCGCTCGATTCGCCTTACGGCTTCCGCATATCGTTTAGCGTTACGAATACCGGCGCCGCTTTGGCCGATGAGGTGGCCCAACTGTACATCCGCGACGTAACCAGTTCCATCGTTACGCCGATGAAGCAGCTGCAAGGCTTTCAAAGATTATCCCTCACGGCGGGAGAAACGGCGATGGTAGAAATCGACCTAGGCTTCGACAGCTTCAAATTGCTTAATAAACAATGGGAATGGGTCGTCGAGGAAGGCGAATTCGAAATTATGGTTGGAAGCTCCAGCGAGGATATCCGCTTAAAGCAGAGTCTTGTTATCGACGGAAAAGGGAGAGAACGGCCTGAATAAATCAGTTGATCTGAATGGTTGCTCGGCGATCGAGCGGTTAGTGTGATGTGCCTTACGGCCCGGGTATAACCTTCTTCGCCGTGAAGCTTTTGCTTTTTTTGCTTTGCCTGTTGGTAACTAGGGTTGATCCATGCTACATGAATGTACAAAGAAACCGTCTCTTTTTGGCTAATGGTTGGATGGTACCTCCATTTTCCCAAGGAACGGTTTCTTTTTGTTTAATGAAACAGAAAGGAGGCTGTCCCTCAGTCATCTCGATGACTTTTGGGACAGCCTCCTTCTGTATAGGTCAGTTTTGTTTCAATGCAGATTATCGGGCAGCTTTTAGAGCAGCCGTTTCATAAGGAACCTTATCCGCGGTTTCAATAATGCCGCCGCCGAGGCAAACCTCGCCGCCGTAGAAGACGACCGCTTGTCCCGGCGTAATGGCTTTTTGCTGCTCATCAAAAGCGACATGAACGGTATCATCCTCGCGGAAGGTGATCGTGACGCCTTGATCCGGCTGGCGATAGCGGAATTTCGCCGTGCAGTGCAGGGAGCTTCCCGCTGCCGGGCGGTCACCGGCAATCCAATTCAGCCCGCTGGCAACCAGGCCTGTGGAATACATGCTTGGATGTTTGTCGCCTTGGACGACGTACAGGATGTTGCGTTCCAGGTCTTTTTCCGCTACGAACCACGGTTGTCCGTTACCGGAACCGCCGATGCCGAGCCCTTGACGTTGGCCAAGCGTGTAATACATCAGCCCGTCGTGGCGGCCTTTCACTTCGCCGGTTTCAATGTCCACCATATCGCCGGATTTGGCCGGCAGGTAGTGGCTCAGGAACTCGCGGAAGTTGCGTTCGCCGATAAAGCAGACGCCGGTGCTGTCCTTTTTCTTCGCGGTGTACAGTCCTGCTTCTTCGGCAATGCGGCGTACTTCCGGTTTCGGCAGGTGGCCGATCGGGAACATAGCTCTCGACAGCTGCTCCTGGCTCAGCGCATTCAGGAAATACGTTTGATCCTTATTGCTGTCCACGCCGCGCAGCAGCTTGAACTTGCCGTCTTCTTCCACAACGCGGGCGTAGTGGCCGGTAGCCACGTAATCCGCGCCCAAATCGAGCGCTTTGTTCAGGAATTCGCCGAATTTGATTTCGCGGTTGCACATCACGTCCGGATTCGGCGTGCGCCCCCGCTTATATTCATCGAGGAAATAGGAAAATACTTTATCGAAGTACTCCTTCTCGAAATTGACGGTGTAGTAAGGAATGCCGATTTGTTCGCAGACGCGCCGTACGTCTTCGGCGTCCTGCTCAGCCGTGCAGTAACCGAGTTCGTCGGTGTCATCCCAGTTTTTCATGAAGATGCCGATCGGCTCGTAGCCTTGCTGTTTGAGCAAAAGTGCGGTGACGGAAGAATCGACGCCTCCCGACATGCCTACGATTACTTTTGGTTTTCCAGATTGTTCTGGCATAGACTTATCAACTCCTCTGGACTTGAAGGGTCCGAATATTGATGATTGCTCTCAGTGGCAAGCTTGGAAGTTTCCTAAACCCCTGTTCGTATGTTACGATAGTTTAAGTTGGGAATTTAGGGTGCAAAAATGCAAATGCAAACTTGCTTGTTTTAGACTTCCCGCATGAGAGGCGTTATTTTGGAACTTGTTACACTTAGTATAACAAATCCAAAGTTTTATTATATAAAAAATGCGTACAAATTGAAAGAGGTGCCCGGTTTGAAAATTTCAACAAAAGGACGTTACGGTCTGACTATTATGATGGAGCTTGCGGCCAAATACGGGGAAGGCCCAACTTCTTTAAAGAGCATTGCCGAAAAAAATCAGCTTTCCGAACATTATCTGGAGCAGCTGATCGCTCCGCTGCGGAATGCCGGTTTGGTAAAAAGCGTACGCGGCGCTTACGGCGGTTATATTCTCGCTAAAGAAGCGACCGAAATCACGGCTGGAGATATTATCCGTGTCCTGGAGGGACCGATCTCTCCGGTGGATTTCACCGAAGAAGATGACCCCGCCAAACGCGACTTGTGGCTGCGCATCCGCGACAGTATCGCCGACGTGCTGGATTCCACCACGCTGGATAGTCTGGTGAATTATGAGGATCATGAGACGAATAGTAATTTCATGTTTTATATTTAATTGAATTTGAGCTATTGCTGCAAATCAACCTTGATACTAAAAAGGGAAAGAGGCTCCTTCGGGAGCCTTTATAGTTTCAGAAAATCACACAAAAATAACATTCTCTGCTAGAAGTGAAATTTTAATATATTAGCAAATTGCTGAGTAAATTTTTTATTAGCGTCCGGCTTCATCTTTTCTGTTACATGAATTCTGCGCTTGCAGCACCTTTTTTTGTTCAAGGGGGAGAATTAATGACAGCAATTTTGGCTGTTCTTATAGGTGTAATCATCTTTATAAGAGTAGTCATCATTAAGTTGCCGAGCAAGCAGCGTACATATTCTAGAAATGTAGAAATTGATCGACTTAAGATTACAATCAAGGACATTGATCGTATGGAAGACGGCAGCGGCTTTGAAGAATACCTGTACAGATTATTCCTTGCTCTTGGATACAAGGATGCTTATAAAACCTTAGGCAGCCGGGATTTTGGTTCCGACCTTGTCTTTACGGATCGTGAAGGATATAGAACCGTGGTTCAAGCAAAGAGGTATTCTTTAAGTAACCCTGTTGGACTAGGAGCCGTCCAAGAGGTTTATGGATCAATGAGGTATTATAGAGCCAAGAAGGACTAAAAATCTGAGAAGAAAGTCAAAGATGTCAAATAGTTCAGGAGGTGAACCAGTGGATCAGAATACCGATCAATATATTCAGTACATAAACGGGATATCTGGGAATATTGGAAGGATAGCAGATAGTATAACTATTAAAATAGGGGATACTATGAGGAGCATTCAAGAATTGAATGGGACATTACAAATTACTAATATTCTTCTTGGTATTTTAGCTGTAATCTCGATAGCTAATTTTGTTTTAAAGCTTAAAAGACGACAATAACAAAGCCCGCTTGACCTTAATCGGTCGGCGGGTCTTTTTATTTTCCCATTTAACAAAATATAAAGTTAAACTTCACATGAAAAAATAATATTAATGCCTAGATAAGATACAAGGAGTAGTTGATGCTTGTTTCTTTATACCTAAGTTTATAAAATGGTATATTTACTCTGACCGAGCCTGCTCAAGTTAAATAATAACAACTAATTTATATGGGAATTAGTGGATGATAAATCTGCGTGGTACAGTACTAACTATTGTGCAGAATTATACACCTCTTTAAAATCTTCATGATAGCTAGATGTACAGAAGGAGTGAGTTTAAATGATTGATGTGAAGAAAATTGTTGAACGCATACAATTAAGAAGAACAATATTGGAACAACTGTATGAAATCTTTTATTCCGGTGGTCCAGAAGCATTTTCTGGAAAAACTGAAGCTTTGGTCGGAACAAAAGAAGAACTATATACCGATAACGAAAGACATAAAGCATTTCACTATTTATTGGGTAAGAAATACATTAATATTTCTTCATCAGGAGGAACACTAGAACGATTAGCTGTTTTCATTACTTCTGATGGAATTGTTATGTAGAGTCCTTGCATTTAAATGATGATAAGTAGTTGTCGGGAGAAAGAAAGGGCACCTTGGTATAATTCCCAGGCGCTCTTTTTATTATCTGCTAGCCGAAACGATCTGATTAACAGCAACATGCCCTAATTCCTCCGATTTATAATGACTCATTTTTAGGCAAAAACCGTCACTCCCTACATGGAAAAATGATTTTATAATAAATAGAAAAATATTGGCAATGTTCGAGTGTTCAAAAGTGGTACTCCAGCATCATCAATAATCGAACCACCGGCATGATGAGCTTCAGCCGTCCTTTAAGTGGGGCGGTTTCCTTAATCCCAACAACCAATATTATTCACAGACCAAGTTAAATAGAGCAATAAAGTCATAACTGTCACTCTAGGCACCAGCCCCGCATACCATACTGTATCTGTTAGCGGGAGGGAATTGTTCACGTGTATAATAATGCTTATCATTCGGTTTTAGATCAAATTCTGGCGGCGTGGCCAGAGGAGCAAAAGAATACGGTTCATCTGTTCATCCGCAAATACGGCATGCCTCAAGATTTCAGCTGGACTAAAATTACTTGGTATAACAATGGCCCGTGGAAACGTACGGTTGTTCATCTTCAAACCGTGCCTCATAATACTCCGACACCGCATCTGGATTACTTGGAGCAGACCATTGATTACAAGGTTCCTGTCCAGTTTTACGATGATTTAGCGTGGTTTGACGGCAGCTTGTATCCCGATCGGACGGCTGGTGAAGCTACAGCTAAATGTGATCTGGAAGCGGCTAATTTTATGGCTTTAAACTTGATGCACGACATGGTGACAGGCAGAAGAACGGCCGAAGATGCACGCCAGGCGGCTGTGGAGATCGAAAAAGGGTTCCGGCTAAAAGGTCAATATTCTCCTTATGCCACAGGCTTTTTATTCCCAAGACAGTCTCAAACAGCCGATCCGGATGTCAGTGCTTTCTAAGCGTCCCATCTCAAACTTGCATATGTACTTGTATAAGTTTCGGAAAGAATAGCCTCTCTGATTGCCGGAGGACTATTCTTTTTTTTGGCCGGTGGCAGCTCTCTTTTGCTTCATGATCCACATGACCTCTCCGATACATCCCCCGAGAAACAAATAAACAGGCACTGTAGAAGTCAGCTCAACCAGGAGATCGGTCGGGGCTAGATGAATTTTGCCTTCTAGTACACGAATGGAAACAAACAGGGTGGAGGTCAACCCGCCCCAAAGGAGCATGCCATTCAGCAGTATGTATTTGGTTTTACTCAAAGGGATGAACCTCCCTCTTATTAATTGGATTGGAATTTATATCCATAATAACACAGAACTCAAAGCCCAGGGCGTAAGAAAGAGAATTGTTATCCCTGGGAGAGTCGAAGGGATAGCCAGATGAGAAGACTTGCCTGGTCTTGAGCATACAAAACTATAAAGCGGAGCCGGGAAGCAGTTGAAATGCCAAAAAGCCCCCCGCGTTAGCGGAGGCTTTTTGGCTTAATAGTCGACGATCGGCCGATTGAATCCTTTAGCAGGTTACACCAGGAAAGAACGGCTGATGATTACCAAAAGGATAAACAGAACAAGGATAGCGCCAGTTGATGTGAAAGCGCCGTAGCCGGCACCCACTCCACCTACTTCACTCATGGTTTCAACCTCCTTTGGTTTGACTATGCTGTATCTTATGCTGCGGGAGTTTGAGGTGGACTAGACAGCTTTCCTATTCCGCCATTGTCTTGGACAAACAGCCCGGCAGGATTAACGCTCCCAAATGCTGTAGTATCTCGGCTGCTGGGACTGCGTTTGTGTTTGCGTTTGCGTCTGTGTTTGCGTCTGGGCTGGCGCCGTATAGGCTTCATTATAAGGATACTGCTGGCCATTCCATTGTCCGGCGCCTGCGTCGTACTGCTGTCCATAAGTTTGACCATATGTCTGGTTGTTGTACGAAGCCTGCTGGTCTTGGCGGGCTGTAGGCTGATTGTAGTATCCGGGCACCATGCCGTGTCCGATACCGATACTGGCATTAATGCCCGATGGTTTGCCGTTTACGCAGTTGTTTGGAGGGCCGATCACCACGGAATCGGTAATAGGAGCTAAAGTTTCTTTAACCATCGCTTCGTTCAGGCAGTAAGTGTGGGCAAACACGTTAGCCGGCGTCAGGCGGAGCAAATCCGAGCCGAGGATAACTTCCGGGGTCGGCGCGTCGAAGATAGCAAGCAGATGCGTGTTATCCTCCGAGGCGATTTCATAGTGCCACCAGCCTTGAGGCACGTTGGCAACCTGACCGGGTGTAATGGGCAGATTAATGAGCTTTTTTGTAAAAGGATTGATCACCGAAACAACGGCAGCCCCCGAAATGCAATAGACCAGCTCTGAGGCGTTTTGATGCGTATGCGGTTCAACTACATTGGATTTGCTGAGGTAGATATCAAGCAGAGAGGTATTGCCAAGCGTATTAAGCTGTTGGACACCAAGGGCGTTGATCAGGTTATGGTTGTCCTTGGTGAAGAAATTGTTATTCTTCAAATCGTAAGTAAACTGCACGGAAGGTGAGGTGAAATCCATATAAGATACCATATTTCTCTACTCCAACCCTTCAATCTAAATTAGGCTGATGCCCGTTGATGAGATATGGTATGTTTGAGGCAGGGCATGTGTACCGTTTTTAGGCATAATTTCTGATATTCGGGGAAAAAGAGGACAGCCAACCTTGAACGCAGGCAGGCCTGCAGCTGGGTTGGCTGTTTCTTATGTGAAGCTTAGCTTTCTAAACCGGTCCCTAAACCGGCGCCTAAACCGGCGCCTAAACCAGTCCTTTATCCATCGCTTTGCAGATCAAAGCGGCGAACAGGCTGTTGGACCAGGCGAACCAAGGCCGTGAGAAATCGGCAGGATTGTCGGGGTGGAATCCTTCATGCATATAACCGGTGCCGGCGTCGGTGTCGATCAGTGTGTCGATCAGGGCCTTGATCTCTTCGTCGTCCGTCGAGGTCATGGCCTGCATGGCCAAGGCCATATGCCAGACATAGCCGCCCGGCGTATGCGGACTGCCGATGCCTTTGGCGAATTTGCCTTCGAAATAGAACGGATTGTCAAAGCTTAAAGCAAACCGGCGGGTATTTTGGTAAATCGGATCATCTGCCGTGACATAACCGATGTAAGGAATCGACATCAGCCCCGGCGTGCCGGCGTCGTCCATCAGGCAGTAATTCCCGAAGCCGTCCGTTTCATAGGCATAAATTTTGCCGTATACGGGATGGTTGTAAATGCCGTAGGCCCGAATGCCGTAATTGATCTCCTTACGCAGCTTGCTCGCCCGTGCGGCGAGTCTGCTATCCTTATAGATATCCTCCGCGATTTCCCGGATGTGACCGAGAATGACAACCGCAAACATATTGGACGGAATGTTGTAGCCGAACAGATTGGCATCATCGCTTGGACGGAAGCCGGACCAGCTCATGCCCGTATAGTTCACCGGCAGCCCGCGGCCATCGTTCTGGAGCGTCTCTGTTTCGAGCTCGGTTTGACGTACGAACCGGTAAGGGGATTTTCCCATATGGTGCTGCTCTGTCTGGATCACCTGGACAATACTGCTCAGCGCCTGGTAGCAGGCATCGTCAAACATGGACGTCCGTCCGGTTGTCTGCCAATATTCATAGAGGAGCTGCACGGGAAAACAAAGCGAGTCCAGCTCATATTTCCGCTCCCACATCCACGGATTCAAATCGCATTCGTCCGTCGCCCGGTAATGTCGGTCATTGGCCGTTTCGTTAAAGGCGTTGGTGTAGGGATCAATGTTGATATAGAACATCTGGCGGGCAATCAGGCCCTCCATAATGTCCTGCAGCTCCGGATCTTCTTTCGCAAAAGGGATATAGTGGCGAACCTGCTCGGTTGAATCTCTCAGCCACATCGCCGGAATGTCTCCGGTAAATACAAAGGTAGTTCCGTCTTCCAGCCGTTTGGTGGTCGTCTCCAGCGTATTGGGGAAGCAGTTGCGGAAGAGCTTCCGGAGCTCGGGATAAGCAGCCAGGCGTTGGTCGGCTTTGTCCAGAAACTGTTCGATCACTTGAGGCAGCTTAGTCGTAATCATGATCTTTAATCCTCCTAGATCCTCTGTTAGTTGGGCATATCATAGAAAGGCTCGCAGTGACAGACTTCGATAGACAGATTTACATAGAGAAGCGGAAAGCACAATATGTATCATTTGAACCGGGGAATCCGGGGTTAAAAACGACATATTCCAGCCGGGAGTCACCGGGGGGAATCAAAGACAGAAAGGAAGCAGAAATCCTTGTCTGACAAGGCTTTTCCCCAGGCCGGACCTGACAATTCAGATCTTACATATTTACGGTGTCAGCTACCATTCCATACAATTTGAATTGTAAGCGCTAGCAATAAAGAGAGGCGCCGGATGGTCCGGATAGGCTGACACTGCCGGGTCAACTTTTCTATTCAAAAGGAGGAAGGAGAGATCTGAACAAATGAGAAGAGAAGGAAAACGCACGGCGGCAAGCGGCGAACTCATGACCGGGGGCCGAACGCTGAGCAGCCGGATTTTCATGAACTGGGAGCTTTATTTGTTTTTGGCGCCTGCGCTGCTCTTTTTCCTGGTGTTCTGTTACTGGCCGATGTACGGTATACAGATTGCGTTCAAAAACTTTTCACCAGTGAAAGGCATCACAGGAAGTCCGTGGGTCGGCTTTGAGCATTTTGAGCGTTTCTTCCATTCTTATTATTTCGGCGATTTATTATGGAACACATTTAGTCTCAGCTTGTATGAGCTGGCCGTAGGGTTTCCGCTGCCCATCATCCTGGCGCTGGCCTTTAACGAGGTCCGCAACGGTTTCTTCAAGAAAACGGTGCAGACCGTTACCTACGCGCCGCATTTTATTTCCGTGGTCGTGATGGCCGGGATGATTATTACGTTTCTCTCCCCGTCATCGGGGATGATCGTGAAGTTCATCGAGTTTTTAGGTTTTCAATCTCCCGATTTTCTGACGGACCCGCGCTGGTTCAAAACGGTTTATGTTTTGTCAGGTGTCTGGCAGAGCACCGGGTGGGGCACGATCATCTATTTGGCCGCGTTGTCGGCCGTGGATCCGCAGCTTCATGAAGCCGCGATCATGGATGGAGCCAGCCGTTTCAAACGGATGCTTCATATCAATGTTCCGACGATCATTCCGACGATCACGATCCTGCTTATTTTGAATGTCGGCAACATTCTGGGCATTGGCTACGAGAAAGTCCTGCTGCTGCAAAACTCGCTGAATATGGACTCCTCGGATATTATTTCTACATTTGTTTACCGGTCCGGTTTGGTCAGCGCGCAGTACAGCTTCTCCACGGCGGTCGGTCTGTTTAACTCGGTAGTGAATGCGATCCTGCTGGTCGCTGTTAACAGGCTCGCCAAACGGACAAGCGAAACGAGCCTGTGGTAGAGAAAGGAGGAGTTTTATGGCGACCGCAACCGTACTTAAGGGACCCAAGTCTACAAGAGGAATGAAGGCGTCCGGCCCCATCAGGGAATCCGGTGTGGACCGTTTTTTCCTGGTCGTTACTTACTGTTTTCTGGCAATTGCCTTGATCATTGTCCTGTATCCCGTTGTCTACATTATCAGTGCATCCATCAGCAGTCCCAAATTCGTAAGCTCGGGAGAAATGTGGCTGTTTCCGAAAGGCCTGACCTTTGACGGATATAAATTAGTGTTCGAAAACCCTAAAATATGGCTGGGTTACCGAAATACGATCGTCTATACCGTTTTGGGCACCTTGCTCAATCTGCTGCTCACGATTCCGTCTGCTTATGCGCTCAGCCGTACGGATTTGGTGGGACGCAAGCTGTTTTTGGCCCTTATTCTGGTCACGATGTTTTTCAGCGGCGGGCTGATTCCCACCTATCTGGTTGTGAAAGATTTGGGACTGGTCAACACGTTATGGGCGCTGATTTTGCCGACCGGTGTGTCTGTTTGGAACCTGATTGTGGCCCGGACATTTTTCCAGTCTTCCATTCCGAAGGAGCTTCAGGAGGCGGCACAGGTGGATGGCTGCTCCAACACCCGTTTGTTTGTGCAGATCATCCTGCCGCTGTCGGCTCCGATTATCGCAGTTATGACCTTGTTCTACGGTGTGAACCAATGGAACAGTTATTTTCCGGCGCTGATTTACCTGAATGACACGGACAAATATCCGCTGCAGATGGTGCTGCGTCAAATCCTCGTCCTGCAGGAAATGTCGGCGGAGACAACGGGGGCGGCGATCAGCAGCGATATTGCCCAGGCGATGAACAACAAAGCGGAAATCGCTTCCCTCGTGAAGTACGCGGTCATTATTGTATCTACGCTGCCGATTATCGTCATTTATCCGTTTGTGCAGCGTTATTTCGTACAAGGCGTCATGATCGGTTCCGTGAAGGGCTAGAAACATGACGAACTAAAGAGAGTAATGCTAGCAAGGAAGAATAAGGATTCCGAAGAAACGGGTTCCATCACCAATCTTTGAAAAGGGAGGACTTTACTATGTTTCATAAAAAAGGTTTGACCCTGCTCCTGTCTGCCGGTTTATTGGCAGGTTTGCTGTCCGGCTGCGGGGGAGGCGGAAATGCCGGGAGCGCAAGCGGCTCGGGGAATGCGGCTGATGCTGTAAGCAAAGACGGCTTCCCGATTGTAAGCAAGCCGATTACCCTCACGATGATGGCGCCTGACGTTGGACTGCAGAATTGGGAGGATATGCCGGTGCTGCAGGAGATGGAGAAGAAGACCAACATCCATTTTGAATTCCAGAATGCCGCCAAGGACAGCTTTGATACGAAAAAGAATCTGGTTTTCGCCAGCGGCGAATATCCCGACATCTTTTATGCGGCTGGTCTGACGCCTGCTGAACAGATGAACTACGGCGGGCAGGGTATTTTGATTCCGCTTGAGGACCTTATCAACAATTATGCGCCCAATTTCAAGAAGGTCCTGGAGGAAAATCCGGATGTCCGCAAATCCATCACCGCTCCGGACGGGCATATCTATTCCCTGCCGGTGATCGACTTCAACCAGCCCTGGTACCGGAATCCGTTGTGGTACAACGGCGATTTCCTGAAGAAGCTGGGCGTAACGAAGCTGCCTGAAACAACGGAAGAGCTGTATCAATACCTGAAACGCGTCAAAGAAGAAGATCCGAACGGCAACGGCAAAGCCGACGAAATCCCGCTGTCCGTGGCTTCCAATCCGACTGGCCTTAGAGAAGTCCGTACCTGGCTGCTGGGTGCCTTCGGAATCTACGATGAAGAAGTTTACGTGGATGACGCGGATAAAGTGCATTACACCCCGCTTGAGGAAGGTTACAGAGGGTACCTGGAGTTTATGAACCGGCTGTGGAAGGAAGATTTGCTGGACCATGAAAGCTTCTCGCAAACTGCCGACCAGAAGAAAGCCAAAGCGCAGAACAACCAGGTGGCCTTGTTCTCCGACTGGAATGCTTATATGACCAAAGGCGGAGATCCTAGCACTGAGGATCCAATGTTTGCTCCGGTCCGCAGCGACATGGTCGACAAGCCGGCTATTGCCAAGAACAGAGGCATCACTACAGGTGCTTTCGCGATCTCGAATAAAAATCCGGCACCGGAAGCCAGCATGCGCTGGGTGGACTACCTGTATTCCTATGAAGGTTCGCTGATGTTTGATAAAGGGCCTGAAGGTATTCTGTGGGAGTATACAGACAAGGATACGCTGACCAAACAATATCTGCCTGTACCGGGCGGCGGAGACCGCGAGGAATACCGGGCAACTTTGACGCCGGATTACGGCATTCCGGCTCCAACGATTGCTACACCGGATATTTACAAAGGCCTGAAGACCGACTTCGACTTGTGGGTTGATAATGAATCCAAAACGAAGCTGCTTGACAAAGGGGCCCGCATTCCGTTCCCGACACTGTTCCTGACGCCAGACGAGCAGGCGGAAGTCAATGCGCTCAGCTCCGATCTGAACACTTACGTGCGGAGCATGGAAGCTAAGTTTATTACGGGTGCCGAACCGCTGACGAACTGGGATAAATATTTGGATACCGTGAAGAAAATGGGCGGCGAACGTATGGCCGAAATCTATCAGGCGGCTTATGACCGCTGGAAACAGAGCTGACGCAGGAGGCGGAGAGAGAGATGAAGATCACCAGACATCCGGACAATCCGATTGTAGTCCCGGGCGGCTATGAATGGCGTAAAGTGACGGTATTTAATCCGGCAGTGATTATGGAAGAGGGTAAATTTTATATGGTGGAGCGGACCGCTGGTTCGCTCACGCCCTGCAAAAATTACCTGGGCCTGCTGGAAAGCGAGGACGGCGTCCATTTCACCCATGTGAAGGATGAACCGATCGTGACGCCGGATATGCTCGGTTTCCCATACGGCAGCGTTCAGGATCCGCGCCTTGTCAAAATTGACGGGACGTATTATATGAATTACGCCCTTCGGCCCTGCGCCATGAACTACTATCCGACGGGAGCCGGGGTTCCAGACCGATCCTTTCCGGAATATCCGGATGGATGGGGAGAACAGGAGGGGCACTGGCTGACCCGTTCTTCCATCCTTGTCTCCCGTAATCTGCTCGACTGGGAGTTTGTGGCGGATACGACACCGCTGGACATTAACGACCGGGACAATATTTTGTTTCCGGAGAAAATTAACGGTAAATTCGTCATGCTGCGCCGGCCGGAGGAATATGTAGGCGAAGCGTACGGCACGGAGAAAGCCGCGATCTGGATTACGTATTCCGAGGATCTGGTCCACTGGGAAGAACCAAAGCTGCTCGCCAAAGGGGAGCATCCTGGCTGGGAATCCCGGAAAATCGGCGGCTCCACGCCGCCAATCCGGACGGATAAAGGCTGGCTGGTGCTCTACCACGGTGTGGATGACGAGGTTGTCTACCGCGTAGGGGCCATGCTGCTGGATTTGGACAATCCGGAAAAGATCATTGCCCGCACCCGCAACTTCATCATGGAGCCGGAAACGTATTACGAGAAATTTGGCTACCAGATTCCGAACGTCATTTTCCCGACGGGCAATGTGCTCAAAGATGGCCTTCTCTACATTTATTACGGCGTGACCGATACGGCGATTGCACTGGCGACGGTTCCGCTGGATGAACTGGTCGATTACGTGCTGAACGAACCGCAGGGATAACCGGGAACTAAGGAATTTAAATTTGCTGCTTAACAGTCGTTTGAAACTAAAACACTTCCGAAACCGCCAAGGCGGACGGAAGTGTTTTTTCGGTTAAATGATAATAGGTGCGGTGGATGGTGACAGCTACCGCCGCTCTCTTGCAGCAATTACCGCCACTCTCATGCATACAGCTACCGCTGCGCACCTGCATGCAGCTTGCGGTACTGTCCCGGCGTGTAGCCTGTCTCTTTCTTGAATTTGCGGATAAAATTCGGAGCGTCCAGGTAACCGACCTGCTCGATAATTTCCTTCAGCGGGGCGCTGGTCGTGACCAGCAGCCGTGAAACCTCATCCATCCGGCGCTGCCAGATATATTGGGAGAAGTTGCTGCCGGTTTTCTCTTTGAAGATCCGGCTTAAATACGAGCTGGAGATCGAGTAGCGGAGAGCCACATGCTCCAGGCTAAGAGTGTAATCCATATATTGTTGATCGACATAAGCCACGACATCATCAATCATGGAGTACTGCTCGGTTTCTGCCTTGTGTTCCACCTGCTGACAAATCCGCAGGGCCAGGAATCCAAGCTTGGCCTCCAGCTCCTCCAGTGTATCAAAGGACGTAAAGCTGGCGATATCCTGAAAGACATCATCCATACCAAGCTCGGAAGCGGTTCTCAGCAGCGTATTCAGCAGATCGAAGCACACGCAGCGCAGCAGGTGCATAGACAACGCCTGCTCTTTCACGTCGTTCATGATGCTGGAGATAACCTCCCGGGCTACACTTTCATTGCCCTGCTTCAAGCTTTGCACAAGCTTCAGGCTGTCTGATTTCGGCAGCCAGTAGGTATCCGCAGAAGCGGCGTTTAATTCGGCAAGCTGGCCGAAATACGTTACCCGCCCGTTGGAGCCGACCATCCGGTGCTCCAGCGCCGCGGCCGCTTCAATGAAAGACTGGTTCACGTCCGCCAAATCATCATATAAAGTTCCTACGCCGATATAAGGAACCGGCTGGGAGCTTTCGACCAGCGTCACCTTAACGGTATCCACGATGGACGGAACCCGAAGAAGAGCTTCGTCCGGAGAATCCACATCTATAGAAAGCATCAGCGCAAACTGGCCGGTCGGTGAGAATTCAAGCCCATATGCTTTTGCATCCAAATCAGGAATATCAAACTCGCTAAGCGTTTCTTCTGCATGGCGCCATGACAGGCCCGACTCCTGCCCCTCGTCCCAAGCGAGAATTAAGCAGAAGTAGTATCCTCGGTTCTCCGGCAGCTCCAGGCCGGAGGCGGCGACCATTTCCTTGATTTCCGGGTCGTCGGGTTTGCCATGCTTGAGCAGCAGAAGCAGGCATTGATTCCGCACATAAGGCTGCTGCATATGGATCCGCGCGCTGTAGTCATGCAGCATCTGACGGATCCATTCCCATTCGCTGCGCATTTTGAAATTAACACCGGGTTCATTCTTCAATCCGGCAAATTCAAGCAGGTCGCGAATCGGGTGATACTGGCGTCTCGCCAGCAGGATAGCTGCGAAAATACCGATCGGCACGGCAATACAGAAGACCAGCAGGATCAAGCTTTTAATCGGAGAAACATGGCTGAAGAATTGATAGCTTGGCATTACGGTCATATAGGTCCAGTCGTTTTCTTTGGACTTGACTGAAACTACGGAATACGGCTCCCCGCTCAGCGTCAAACTATGGATCCCCGGATCCAGCGACGAAAGTGAATTCAGCTCGCTCTCAGGGAGGTTAAACCCATGGTTGTTGGCCGTAAGCAGCTGTTTGTTCTCATCAAAAATATAACTGCTACCGGAATAGTCGTTGAGAATCGAATCCATGACCCCCATCAGCGTCGATTCCTTCATTAAATATAAAATGCTTCCGTAAGGATAGGGATCATTGGGTTTAATCGGTACGATTAAGGCGAGCATCGGTTCTTTCTTGGAGCTGACCGTGACTTTTTCGGCAGGCATCATCACGGGATGATTCAGCTCGTTGAGATCCTTGCGCACCTGTTCGGCACTCCAGTTCTCAAATTGGTACATCCGGTTAAACGTTACATCCAGGTCAGCCAGTCCGCGATACGAATAAATAAGAGAATCATTATGGAAGTACAAGAACAGGTCCTCCAGAATCCCGCTGTTGGCCTTATAGCTGGCCAGGGAACGGATCGCCTCGACACCGTAATAAGGATGGTGAACCATATAAGGGGTAAGATGCTCGTCGTAAGAGATTTTGCTCGCGATCTGTTGAAGCTCGGACATCCGGTCGTCCAGGGTGGCTTTGACTTGATTCAGCTGGTTGACGTTGGACTGTTCAATTTCGGAGCGCAGGCTGTTGACTGCGTTTTCATAAACGAATAGAGTAACCCCTGTTAAAGGAATTAAGAACATCAGGAGATAGGAAAGTATATACTTCAGCAGAAGCTTGGACTTAAAGTGGCTCCAGTTCATGGAGAATCGGGATACAACGGATGGCTTCATGGATGGTTTTGACACGATAAGGCGCCCTCCCCTTTGCTTGTTTCGTATATCTATGGTAAGCGGTTTCACATGGCGATGTTGGCAGTGGTCTTTTGATCTGATTCTAGATTGTTAACTATTATATTATCATAGGCGGGGACCTTGTCCCATAGCGTTTTTTTTGAATGGGGGCAAGCAATTTTAATGGACGGATGCTTGCTGCCGGGGGGATTTTTACCGCTTTGGGTTTTAAGTCCTGAATAGCTGGCGAAAATTTAAGAGTCACGGATTATTCCGTTGTAAGTGACTGTATAAAAGACTATACTAAGGGATGCAGCGCGGGTTTGACTTTTACTGATTAATGAAATAAGCGCCTGTACATCTATTCTTGATTTGAATTTAAGGAGTCTTCCATTATGAATCATATATATTTGGATCACGCGGCTTCCACGCCGGTTCATCCGCTTGTGGCGGAAACGATGCTTGAAATTATGAAAGGAAAGGTCGGGAATGCTTCCAGTGTGCATGCCTTTGGTCGGGACGCGAAACGGATCGTCAACGGGGCGAGGGATCAGGTATCCGCTGCGCTCGGCTGCGGGCCGGACGAGCTGATCTTTACCTCGGGCGGAACCGAAAGTGATAATCTGGCTTTATTCGGAGCCGCAACCGCCTGCCGTAACGCCGGTAAGGGTAAACATATGATTACGGCGGCTACTGAACATCATGCAGTACTGCATGCTTGCGAACGCTTGGAGCAGCTGGGCTTTGAAGTGACCTACCTTCCGGTCGACCGGTACGGCCAGGTTCATCTGGAGCAGGTTAAGGAAGCAATTCGGCCGGATACGATTCTGATCAGCCTTATGTACGGCAATAATGAAGTAGGCACCCTTCATCCGGTTGAGGCGGTCGGAGCGGTGGCTAAAGAACACGGAATCTTGTTCCATGTGGATGCGGTACAAGCCTTCGGAAGCATTCGTTTATCCATGAAGGACCTGCCGGTGGATCTTCTCAGCGTATCCTCCCATAAAATCAACGGACCTCAGGGGGTAGGAGCGCTTTATCTCCGACGTGGTACCATGCTTGACCCGATCCTCTACGGCGGCAACCAGGAGCGCAAACGCCGGGCCGGCACGGAAAATATGGCTGGGTTGGCCGGTTTTGCGAAGGCTGCTGAAATCGCAGCCGCAGATCTGGAAGGCAGACGGGCGAATTATGAAACGCTGCGCCAAACGCTTTTACACGGCCTGAACACCGAAGTCGGCCCCGAGCATTACCATGTAAACGGGCATCCGACAGAGCATCTGCCGAATATTCTGAACATTAGCTTTCCGGAGGTCGGAACGGAGACGATGCTGATGAATCTCGATATGGAAGGGATTGCGGTTGCGAGCGGCTCAGCATGCACCTCCGGCTCACTGGAACCTTCCCATGTGCTGGAGGCGATGAAGCTGCCGGAACAATTTTTGCGCTCGGCGATTCGTTTTAGTTTTGGTTTGGGTAATACTACACAGGAAATGGAGCAAACGGCGCAAAAAGTTGGAACCATCCTTGCCCGGATTCGTAATAGACGATAAGGGTTCTATTACGTTATACCGGGAAAGGGGGTCGCTGAATTTCTAGAGGAGGTGCCCATGCCATGAAGCTGCAGGAAATGATCGGTTTGCCGGTGTTTGATGTGGATAATGGCAAGGAGATCGGCAAGGTTTTGGATGTGCTCCTTAGCGAAGACTGGAAGGTTGCAGGCATTATGCTTGAAGGGAAAACCTTATTTTCTCCTCAAATTAAAGCCGTGCTTTGGGAAGACATTATCGCTTACGGCGAAGACGCCGTCATGATCCGCAATAAACAAGCCGTCCGCAAAATGGATGCTGAACATATAAAACTTACTTTTGCGCTTGGCAGCGGCAAGGTAAAGGAACTCCCAGTGCTGACCAGTGAGGGAGTTATGATTGGTCACGTCAGTGATGTTTATTTTGACCAACATTTGGGAAATACAATAACAGGGTTTGAAATTAGTGACGGTTTTATCTCCGACTTGGTGGAAGGACGGAAGCTGCTGCCTTTTACCGGGGATATTGTTAAGGGCGAAAATGCCGTGATGGTCCCTGCCTTTAGCGAGCAGCGGCTGGAGAACCGTTAATTTATCGGAGAGATGGTGTTGAATATGATGATGAAATGTCCAAACTGCAATTCTAAAGATATCGGAAAAATTGGTTCCCATCAGTTTTACTGCTGGGGCTGCTTTATTGAACTGACCGTAAACGGCGATAAAATGTCGGTCTATCAGGTGGAAGAAGACGGCACGCTGAGCTCGCTGGACGATTTGTTCTTCGGGGACGAAATGGTGCAGGAATATCCGGAGCTCCATGCCCCTTCCTGATGCTCAACTACATAGCCGCTTAACTGTATAGGGGTTTCTTATCAGGCAGACCGATCAGTGTTGGCTAAACACGGCGGTCTGCTTTTTGATTTCTTGTAAATGGCGGGCGCCGGCGTTGTTTTCCCTTCTGTTTGTCCGTTTGTTCTGTCTGCTTCCGGGTTATTTTGGGCGGCAGCGGCATATACTGACATATAGCCAGTCCGCTGGCGGGGAGGGATTAGCTACAATGGAGCCATTTTACAAAAGCAGATTGTTCCGCTACGGCTGCTGGGTGCTGCTGTCGCTGATTATTTTATATTTTATTTGGCTGCTCAGGCCATTATTCGGACTTGTTTACAGTTTTCTAAAAGCGGTGCTTGCCCCGTTTCTCATCGCGATCATCATCTCTTATGTGCTTAATCCGATCGTCAAAATGCTGAATTCGCGTAAAGTGCCGAGAACAATGGCGGTACTGCTGATCTATGCCGTTTTCCTGACCAGCTTGACCGTCATTCTAATGAATATGATTCCGATGTTCATCGAGCAGCTGGGTGAGCTGGGCGAACACCTGCCGGAGTTTACGATGCATACGCAGCAGATTATGAACAAATGGGATAATCCGATGCTGCCGCAGGGCATCCGCATGGGGATGAATAACTGGTTTTACCAGGCCGAACAGCGGCTCGCGGCCGGGATTTCCGGTTTCCTGGACAACATCGGCACGACAATCGGCGTGATGTTCAACGCTTTTATCATCCCGTTCCTGATCTTCTACATGCTAAAGGACTTTGAAGTGTTCGAGCGGATGCTGATCCGCTGCCTGCCCAAATCGCACCGCAAATCCATCGTAGGCCTGCTTAAGGAAATTGATGAAGCGCTCGGCAATTATGTGAGGGGACAATTCCTGGTCTGCGTCATCATCGGTGTGTTGGCTTATGCAGGCTACATGATTATCGGTATGCCTTATGCGCTGCTGTTCGCCGGCGTGGTGGCGGTGTGCAATATCATTCCTTATCTGGGGCCCTTCCTCGGGGCCGCCCCGGCTGCACTGGTCGCAACCACAATTTCCTGGAAAATGGTGTTGTTCGTCGTTATCGTCAATATGGCCTGCCAGATTATTGAAAGCAATATTATTTCGCCTCAGGTTGTCGGACGGACGCTGCATCTGCATCCGATGTTCATCATCTTTGCGCTGCTGGTCGGCGGGGAAATCGGGGGCATTCCGGGCCTGATTCTGGCCGTTCCTTTTTTCGCCGTCATTAAAGTCGTGATCCAGCACTTCTACGCCTACTACATCCGCCGGAAAACGGTATAGGCTCACGATTGACAGGCTGCGCCGCGGGCTTATATACTAATATTGATTTTGTGCGCTTATTGGAGCGCTTCTATTAAACAACCAACACGAAGATGAAAACAAGTAAGTCCTGATCCATTCACCAGCGAGCGGTTCCTTTGCTGTCTCCGTTTCCAAGGCTGTGCAAGCCGGAAGCGCTGCGGCATCGGGTGAGAGAACCGGAATAAAGGCCAGGGCCGAAAGCTGCTTTCAGAGTGCGGACAAACTCCGCCGGGGATTCCCGTTACAGAATCGGCAAAGGCGATCAGCAGAGGATAGTTCCCTTAAGCAGGGACGAACTCCGGACAGCTGATAACCAGGGTGGTACCGCGAGACAATCGTCCCTGATCTTCAGGGGCGTTTTTTCTATTTTCAAATACAGGAGGAAACGTAAATGAAAGCAAGTGAAATCCGTTCCAAATGGCTGCAATTCTTTGCGTCCAAAGGACATTCGATCGAGCCGAGCGCTTCGCTGGTTCCCCATAACGATCCATCCCTGCTGTGGATCAACGCCGGCATGGCGCCGCTGAAACCGTATTTCGACGGCCGCGTGAAGCCGGAGAATCCGCGGATCGCGAATTCGCAGAAATGTATCCGTACCAACGATATTGAGAACGTCGGCAAGACGCGCCGCCACCATACATTCTTTGAAATGCTGGGCAACTTCTCTATCGGCGATTATTTCAAAGAAGAAGTCATCACCTGGGCGTGGGAATTCCTGACCGGCAAAGATTGGATCGGTTTTGATCCAGAGCGCCTGTCTGTTACGGTTTACCCGGAAGACGAAGAAGCGTACAAGCTGTGGAACGAGAAGATCGGCCTGCCTGCAAGCCGTATTATCAAGCTGGAGGACAACTTCTGGGATATTGGCGAAGGCCCTTGCGGACCTTGTACGGAAATTTTCTATGACCGCGGCGAGGCCTATGGCAATGATCCTGAGGATCCGGAGCTGTATCCGGGCGGGGAAAATGAACGTTACCTCGAGGTTTGGAACCTCGTATTCTCGCAGTTCAACCATAACAAAGACGGCAGCTATACGCCGCTTCCAAACAAAAATATCGATACAGGCGCGGGTCTGGAGCGTTTCGCTTCGATTTTGCAGAACGTTAACTCCAACTTCGATACCGATCTGTTCGTGCCGATTATTCAGCAGACAGCTCAAATCGCCAAGAAGGAATACGGCAAAGACGCCGAGCTTGACGTTGCATTCAAAGTTATCGCCGACCACATCCGTACTGTTGCGTTTGCGGTAGCTGACGGCGTGCTGCCTTCCAATGAAGGCCGTGGCTATGTCATCCGCCGCTTGCTGCGCCGCGCTGTCCGTTACGGCAAAATGCTCGGACTGGACCGTCCGTTCATGTTCTCTCTTGTAGAGACGGTTGGACAAATCATGGGCGAATTCTATCCGGACGTAGTCACCAAACGCGAATTCATCGAAAAGGTGATCCGCGGCGAAGAAGAACGTTTCCACGAAACGTTGACCGACGGGCTTGCCATTCTGGAGCAGGTCTCCAAGGAGGCCAAAGAGGCGGGCCAAACGGTGATCGGCGGCGCTGATGCGTTTAAGCTGTACGACACGTACGGATTCCCGCTGGATCTGACCGAAGACTACGCTTTGGAGCACGGCCTGACGGTCGACCGCGAAGGATTTGAAGCGGCGATGCAGAAGCAGCGCGACATGGCGCGTGCGGCGTCTCATACAGGCGGCAGCATGAAGGTCCAAGGCGGTGTACTGGCCGACTTCACGACTAAAACAGATTTCATTGGATATAATGAGCTGGAGGCATCCTCCAAAATTTTGGCGATTATTTCCGGCGATTCCTTTGTGGACACGCTCTCCGAAGGCCAAACCGGTCAAGTAATCCTGCAGGCTACGCCTTTCTATGCGGAAAGCGGCGGCCAGGTCAGCGACCAGGGCTGGATTCGCGGCGAAAGCGGAACCGCAGTAGTGTCGGGTCTATTTAAGGCGCCGCACGGCCAGCATGTACACGAAATCACGGTGGAAACAGGTGAACTTCGGACGGGTACAACCGTCAATGCCGAAGTTGACCATTCGAAACGCTCCGATATTGTGAAGAACCATACGGCGACCCACCTGCTGCACAAAGCGCTGAAAGAAGTGCTTGGCACCCATGTCAACCAGGCGGGTTCCCTGGTGGAGCCGGCGCGTCTGCGCTTTGACTTCTCTCACCTCGGCAGCATCTCGCCTGAGGAGCTGGCGGACATCGAACGCCGCGTCAATGAGCAGATTTGGAACAGCCTGAAAGTCACAATCGAGCTGAAACCGATCGACGAAGCGAAAGCGATGGGCGCCATGGCGTTGTTCGGCGAAAAATACGGCGACATTGTCCGCGTCGTCCAAGTCGGCGGCTACAGCCTTGAGCTGTGCGGCGGCTGCCATGTGCAGAACACGTCCGAAATCGGACTGTTCAAGCTGGTCAGCGAAAGCGGCATCGGCTCCGGCGTACGCCGGATCGAAGCGGTTACCGGCCGTTATGCTTACCTGTACATGGACGAGCAGCTTGATGTGCTGAAGAATGCTGCAGCTTTGCTGAAGTCCAATGTAACCGAAGTGCCTAAACGGATCGAAGCGCTGCATCAGCAGGTCAAAGAGTTGTCCCGCGAGAACGAATCGCTGCAGGGCAAGCTGAGCGCAATCGAAGCCGGCGAGCTGACGAGCCGCGTCGTTGAAGTCGGCGGAACCAAGCTGCTGGCCGAACGCGTACAGGCATCCAGCATGGATGCGCTCCGCACGCTGGCGGACGAGCTGAAGGTGAAAGTGCCGGACGCGGTTCTGGTGCTTGGCGCAGCTGCCGAAGACAAAGTTAACTTTGTCGTAGCGGTACCGCCGCAGGATGTGAAACGCGGTCTGCATGCAGGCAAGCTGGTGAAAGAAATTGCCGTATTGTGCGGCGGCGGCGGTGGCGGCCGTCCGGACATGGCGCAGGCAGGCGGCAAAGACGCCTCCAAGCTGGATGAGGCGCTTAAACTGGCCGGCGAGCTGGTAGCGGCTCAAGCTTAATTTTAAAAGGCTGCGGGGCTCCGATTGTCGGGAAATTTTCTAGTTTCCTATTTCCTTCTCGGAGCCCCGATATGGTATAGTAAATGATATAAGCTTGGCCCGAAACCGGCGGGAACGGCTTAGTCTTTATAGGCATAACGGCTTTAGGCCGTTGTGGCCGAGAATTGAGGTGGCATGATGGACTCCATGGATAAAACTGTAAAGTTTAACGTCACCGGCGATGAGCAGGAGGCGTCCGCACAGGAAATCCTTCTTACCGTTTACCAAGCGCTGAAGGAGAAGGAATACAATCCAATCAACCAGATTGTCGGATATTTGCTGTCGGGAGACCCGGCTTATATCCCGCGGCATAACAATGCCAGAAGTCTTGTACGCAAGAAAGAAAGAGATGAGCTCATTGAGGAACTGGTGCGCTTCTATATGAGGCATAACCGTTAATCCTCAAGCAGAGGCTTCAGCTTTTCGACAGGAGTTGTAGAATGAGGATATTGGGGCTCGACTATGGTGATCGCCGGATCGGCGTAGCCGTAAGCGATGAACTGGGCTGGACGGCTCAGGGAATCGATACGCTGGAGAAACGCCGCGATGAGGGAGAGCTTGTCAAGATTGCCGAGCTGGTTAAACAGTACGAGATTAACGAGATCGTGGTAGGACTGCCTAAGAACATGAATGGCACGATCGGACCCCGGGGCGAGATTTGCATGGCGTTCGCCGATAAACTGCGTGGTCAATTGGAATTGCCTGTTCACCTTTGGGATGAGCGGCTCACGACGGTTTCAGCGCATCGAACACTGCTGGAAGCGGATGTAAGCCGGGGCAAACGCAAACAGGTCGTGGATAAAATGGCTGCGACGCTTATTTTGCAGAATTATTTGGACTCAAAGACTATAAGGTGAGGGTGATAATGATGGCAAACCAAATCATCGGCAACGAAGAAGAACCGGAAATCATTTATATTCCTGATGACGAGGGCAATGAAGAAGAGTTTGAAGTCATCATGAAATTTGAGGTTGACGGCTCCGACGCTAAATATATGATGGTTGTTCCTTTGGAATCGGATGACGAAGAAAGCGAAGAAGAAGTTTATGCTTTCCGTTATGAGGAAGACGGGGATGATCTGAAATTGTATACGATCGACAGTGATGAGGAATGGGAGATCGTTGAAGAGACCTTCAACACGCTGATGGATGAATTCGGCGGTGACGAAGATTAATGACGGCTTTTAACCGTGAAAGTGTAGTATGGACGAACCGAATTCAAGAGACCTTTGGATCTGTCGTTGAGCTTCAGGATGATGAAGGGAAATCGACTTATTATCAGGTGGAGAAAGAGTTTGACGTAGCTGGACATTCGTATGTAGTCCTGCAGCCTGATGGCCCCTCAAAGTCGGATGAGCCGGAAATTCTGAAGGTGGTCGCCGGGGCAGACGGGGAGTTATCCTTGGAAACCATCGACGATGACGATGAATGGGAAGAGGTTTCCGAACTGTACGATGAACTGACTTTTCCTGAGTAAGCACAGTGGGAGAAGAGAGCTAATCAAGCCCGCCGGCCTCCGGCTTTATTGGATGTCTGAAGGCATATAGCATGTATCCCAAGAAGGGCGGAGCTTCCGCTCTTTTTGGCTGTAAAGGAGCTGACTTGGTGAAGAAGGGAATGCGTCTTGTTTTAGCCGTGGTTTTGGTTTTAATTATAGCTGCGGGTGGAGCGGGAGCCTACGTGTACTGGGGGCTTCAGCCTCCTGCCAAATCGGATCAGCCTGTCCGCTTCACAATAGAACCGGGCACAGGAACAGAAGCCATTGCGGATTTACTGCAGGACAAGGGACTTATTCGTAACAGCCTTCTGTTTAAGCTTTCCTTGAAATACAAGTCCGAGGGCAGCCGCTTTCAGGCCGGAACCTATGAAATGAATCCTGGAGCAACGGCGGATCAAATCATTGCCAAGCTGAACAGTGGGGACGTAGTTCCGGAAGAGATGATCCGCTTTACGATCCCGGAAGGGTTTACGGTCAAGCAGATGGCTGACAAACTTCAGGAAGAAGGAGTCGCGAACGCCGAAACGTTCCTGAAGCTGGTCAAAGACCCTGCGTCCGGCGGCATCGAAAGTTCGCTGCTTGAACAAATTCCTGCGGACGCCAAACTGATGTACCGATTGGAAGGCTATCTATTCCCGGAAACTTATGAACTGAAGAAGGGAAGCACGGAAGCGGATATGATTCAGCGGATGCTGGAGGAAACTTCGGTCAAGCTGGAGCAAATTCCGGATTTCGATGCCAAACTCAAGGCAAACGGTTATTCGCTGAACCAGATCATGACGATCGCTTCCCTCGTGGAGCGTGAGGTGGTTGTCGATAAGGAGCGCCCTATCGTTGCCGGAGTTATTTATAACAGGCTGAAGCAGAACATGAAGCTGGAGATCGATGCGACCGTTCAGTATTTGCTCGGCAAACCGAAAGAACGGTTGCTCAATTCGGATCTGCGCAAGGTGGATAGTCCTTATAATTCTTATCTTTATGAAGGTCTTCCTCCGGGACCGATCGCAGCGCCGAGCCTGAAGTCGATTGAAGCGGCTTTGGAGCCGGAGAAATCGGATTACTTATTTTACGTAACGAAAAAGGACGGCAGCCAGGAGCATTTGTTTGCTGCTACTTATCAGGAACATTTGGCGAACATCAAAAAAAGCCAGGCTGCGGCCAAATAAGACAGAGGTGTGTGAAGCAATGAAAGCAGGAAAACCGGAACTTCTTGTACCGGCGGGTTCGGTGGAGGAAGCGGTCTCTTTTATAAATGCCGGGGCCAGCGCGGTCCTGGTAGGGGAAGATAAATACGGCATGCGCCTGCCGGGCGAATGCTCTCTGGAGGATATCCGGAAGATCGCGGAGTTTGCGCACAGCCGGGAGGCAAAGGTTTATGTGAGCGTCAGCAACCTGATCAGCAACGATCTGCTGGAGGGCCTCGACGTTTATCTGCAGGAGGTTCAGCAGGCGGGGGCGGACGCCGTCCAATTCGGGGATCCGGCCGTGCTGCGGACAGCGCGGAAGGTGGCTCCGGGCCTCGCGCTGCATTGGAACGCTGAGATGACCTCGACCAACTATGCGACGGCCAACTATTGGGGCAGCAAAGGCGCATCCCGCGTGGTGCTAGCCCGTGAATTGAACATGGATGAAATTACGGGCATGATGCCGCATCTGCAGGTAGAAGCCGAAGTGCAGGTCCATGGGATGACCAACATCTATCATTCCAAACGGGCGCTTGTAGCCAGCTATATGACGCACCAGGGGCGTCCGGTTGAAGGTGATCTCGGTAAGGAACGCGGGTTGTTCCTGATCGAAGCCGAACGCCAGGAGGAGAAATATCCGATTTACGAAGATGTTAATGGAACACATATTATGAGCTCGGACGATATCTGCATTTTGGAGGATCTTCATCTGCTGCTGGAAGCCGGTGTGGACAGCTTCAAAATCGAATCGCTGCTGAAGCCGGCGGCGTATACGATCGCCGTGATCAAAGCATACCGCCAAGCGATCAACTTGTTTGCTGCAGATCCGGAGAATTATGCCTTCCAGGACAGCTGGATGGACGGAATCCGCCGTTTGCAGGACCCTGAGCGTGAATTGTCATTTGGTTTTTATTATAAAGAGCAGGTTTATTAATCTGTTTAATCCCGCATCAAGAGAGGTGAATCTTTGTGTCAACCATTGAACGTCATAAGTCTATTGAACAGCATTCCGCAAATGAACAGCACAAGCCTAAATATAGAGGAAAAAGATACCGGCTCGACAAACCGGAGCTGCTGGCTCCGGCCGGTAACCTGGAGAAGCTGAAATTTGCGGTCCATTACGGCGCAGATGCCGTGTATATCGGCGGACAACATTACGGCCTCCGTTCCAATGCGGATAACTTCAGCTTTGAGGAAATGCGTGAAGGCGTTGAATTCGCCAAGAAATACGGCGCTAAAGTTTTTGTAGCGACTAATATCTACGCGCATAACGAGGATCTTGCCGGCATTGAGGAGTATTTGCGTAACCTTTACGAAGTCGGCATCTCCGCGATCATTGTGGCAGATCCGATTATCGTCGATACGGCTTTGCGTGTAGTTCCCGGCCTGGAGGTGCATTTGAGCACCCAGCAGTCCACCGTGAACTGGCAGGCGGTCCAGTATTGGAAAGAGGAAGGGCTGCCGCGCGTAGTATTGGGACGCGAAACCAGCCTGGAGGAAATCGCCGAAATCAAAAACCACGTGGACATTGAAATCGAAGCATTTATCCATGGCGCCATGTGTTCTTCCTACTCGGGGCGCTGCGTGTTGTCCAACCACTTTACGGACCGCGACTCCAACCGCGGGGGCTGCTGCCAGTCCTGCCGCTGGAAATACGATCTGTTTGAGGATGCCCGCGAGCAGACGTGGATCTCAGAGGAAGAAGCCGCGGATGACCGCGTGCTGCAGCAGTTTAAGCTTGGCACGACACAAATTCCGCTGTTTGCAGAAGAAGACAATGCTTTTACGATGGGCTCCAAGGACTTGTGCATGATTGCTAACGTTCCGGATCTGATCGATGTCGGTGTGGACAGCTTTAAAATCGAAGGCCGCATGAAGTCGATCCATTATGTGGCCACGGTGGTTAATGCCTACCGCCGCGCCATTGATTCTTATATGGAAGATCCAGAGAATTACGTGCTGAAACCCGAATGGGTGGAAGAAATCAACAAAGCGGCGAACCGCCCGCTGAATACCGGATTCTTTTACGATACGCCCGACCATGAAGATCATATTTATGAACCTGAGGAAAAAGCGGCTCCCTATGACTTCGCAGGTCTGGTCATGGATTACGACGCCGAAACCGGCATGGCGACCGTTCAGCAGCGCAACCATTTTAAACCCGGGCAGGAAGTGGAATTCTTCGGACCGGGGGACACGTTCTTCAAACAAACCGTGGGTACGCTTTGGGATGAGAACGGCAACGAAATTGATGCAGCCCGTCATCCGCTGCAGCTTGTCAAATTTAAAGTGGATCAGCCAGTTCAATATTTCGACATGATGAGAAAAAAGAAATAGATCTATAGTCCTGAAATGTAACCCTTTGTCGGTCAGACAAAGGGTTTTTTTGTCCATTTTTACAAAAAGATTTGAAGAAAATGCATGATATTTTACAAAGGTCTTAAGAAATTGGTTGTACTGCCGAAATACTAATTAGGACTAAAATATTCAGAAGGAACGGGTGAGCAGGATGGCCAAATTTCCAAAGTTGCAGCGAAAGGCAAAGGACAAAGGAGGAGAAGGAAAGCAGCAAGATAACCCTGAGCAATCCAAAGAGCTTTTTCAGAACGTATTTAAGAAATCGGTTACATACACGAAAGGCTTAAAAGCTAGCAAGCTGGATCCTTCCAGATCCGTTGGTGTACGTCTGTTTCTCATCTTTTTTGTTGCCATAATGGTCTTTGTGCTGTCGCTTGGTATCTTATCTTATCAGACAGCCAAATCTATCGTTCAGAAAAATGCCAAGTCGGCCAACCAGCAGACGGTTATTCAAACGGCCGAGAAGCTCGACATCATCTTTAAGCAGTATCAGGAAGGGATTCAGCAGGTGTTCTTTGACAATCAGCTGCAGGCTGATTTGACCAGTATGGGGGCAAAAGATCTTTCGAACTACGACCAGTTCACTTTGGTTAAGGAAATCGGTTCGAGAATGAGCACTTTTACATACTCGCTTAGTGGTGCCCGGGCTTTGTATTTATTCCCGGTAGACGAAAGCTTTACGCCAATCACGACAGGGAATGCAGATGCCGCTCTTACTTCTGACCCTAAAAATCAACCCTGGTATGAGGAGCTCTCAAAAGGCACTTCTTCTACCTGGCAGGCGCTTCCTGGCAGTTCGAACGGCGTTTTCCGTTACGCACAATCTCTTAAAACGTTATCAGGTTCCTCGCGTTACATCATTGCTTTGGATATCGACGTGGCGACCTTGAATGACGAGCTTGCGAAGGTTTCTCTTGGGGACGGGTCCGAATTGGAGCTCGTTGACGATCAAGGACAGATCGTTGCGAATAATCTGGGAGAAACAACTGAGGAATTGAAGGCTATTGACGCGATCACGAAGAGCACCAAAGAAACAGACAGTATGACCACCAAAGACCAGAACGGTAATGCGGTTTTGGCGGTGTTCAATACGGTGAGTGCCTCCGGCTGGAAGTTAGCGGGTATTGTGCCGATCAAGAATCTGGTCGCAGATGCCAAGAGCATCTTGGTTACGACATTTATTGCAGCCGTTGTGGTAGCTCTGATTGCGATTCTGATCGGGGTTTGGATGGTCCGCATGATTGGACGCCCGCTTTCGATAATGAACCGCCTGATGCAGCAAGGGGCTAACGGTGAACTGAACGTGCGGATGAAGCATACAGGTCGCGATGAAATCGGTCAGCTCTCCGCCAGCTTTAACCAGATGATGGAGCAGATTACTACGCTTGTTACCCATGCCAACTCCTCTGCGGTCGAGGTTTTAGGGACAGCATCTGAACTTGCGGAGGCCTCCAGAAAAACGGCGATTTCTGCACGCGAGATTGCAGTCGCTACCGAAGAGATCGCCAAAGGAGCCAGCAGCCTGGCTGTGGAAGCCGAACGCGGCAGCGACTTGACGGAGAACATCGGTACGCAGGTATCGGAGGTTATTGCTTCTAACCGGGAAATGCAGGAATCGGCACGCGAGGTGGAGAACGCCAGCGAGCTGGGAACGCAGTATCTGCAGGGATTGACGGAAAGAACCAATGCGACCGGCGAGATGACAAGAGCTTTGGGCGAACGGGTTAATGCCTTGCATACGAGCACGGCTTCCGTACGCAAAGTGCTCGAAGTGATGCAGAACATTACACAGCAAACCAATATTCTGTCTTTGAACGCAACGATCGAAGCGGCACGGGCCGGAGCTGCCGGCAGAGGTTTTATGGTGGTAGCGGATGAAATTCGTCAACTCGCCGAGCAATCGAGACAGTCGATTACGATGGTCGGTCAAATTACGGATGAAATCCAGCAGGAAATGAACGAAACCGTTAAAGCGCTGGAAGAAGTAAATCCGATGTTTAAACAGCAAATTGAATCGGTGAATGAAACAAGAGAAATCTTTGTTTCCGTTCAGGAGCAAATGGAGAACTTCGTGACTAAGCTGGATGGGGTTACGAAATCCATTGAAGGACTGAGTCAGTCCCAGCATATCCTGTCTGAAGCAATGACCAATGTCAGCGCGGTAGCCGAAGAATCGTCGGCAACCTCCGAAGAGGTAGCTTCCTTGTCCAGTGAACAGCAGATGGTCGGTGACCAGCTCGTTCAGCTTTCCGGCCAGCTGGAACAGGTGTCGGATAAATTAAAAGAATCACTTTCCCGTTTTAAAGTTTAAGGATTTGAAATTGCAAGTGTACCCGAAAGAAGCAGCTTCCTAACCCGCCACGGCGGATTTAGGAACTGCTTTTTTTGTTGTTTTAGGGTAGGGAAAGAAGGGTGTGAAAACGGCCAATTAAGGAAATACTTTGCCCAAAGGAGGTGCTTCGTGAATGAGTCTGGCTCTAAAGAAACGAATATTTGCGATTCTCCTGATTGTAACTGCCTTGATCCTCATAATGGTGGTTCGTTTGGCTTGGCTTCAGCTGTTTGACGGAGTGCCTAAAGCGGCTACCGCCCACGGCCGGGATACATCCGAAATGGCGGTGCGGCAGCGGGGAACAAGGATTGAGCTTGATCCTGGCCGCGGACGTTTCGTTGATGCATCCGGAACACCTTTGACAAGCGAAGTGCTGATTGCTCCGGTCATCTTTCCGGTTCGTGCCGGTGGTAACGAAGTCCCTAATCAGGATGAAAGGAAGCAGGAGGGGGGCGGGAATGGAAATGGAAGCAAAAGCGGAAGCGGAAGAACTCAGGATTCCTGTCTCCTTGCGCTGGCCAAGCTGCTGAATACGACCCCGGAGAAGCTGGAGGCCGTGCAGAGCCGTCTGCAGCAGCCGTCTTATTGGACAGAGAACTCAAGCAGCGGCCATGGGAGCTCCGATGCACCCTTTAGACTCAATACTGAGCAAGCCGCAGAGCTGGAGAAGCTGAATATAGCTTGGGTAAAAGCACTGCCGGTTCTCCAGCGTTATCCGGATCAGGCTTCCGGCAAACAGTGGCTTGGTTTTGTAGCGGAACAGCCGGAGGCGGTTATGGCTTTGAACCAACAGGAAGAAGAGGAAGCAAGCAACACTAAAAGACGAGCAGAGCTTCCGATTACGACCAAATTAGGCGCGGCAGGGCTTGAGAAGACGTTTGACAGGCTGATGCGGGGAGAAGGTCCCACAGACGTAACTTATTTGATGGACGGGGGACGTCATCCGCTGTCGGAAGAAGCGCTGCGGGTGCACAGCACGGGCAATCCTTATTACCCTCTTACCGTTCGAACAACGATCGATCTGGATATTCAGAATAAATTGGAGCGTCTTGCCGTGCAAAAAGGGGTAAAAGAAGGAGCGGTTGTTGTACTCGATGCAGCGAGTGGTGATATTAAAGCGATGGTTTCACTACCTTTCTACAACCCTAACCAGGTTGATCCGCAGAAGACGACGAGCTGGAGCAACCGGGCGGTGAAAGAGGCGGTCCCAGGCTCGATTTTCAAAACGGTAACGGCGGCTGCGGCACTTGAAGCCGGCCTTTCGCGGGCGGATGAGCATTTTTTATGTAAGGGCAGTTACGGAAAATACGGACTTTCCTGCTCGAAGCAATCAGGTCACGGCGATATTACGCTCGCCAGAGGTTTTGCGGAATCCTGCAACGTTGTGTTCGGGACCCTGGGAGAGCGATTAAGTCCCATCCAGCTGCAGCGTACTGCTGATGCTTTAGGAATTGGCAGAACGATAGGCTGGGAAGAAGAAGCATCTATAGACGGCCGGCAACTTCGGCAGTTGGACCAGGAGGAAGCAGGGACGGTATTTGGAGCCGAACCTCATCCGGAAGACGGAGGGGTAAGAGCTCAGACGGCTATCGGTCAAAGAAGCGTCCGCCTAAGTCCGCTCCAAGCAGCGAATCTGATCGTCACGCTGCTGCATGGGGGCGTCGTTCAGGCACCACGGCTGGTCAGTGCTGTCAGCTACGCTAATGGAACGGATATGGTTCGCTTTGAACCGCATCAATCCCCGGGAGCATCCGGCCGAATCTCTCCGCGGACGGCTCAGACGATTCTTGGATGGATGCGAACCGTCGTTACGGAGGGCACTGGACGCAAACTTAGCCATTCGGATTGGAAGCTTGCCGGGAAGTCGGGAACTGCTCAGGTCGTCAGGGACGGGAAAGCGATGAATGATCAATGGTTCATTGGATTTGGTCCTTACGAGTCGCCAAAGTATGCTGCCGCTGTGCTGGTGCAGAGCCGGGAACCGGGATCGGTTCATCTGGCAACAGAGTTGTTTGGGGAGGTTATGAACACCCTTGCAGAGCTTGACAAAAGATGAACAGATGCGGCTTAAAAAAGAGGCCTAAAATTGAAGCTTTTATGATAAAATAGAGGAGATGTTCAAACAAATTCATGATTTGAGCAAGCAAAAGTCAATGAAATAGAGAGAAATGGGGAATTCACATGGAGACTTTGCTGCTGGGTTTATTTTACATTTTCTCGCTATACGCCTTTATTCCAGGACTAATCAGCCGTTTGTTCGGATTTCGGGTGTTCAAGAAGGGCATCGCGGAGAACGAAATCGCCTTAACGTTTGATGACGGACCGGATCCGGTGTACACGCCTCAGCTGCTTGAACTGCTAAAACGTTATGACGCCAAAGCCACCTTTTTTGTAGTGGGTTCGAGCGCCGAGAAACACCCTGAGCTGATTCAAAGAATTCACCGGGAAGGCCATCTGCTGGGTATCCATAATTACAAACATAAGACCAATTGGCTTATGCGGCCCAAGACAGTGACCAAACATATTGCCATGACCGCGAAGGTCATTAAAGAGGCAACCGGACAGGAAGCGCATTATTATAGACCGCCATGGGGAATCGTCAACTTGTTTGACTATACGAAACAGCGCCATGATTATCAGCTGGTGCTGTGGTCGGCCATTTTTCGCGATTGGCGTGTCAACGTGGGAGCAGATCGGCTGACTGACAAGATGCTGAAGAAGCTTCGCGGCGGCGAAGTTTTTTTGCTTCACGATTGCGGAACAACATTTGGCGCGAACCCCACTGCGCCTCAGGAAATGCTGACAGCGCTGGAACGGGTGCTGGATGAAGCAGAGCGCCGTGGTATTCGTAGCATTACCATTCAGGATATGATTCAGCATACCGCTCAAGGCAAAAACGATTCTTTGAGCGAAGCAAGCAAAAAGCCTGGCATGGGAAAAGGAGGAGTTCCGGTGCTGCCATGGTATAAACGGTTAATCGTAAGCCTGTGGCTTCTTTGGGAGAAGCTGTTCCATGTGATGTTTCACTTACAAACTACGGATAACGAAGACCCAATGTTTCATTTCCGCAAAATTAAATATTCGGGTGCCCCGATTGAACTGGAAAGCGGAGGTAAGCTGGTGAAGGGTGATCCGGTGCTGGAGCTTCATTTTGACAACAAAAAGCTGTTCCAGCTGGGTTCTAAAGCCAAGTCCTCAGTTCATTTGGCCATTCAGCTGGTGCGAACAACCGAGAAGGCTCTTCCTGACCTGGCAAGATACATTCAAAGCCACCCGGAGCTTAACGATGTTAAAGCTTTATATGGCATTACGATGATAAATCGCGGACCGGAGCAGTTTGGATTCACCATTACCGATCTGCCGAAAGGGTTGTTCGCCACCTCGACGACTTTCTATTTGAAATTGTTGATGAGCGTAATTCATCCAAATGGCCGCGAACGGATCAAAGCCCATCAGGAGCAGATGGTTCCGAAAATTCTGGTTATTCCTACAGAAACTTTGATCAAGCGTTTTGCCGGGACTGAACCTTCTTCGCCTTCAGCTGAATCTAAATCTTCTGCTGCTTCTATTGCTGCCGTGAAAGGCAGCAAAGATAAACAAGTGGAAGTCAAAGACAACGAAGAGACTGCAGAGCTGAACGCCGGCGTCCCAGTGTGACGCCAGAACTGAACGATTTTACTTTGCTGCCAAGAAGGCAGGGCATGAACTTATTTATAGACATAAGAATAGAATCGTTAGAATTTGTTCCGTATAACAAAGAGAGGACCCCGGCGGGTCCTCTCTTCTTTATTGCTCAGATTAGAATTTCTTGTTAGATTTTCATTACGCCGCCCGAGCTGGCATTGGTAACGAGCTTGGAGTAACGCGCCAGATAGCCGGTTTTGACTTTAGGCTCAAAACCTTTCCAGTTGGCACGGCGTTTCGCAAATTCTTCGTCACTGATATGCAGTTCGATTTTGCGGTTGTTGAGATCCAGTTCAATGATATCCCCATCCTCTACAAAAGCGATCGGCCCGCCTTCAGCAGCTTCTGGGGAGATATGACCGATGCTGATGCCGCGGGAAGCGCCGGAGAAACGTCCGTCGGTGATCAGGCCGACTTTAGCTCCAAGGCCCATACCAACGATTTGCGACGTAGGGGCCAGCATTTCGGGCATACCTGGTCCACCTTTAGGACCTTCATAGCGGATTACGACGACGTTGCCTTCTTTGACTTTACCGTTCGCGATGCCTTCCAGCGCTTCCTCCTGGGAGTCGAAGCAGATGGCAGGGCCTTTATGGTAGCCGCCAACCGACGGATCCACAGCACCGACCTTAATAACGGAACCTTCAGGAGCCAGGTTACCATAAAGGATAGCCAGACCGCCTTTTTCCGAATAAGGGTTATCAATGGAATGAATGACTTCATGGTCGCGGATTTCGACGCCTTCTACATTCTCGCGAAGCGTTTTGCCCGTAACGGTCATGCAATCGCCGTAAATCGCATCCGGTTTCTTCAGCAGCTCGTTAATTACGGCACTTACGCCGCCGGCGCGGTCCACGTCTTCAATGAAGAAGTTAGAGGCCGGAGCCAATTTGCTGATATGAGGAACGCGGTTGGCAACTTCATTAATCCGCTCAAGCGGATAGTCGATACCGGCTTCCTGTGCCAGTGCCAGGGTGTGCAGGACGGTATTGGTGGAACCGCCCATCGCCATATCCAAAGCAAAAGCGTTGTCGATGGATTCTTTGGTCACGATGTCGCGAGGTTTCAGGTCCATTTTAACCAGTTCCATCAATTGTTTAGCGGATTTTCTAACGAAATCGCGGCGTTCTTCAGCGACAGCGAGAATGGTGCCGTTGCCAGGGAGAGCCAGACCCAAAGCTTCAGCCAGACAGTTCATGGAGTTTGCCGTGAACATGCCCGAACAGGAGCCGCAAGTAGGACAGCCGTATTGCTCAAGCTCAAGCAGATCCTTGTCGTCGATCTTGCCGGCCTGATAGGCGCCGACGCCTTCAAATACAGAAGTCAGGGACAAACGGTTACCTTTGCTGTCTACGCCGGCTTTCATTGGGCCGCCGCTGACAAAGATCGTTGGAATGTTTACGCGCAGAGCGCCCATCAGCATGCCCGGCGTGATTTTATCACAGTTTGGAATGCAGACCATACCGTCAAACCAGTGTGCCGATACAACCGTCTCAAGAGAGTCGGCAATGATCTCGCGGCTTGGCAGGGAATAACGCATGCCGATGTGGCCCATGGCGATGCCGTCGTCGACGCCGATAGTATTAAATTCAAAAGGTACGCCGCCGGCTTCGCGGATGGCTTCCTTCACGATTTTACCGAATTCCTGCAGATGCACATGACCTGGAACGATGTCGATATAGGAGTTGCAGACCGCGATGAACGGTTTGCCGAAATCCTCTTCTTTAACGCCTGCGGCACGCAGCAAGCTGCGGTGCGGAGCGCGGTCGAAACCTTTTTTGATCATGTCTGAACGCATTTTGTTAGCTCCCATGATGGCTTTCTCCCCCCGGATATAGATATGAGATAATGAATAGAAATTTAGAAATGTAAACCGCTAAAGCTTTTTATACAGTCTATCACAACCTTATTGGCTTTTCTACCATCTAAAGTGAGCTGTGGGCATGTAAAAACAGATATATAAAAAGAAAAATAAACGAAGATCGACCTTGAAGAAGGGATTATCCAGTTTCTGGTGAATGTCATTGAGAGAATGACATCACTACAAGAGCAAATTTGGAGGTGTTCTCTTTTGTCAGGTTGGAATCTATTGATGGGTTCATCGGAGCCTTATAATGAAGAAATCAGAGAAATCGACGAGCAGATTTTTGCGCTCATCCACCAGCGGAGAAGTATGCCGCCGAAAGGCAGTTTTATGCCATCTAATGAGCAGGTTCGGATTTGGGCGGAGAAATGGGATTTAAGTGAGCTCAAAATTTACGAGCTGGTGCGTGCGATGAATCGTCCTTCCAAGCGGCGGACTTATTCGGATTTCAGCGGGGAACTGCGCACAGTAATCCCTCTCATGAAACAAATGGACCATGGAAATTTCCGTTTTCAACTGACCCATGTGATGCAGTATATCAATTGGAGCGAACTTCATCTGAAAGTTAAATATGATGGGAAGCTGGACGACAATGTCAGTCTTAATCTGAATTTGAACCTGGATATTGTAGGCGGAGAAGTAGGTTATACTGTGCGGAGAGGAAGCGGGGGTCAAAGCCCCTCAGGCGAAGCAGAGATGACTTTCCTGATCGAGCCGCCGCTGCCTGATGAACTTGAAGGGTTGGATGTCCTGCTTGTTCCGTTTGAATCGGTCTTCCAAAGACCGGTGGAGCTGCAGGTGCTTGAGGAACCCTTAAAGCTCATTTAAAAATAGCAGCAAAGAAGCCGCCGAGCAGGATGCCGGGGCTTCTTTGTCAATTCTTCTTCGTCAGCAGTGTCGGGGAAGGCGGCATCATCAATTGCTGCTGCCGCGGGCTTGTCCGCCTTTGCGGCCGATTTCCCGATAAAACTCCTTGTCGTGGGATTCGGCTGTGGCGGAGCCGCCTTTTTGCCCAATCTCTTGGTAAAACTCGCGGTCATGGGATTTGGAGGTGGCGATCCCGCCTTTGGAGCCAATCTCCTGGTAGAACTCTTTACCATGGTTTTTAGCAGTTGCCTGCCCGCCGAGACGCCCTGCTTCTTCACGGCTCATTTTTCCTTTAGTACGTGCCATAAAAATCACTCCTTTACAAGTAATGGTTTTTAATGCGCGTACTGTTATATACCACGGGTCGCTAGGTTGAATCACTATTCTCTTTATTTGAAAATCCGCATTTCCGGCGCCGTCCGGGCCTTATGGACCCTGCTGAACATCCATTCCACCTGTGGTTCTATAATGGGACAGGTTAGGGTTCTAACCCAGGGCTGACAGAGTAGTACAGTCAATAGGACAGCCGCTGCAATAACAACAAACGTTCCACCCGGGCTGTGAATGTAAGCATAAACCGGGGAAGCGGCGGCCAATCGGACGATTAGCCCATGCAGCAGAAAGACGTACAGCGTTCTCCGTCCGAGCTCCGTTATCCTGCAGGCATAGAGCGGAACAAAGGAGAGAAAAGCCGCAGAAGCACACAGCTGAAGGACATAAATACCTATGCGGCCCAAACCGGCATACCAGGTATAAGCGCCTAATTGGCTGTAAGTCATGCTGCCGTAGAGCCAGCCTATGGGCAGCTGATCTCCCCAAAGGACCGCTGCGGCGAACAGAAGCAGGGAGGCGATGCAGGCGGCCGCACGAACTTTTGGAGTGAAGAATTTCACAATCCATTCCGGGCGAAAATGATACCCCGCCATAAAGAACGGCAGATAGACGAAGGTTCGCGAAAGGCTGAACCAGGTGCCGTCCATAACAATATAGCCGACAGCTATCCCAAGGGTGAGCGAGACTCCAAGCTGAGCCGACCGGGTCAAGCTGCGCATGATGAGTGCGGCTGACCGCCATAACAAATGGCTGGCAAGGAACCAAAGCAGCAGATAGGGAGCGAAGAAGGAATGGTGGATATGATCCACCTTAAAGACCGTTACATCCAGAGCGGAATATAGGCTTTGAAAAATCAAATATTGCAGAACAATTTGAGCCATTATTTTTCTACCGGCAAGGCCCCTCAAATTAGTCCGCGCAAAATAACCAGTCACGAACACGAACAAAGGCATATGAAAAGAGAAAATCCATACATAAACTGCGTGCATTCCCGGCATCCGCATTATAAGCGGTTCAATGGCGTTGCCCACAAATACGCACACAATCAGCAGAAATCGCAGGTTTAGAAAATAAGTTTCTCCACGCCAGGTTTTCGTTCCATAGTTCATGATCAGGCGTCTCCTTTTTTTGCGGCTCGAATATCGGTCTTCGGTAATGCTTTAAATTTTAGCTTTCTTCATACAGCTACAGCATAAGGGAATAGGGGACCAGGACCTGTGACGGAAATCACTGTTGAAAGCGTTATCCATTCGGGAAAATATGACGAACTGTTGAATTGTGAAAAATAGGAAAGGTACAATATAGAAAAGCCGGCAAGGGGGAATCCGGATGTTCACCTGTATTATTAATGGCAGGGAAATTCCATTTAAAGGAATCTTATTCGATAAGGACGGGACACTGCTGGATTTCTTAAGTCTGTGGGGTGCCTGGGCGCTGGAAGTGACGGAGCTGATGGTCAAACGGGTGGAGAAAGCCGGATCTAACCTGACAGTCGATCCCCGAAAGCTGCTGGGCTTGATCCTTGATCCCGACGGGCTGGTGGCGGGTTATGACCCCACAGGGCCAGTGGCGATGGCGACCGAGGAGCAGACTGTAGGCGTATTGACCTGGCAATTGTATACCGCCGGTGTTCCTTGGAATGAAGCGCTTCGTCAGGTGAAGGAGCTGTTGTCCGAAGCGATGCAGAAGGTGAAAAGCGAACGGAACGCCAGGCCGATGCCAGGCTTAAACGAGCTGCTGGAACAATGCCGCCAGCTGGGGATTCCGCTTGGGGTCGTCACCGCAGACCGTACTTCCGAAGCTCGGGAGCATTTACGGTGGATGAATCTGGAGGGGTATTTCGGAACGATTGTCGGAACAGACCGGGTTGTTCAAGGTAAACCGGCACCTGACATGGTCTTCCTTGCCTGTACGGAGCTGGGGCTTCTTCCTGAAGAGGTACTGGTTATTGGCGACAGCAACGGAGATATGCAAATGGCCAAGGCCTCTGGAGCAGCAGGCGCGATTGGATTCTGCCCTGGCGGAGAAGCGGACTATTTGCTGGATGCGGAAGAAGTAATCCAAAGTTATGACGTTATAGATTTGAAAGGCGCTGAGGCAACTTATCGATCTAAGGAGATGAAGAGCTTTGAGTGAGACAAGCGACTTGATTAAACGTTTTGCCGACTGGATCGACGCGAGCAGCCGGATCGTCTTTTTTGGCGGGGCGGGGATTTCAACAGAGAGCGGCATCCCGGATTTTCGTTCGGCCGCAGGATTATATCAAACCGAAACCCATTCCCCTTATTCGCCTGAAGAAATTTTGAGCCGGCCTTTTTTTGACCGTCATCCGGAGGTTTTTTATGATTTCTACCGGTCGAAAATGCTGCATCCGGAAGCCCAGCCTAATGCGGCTCACCGCTTCCTGGCCCGGCTTGAGGAGCAGGGAAAGCTGACGGCGGTCATTACGCAGAACATTGACGGCCTTCATCAGTCGGCAGGCAGCCGGGAAGTGCTGGAGCTTCATGGCTCTGTCCACCGAAACTACTGTATGAGCTGCGGCGCTTTCCATACGTTGCAGGAGGTTATCTCCGCGCCCGACCCGGTTCCAGCATGCAAAAGCTGCGGCGGTATCGTGAAACCGGATGTCGTTTTATATGGTGAGAATCTGAATGAGGGGACGATTACAGGAACGATTGAGGCGATACGGAACGCTGATATGCTGATTATCGGGGGGACCTCGCTGACTGTGTATCCTGCTGCACAATTCGTCGATTATTTCCGGGGAAATCGAACTGTGCTGATCAATATGGCGCAAACAGGCTTTGACAGCCGTGCAGGATTGCTCATTACAGAACCGATCGGCCAAGTTTGTGAAGCTGTTTCACGTCAATGGCATGAAGGGTAATATATTGTTTTAGCAAATGCTTATTAATGCTTATTTAAGATCGAAAGGTAGGGTGACGAGATGGTATATTCACCGAACGAAGAAAGATACGAAACCATGATCTACGATCGGGTCGGATGTTCAGGTCTCAAGCTTCCAGCGATTTCTCTCGGCTTATGGCACAATTTCGGCGGCGTCGACACGTTCGAGAACGGCCGTGAAATGATCCGCAAGTCCTTTGACCTCGGGATTACCCATTTTGATCTGGCCAATAACTATGGTCCCCCTCCTGGATCGGCCGAAGAAATGTTTGGTCAGGTACTGGCCAAGGATCTGAAGCCGTTCCGTGATGAACTCGTCATCTCTTCCAAAGCGGGGTACAAAATGTGGCCCGGCCCGTACGGGGACTGGGGTTCACGCAAGTATTTGATCGCCAGCCTGGATCAGAGCCTGAAGCGGATGGGACTGGATTATGTGGATATTTTTTATTCTCATCGCCCGGACCCTGACACACCGCTTGAAGAAACGATGATGGCTCTGGACCAGATTGTACGATCGGGGAAAGCTCTCTATATCGGAGTGTCCAATTATCCTGCAGACAAGACAGCAGAAGCTGTAAAAATACTGAAGGAGCTCGGCACGCCGCTGCTCATTCATCAGCCCAGATATTCGCTGCTCGACCGCTGGATCGAGAATGGACTTCAGGATGTGCTGGAGGAGAACGGTGTAGGCAGTATTGCCTTTACCCCGCTCGCCCAAGGCATGCTGACCAGTAAATATCTGAACGGCATTCCCGAAGATTCACGGGCAGCAAGTCCGACCGGCTTTCTGAAGGAATCTGCGATCACGCCGGAGGTGCTGCGTAAAATACGGGCGCTTAACCAGATGGCGGCGGCCCGCGGACAAAGTCTGGCTCAGTTCGCCTTGGCTTGGGTGCTCAGAGGCGGGCGTGTAACCTCGGCTCTTATCGGAGCCAGCCGTGCCAGCCAAATCGAAGAGAATGTAGCAGCGCTTCATAATCTGGAATTCTCCGAGGAAGAGTTAAACCGGATCGAACGGATTCTGAAAACGGACGATCCTGAATTATAAGCCGTTAACAATAGCAAAAGGGCTGCCCTGGCCGGATGATGACCGTGGGTCAGCCCTTTTTTCGGTAGCTGTATCGAAGTCAGTGTAATTCTTTGACGGGAAAGTCTAATCATGCCTGGTAGTAGGGTCACCTTAAAGAGCTACCCTATAGCCACCTTCTGGTCACCCTCTGGTCACCTCTGGTCATCCTCGGGTGACCGAACGCCGGTAGGTGCTGGGCGCTTCCCCGTAGAATCGCTTAAACTGGCGTGAGAAATAAAGCGGGTCCGTCAAGCCAACGGATGCAGCGATCTGCTCGATGGACAAGTCCGGGCGGTCCCGCAGCAGATACCGGGCTTTGTCGATACGCAGCTTCAGCAGATAGGTGACAGGCGACATCCCGGTTCCTTTCTTGAATACCCGGGACAAATAAGCACGGTTGTAGCCGAGGCCCGAGCACATTTCCTCTATGGAGATCGGATAAGCGTATTGGCTGGTCATATAATGGATCATTTGTTTGACTACCCGCTGGATATGCGCTTCGCCTTCCGTATTTGGTGTACCGGACAACAGAGAACGTTTCGCCTCTGCCATAATCAGATACAAGTAACCCAGCGCGGCCATGCCTGCCCCTTCCTGCTGCTCGCGGAACGCAGTCAAGACTGAGCTTAAAGCTTCTGGTATCGGTCCATAGCTTGAACTATGCACGACTGGCGTATCCTGAGAGAAGCCGGCATCTCTGGCCAGCTCTTTCGCTCCGGCGCCGTTGAAGGCGAGCCAGCGGTAGCGCCAGGGGGTCTCTGGGTCGGATTCGTAGCTGACGAGGTGATCCGGCTCGATCATAAAGCCGCTGCCGGCTCTGAGGCGGTAGGTTCCTTTTTCCGTGCGGAAGATGCCGTTTCCTTCTTCGATATAGTGAAACAAATAAAAGTCGTAAATTTTAGGTCCGAGACGGTGGGAAGGAGGGGTTTGGCTTTCGCCGGCAAACAAGACGCGGAGGACGTCATAACCCGGGAAATCGGGATTGGCAGCAGACATATAAGTCGCCTGCCTCGTTGTTTGTTCTAATGTCTGTTGTAAGGACTGTTTTAATGTCGGCTTTAATGTCTGTTTCATGCTAACCCCTACCTCTCCAAACCTGGATTTCTATGTTCTATCATAGCTCTAAAAGTCACATTAATCCATATTTAAAACGCATTCATACATTATCATAGAGTGCAAGGCTCCCTTATAATGGAGTCATAGTTAAGCCTAAATTGATGTTAAGGACAGGTGAACGCATGATGAACATGCAAGAGCTGAAGCAGAAGTTTAATTCCGAATTTAGCGTTAATGACAAGGAAATTCTGGCTTATCAAGCCCCTGGACGGGTGAACCTGATCGGCGAACACATTGATTATAACGGTGGATACGTGCTTCCGGCGGCGCTGGAATTCGGCACTACCCTGTTCATGCGCGAACGCGGCGACGGCAAGCTTGTTTTTAAATCTGCGAATTTTCCTTATACGGCTGAGATTGCTCTCGGGGAGATCGGCGCAGCCAAAACGGGAGAATGGGTGGATTATCCGATTGGTGTTTTGGTTGAATTAGCGAAGATGGACTGCCGGGTAAGCAAAGGCTATGATTTATATTTTATCGGTGAAATCCCGAACGGGGCAGGCCTTTCTTCTTCAGCCTCTATTGAAGTCGTAACCGCTTATGCTTTTATTTCAGTAGAAGGCAAAGACATTAATACAGTAGAAATAGCGAAGCTGTCACAGCGTGCCGAGAATCAATATGTCGGTGTCAACAGCGGCATTATGGACCAGTTCGCCGTAGCTAATGGAGCGAAAGACCATGCGATCCTGCTGATGTGCGACACGCTTGAATATAAGAAAGTGCCTTTTGCGATCGGCTCCTGCAAGCTGGTTATCGGCAATACGAACAAACGCAGGGGTCTTGTTGATTCCAAATACAACGAACGCCGCAGCGAGTGTGACGAAGCACTCCACCAGCTGCAGCCTCATGTACCGGGTCTCGAATATCTGGCCCAGCTTACTCCCGAGCAATTTGCCGGCCTTGAAGATAAGCTGAACAGTGATGTACTGCGCCGACGTGCGAAACATGTGGTCGAGGAGAACGCGCGTGTGCTGGCTTCCGTCGAAGCTCTGCAAACTAACGATCTGGCCGAGTTTGGCAAGCTGATGAACAAGTCCCATGACTCCTTGCGTGATTTGTATGAGGTCACGGGTACCGAGCTGGACACGATGGTCGAGGAAGCGCGGAAAATCGAAGGCACGCTGGGCTCCCGCATGACAGGAGCTGGTTTTGGCGGCTGCACAGTTTCGCTTGTGCATGAAGATGCCGTAGCATCGTTTGTCCACAACGTGGGAGAAGCCTACAAACAGCGTACCGGTCTGGAAGCGGAATTCTACGTTTGTGAAGTAGGAGATGGTGTACACCAATTGAAGGAGGAAGCGTAATATGGCAATTTTAGTGACCGGCGGTGCCGGGTATATCGGATCTCATACGGTAGCAGAGCTGCTGGACAAAGGCGAAGAGGTGGTCGTACTCGACAACCTGCAGACAGGTCATAGAGAAGCACTGCTTGGCGGCAAGCTGTACGAAGGGGATCTGCGGGACAAAGAACTGCTGAAGAGGCTGTTCACGGAGAACAGCATTGATGCGGTCATCCATTTCGCGGCCAACTCCCTGGTTGGGGAAAGCATGCAGAATCCCGTAAAATATTACGACAACAACGTGTACGGTACGTTGTGTCTGCTGGAAGCGATGCAGCAGGCCGGCGTGTCCAAAATCGTCTTTTCATCTACGGCGGCAACCTACGGTGAACCGGAGAAGGTGCCGATTGAAGAAACGGACCGTACGGCTCCAACTAACGTGTACGGTGAAACCAAACTGAGCATGGAGACGATGATGGGCTGGTTCGACCGTGTGCTGGGCATCAAATATGTGGCGCTTCGTTATTTTAATGCGGCCGGTGCTCATGCCAGCGGCAAAATCGGCGAAGACCATCAGCCTGAAACCCATCTGATCCCGCTGATTCTGCAAACCGCGCTCGGCCAGCGGGAATCCATTGCCGTATTTGGCGACGATTATCCGACCGAAGATGGAACCTGTATCCGCGACTATATTCATGTGAGCGACCTGGCCGACGCGCATCTGCGTGCGGTGGATTATTTGCGCAGCGGTGGTGAAAGTAATGTGTTCAACCTGGGCAGCGGCAACGGCTTTTCCGTTAATCAGGTCATTTCCAAAGTAAAAGAAGTGACAGGCGTCGATTTCGCGGTCGAAGTGAAACCCCGCCGTGCAGGCGACCCGGCTGTGCTGATCGCATCCTCCGGCAAAGCCCGCAGTGTGCTGGGCTGGAACCCGCAGCGGGAAAATCTTGACGACATTATCGCCAGCGCCTGGCAATGGCATCAAAATCATCCGAACGGCTATGCAGGAAAGTGAGATGAACTCAATGCAGCAGCATACAAGAGAAACGGCAGGAGAAGCAGCAGGAGAAGCGTCGGGCTTGCGGGCAGCCGCCCTTGAAGCAATCGAACGTTTGGTTCAATTTGCCCTCCAGCGCGAGCTGATCGGCCATTATGACATCGACTATACCCGTAACCGGCTTCTCGAGCTGTTTAAGGCAGATGAGCCTTATCTGGGAGATATACGCAAAGAGACCTTGGCAGGGCCGCAGGAACTGCTGAATATCTTGATCGATTACGGTTATGAGGCCGGTCTGATCCCGGAGAATACGGATACGTACCGCGACCTGCTGGATGCGGAGATTATGGGCCGCGTGATGCCGCGTCCTTCCGAGGTTATTGCTTCGTTTAAAGCAACGGAACAGGAGCTTGGCATAGAGACGGCAACGAGCCGTTTCGTGAAGCTTTGCACGGACGCCAACTATATCCGGATGGATCGGGTGGCCAATAATTTGTATTGGGAACAGCCTACAGCCTTCGGGACGATGGAGATTACGATCAATTTATCCAAGCCGGAGAAATCGCCGGCCGAAATCGCAGCTGCCAAGCTGCTTCCTCCACCGGTATATCCAAAGTGCCAGCTGTGCCGGGAGAACGTCGGCTACGCAGGCCGGCTGAATCATCCGGCCCGGCAGAATCTGCGGGTGATCCCGCTCACGCTGAACGGGGAGCCTTGGTTTTTCCAGTATTCTCCGTATGTTTATTACAATGAGCACTGCATCGTGTTCCATCACGATCATGTGCCGATGAAATTAACGAAGGATACCTTTCGCAGACTGCTGGACTTCGTGCGGCAGTTCCCGCATTATTTCATCGGCTCGAATGCGGACCTGCCGATCGTAGGCGGTTCGATTCTGACGCATGACCATTTCCAGGGCGGGAAACATCAATTCCCGCTGGAGAAGTCGCCGGTTGACGCCGAATTCCAATCGGCGCAGTATCCGGGTGTGAAGCTCGGCATCGTCAATTGGCCGATGAGCGTACTCCGGCTTACCGGAGCCGATCCGGATGTGCTGCTTGAAGCGGCCAATGATCTGTATGAGCTGTGGAAGGGCTACAGCGATGAAGAGCTGGGCATCCTGGCGCATTCAGAGGTGGACGGAGCGTCCGTTCCGCATAATACGGTTACGCCAATCGTAAGACGCAGTGCGGACGGCGCTTATGAGTTTGATGTGGTGCTGCGCAACAACCGGACCAGCGATGAGCATCCGGAGGGCATTTACCATCCGCACCGTGAGATGCACCACATCAAGAAAGAGAATATCGGCCTGATCGAAGTAATGGGCCTTGCGATTTTGCCAGGACGCCTGAAACAGGAGCTCGACAGCATCGCCCGCATTTTGTCCGGGGATGAAGCGCTTCGCTTGGCTGTCTCCGAAGGCCGTGCGCCAGAGCTTGCGCCGCATGCGCAGTGGATCGGTTCCCTGCTGGGCAAACACGGTTCCGCTTTAAAGAAGGAACAGGCAGAGATCATTTTGAAAGACGAAGTAGGCAGCAAATTTGCGGAAATTCTTGGTCATGCCGGGGTTTACAAACGGACGCCGGAAGGTCAGGCCGGCTTAAGCCGTTTCGTGACAGCAGCGGGTTTTACGCAGGAATAAATCTGAAGGATTAGTAAGGCGGGCTCTCGACCGGAGGGCTCGTCTTTTTGTTTTGTGGAAGGCTCGCTCGGAACATTTGATTTCTACCCGATTTGTTTCTGCCAAACGTGAGCAGTATAATGGAAGCCTGATTCATTACAAAATTAGATAGAACGAATGGAGGACAAATAGACATGGAAACATTCGCATTTCAAAATCCGACCAAGCTTATTTTCGGTAAAAATACAACGGAGGCTCTGAAAACCGAGCTCCCTAAATACGGCAACAAGGTGCTGCTGGTATACGGCGGCGGCAGCATTAAACGGACAGGACTGTACGATCAGGTCATAGGCTACCTGAAGGAAATCGGCGCACAGGTCACTGAACTTGCCGGTGTAGAACCTAACCCTCGCTTAACGACCGTACATAAAGGCGTCGAGCTGTGCAGACAAAATAACATCGACATCATTTTGGCCGTGGGCGGCGGCAGCGTTATCGACTGCTCTAAAGCGATTGCGGCCGGCTCCACATATGACGGAGACGTTTGGGATATTCTTACCCGCAAGGCAACCGTTCAAGCGGCTCTTCCGCTGGCTGTCGTTTTGACTATGGCGGCTACCGGTTCCGAAATGAACGGAGGTTCCGTTATTTCCAATACCGAAACCGAAGAGAAGCTGAGCTTCGGCAGCCCGTTCACTTATCCTGCATTTTCGATCCTTGATCCTCAGAATACGTTCTCGCTGCCTAAGGACCAGACGGTTTACGGCATGGTAGACATGATGTCCCACGTGCTCGAGCACTATTTCCATCTGGAGGAAAACACACCGGTTCAGGACGGTTTCTGCGAAACACTGCTTCGTACCGTAATTGAAACGGGTCCAAAACTAATTAACGATCTGGAGAACTACGAGCTGCGCGAAAGCATCATGTACGTGGGTACGCTTGCTTTGAATGGCATGGTTTCGATGGGCTTCCGCGGCGACTGGGCTACCCATAACATTGAACATGCCGTTTCGGCAGTCTATGACATTCCGCACGGCGGAGGTTTAGCTATCCTGTTTCCGAACTGGATGAAATACAATCTGCACGTGAAGCCGGAAAGATTCAAGAAATTGGCGGTTAACGTCTTTGGCATTGATGCCAATGGTAAAACCGATACCCAGGTCGGCGAGGAAGGCATTGGCGCGCTGCGCGCCTTCTGGAACTCGATCGGAGCGCCTAGCCGCCTGGCCGATTATGATATCGACGACAGCAAGCTGGAGCTGATGGCCGAGAAGACGGTCAAATTTGGTCCGTTCGGCAATTTTGCCAAATTGGATAAAGAAGATGTATTGGAAATCTACCGTCTTTCCTTGTAAGGCAAATGCCGTTCAAAGTTAATGAAATTAAGCGTTCCGGGTATCCGGGACGCTTTTTCATTTCCCTAAACAGGAAAATTTTGAAACCTTATATAAATTTAGGCGTATAACTTAGTAAGCAAGACAACGGAAGTGACTTGCAGGAGGGTAGCATGTAGCATGGAGGGATTGTATTTAGGGTGCTTGGTCGGCGGTGTTTTGTTTACGCTTGCAAGCGTGCTGGTCGGGGATTTGCTCGGCCAATGGCTGGACGGCATGTTCGACTTCTTATCCGTTGATTTTCTGAAGCCGATTGTACTTGCAGGCGGGGTAACCGGGTTTGGCGGTGCCGGCATTTTGCTGGATCGCTATTCCGGGCTTGGGCGGACGGCCGAGCTGGTGCTGGCCATCTGTATTGCACTGATGCTCTGCGCCTTGGTTTATTTCGCTTATGTCGCACCTGCGGAAAGGAGCGAGAACTCAACCGGATATTCCGAGAAGGAGCTTCCTGGTCAAATCGGGGAGGTCAGCATTCCGGTTCCGGCTCAAGGCTACGGCGAAGTTATGGTCAGAGGGGTGGGCGGTAATTCCCTGCATATTGCGGCAAGCTGGGAGCACCGGGAGATCGCGGCCGGCGTCCAAGTCGTGATCGTCGATTGGCGTGACGGCGTTGTGTATGTATCCGAATTCGATGAGGGTAAAGGAGAGGGTTTCATTTGAACTTTGATTTTCCGGATTATTTAACGATTCCAGGTATTGTTGTTCTTGTTCTGATTGTATTGGGCATTGCTTTCTGGGCCCGTTACAAGACGGTCAGTCCCGATGAAGCGATGATCGTCACCGGTTCTTTTCTGGGCCGGAAGAATATCTCCGAAGACGATTCAGGCCGCAAAATCAAGATTGTACGCGGCGGCGGTGCGTTTATATGGCCGATTTTCCAGCAGAAAGAGCTTTTGTCGCTCCTGTCCCACAAGCTGGATGTCACAACGCCGGAGGTTTATACGGAGCAAGGGGTTCCCGTGCTGGCAGACGGTGTAGCCATTATTAAAATAGGCGGTTCCGTTGAGGATGTGGCTACAGCTGCGGAACAATTTCTTGGCAAACCTGTAGAGGCCTTGAAAGGGGAAGCCCAAGAGGTGCTAGAAGGTCACTTGCGCTCAATTCTCGGTTCGATGACCGTGGAAGAGGTTTACCGCAACCGCGACCGATTCGCTCAGGAGGTTCAGGGCGTGGCGGCCCGTGATTTGAAGAAAATGGGCCTGCAGATCGTTTCCTTTACGATCAAGGACGTCCGCGACAAACATGGTTATTTGGATGCGCTAGGTAAACCGCGTATTGCCGCCGTCAAACGGGATGCGGACATTGCGGAAGCGGAGGCTGTCCGGGATTCCCGGATTCAGAAAGCCCGCGCCGAAGAAGAAGGCCAGAAGGCCGAGCTGCTGCGGGATACGAATATAGCGGAAGCGGCGAAGGAGAAAGAACTGAAGGTCGCTTCGTTTAAACGGGATCAGGATACGGCAAAAGCGGAAGCGGACCAAGCCTATCATATCCAGGAAGCCCGGGCGAAGCAGACGATGGTTGAAGAGCAGATGAAGGTTGAGCTTGTCCGCAAGGAACGGGAGATTGACCTGCAGGAAAAAGAAATCCTCGTTCGTCAGAAGCAGTACGACGCCGAGGTGAAGAAGAAAGCCGATGCTGACCGCTATGCGGTAGAGCAGGCGGCGGAGGCGGATAAAGCTCGCAAAATGCGCGAGGCTGACGCCCTGCAGTATTCGATTGAAACTCAGGCAAAAGCATCGGCCGAGCAGAAACGCCTTGAAGGTCTGGCGATTGCTGATGCGGAGCGGGCCAAAGGTACAGCTGACGCTGAAATCATCCGCCTGCGCGGCCTTGCGGAAGCCGAAGCGAAAGAGAAGCTGGCCGAGGCGTTCCAGAAATTCGGCGAAGCGGCTATCCTTGATATTGTCGTGAAAATGCTGCCCGAACTGGCCGGTAAAATCGCCGCTCCAATCTCTGGCATCGATAAGCTGACGGTTGTGGATACCGGAAAAGGCGAAGGAGCTGCACGCGTCAGCAACTATGTAACCGAGCTGATGGCGACCGCTCCGGAGATGCTGAGAAGTGTATCCGGCATCGAATTGAATTCGCTGATCCAGGGTCTGACCCAGAAGATCGGCGCACCTGCCGCCTCATCTGCTGCTTCACCGGCTGCAGAAGCAGCGGCGGCTTCCGATTCTTTGCCGAAAGTATGAAAATTTTATCCTGCCTGTAGCGTTCGGCCCTGAAGGCAGTTATAATGGAGTATCAGCGTGTCCCGCTGACGCCGGCTGTGTGCGCCTGCACCCCGAGTCAGCGGGATTTGGCATGTATTTTTATCAAATGAGGTGTTAAAGTGAACGGCCTTCAGGTGGCTAAAGTGCTGAACAATAATGTGATCATTGCTAATCATCCCGAGCACGGAGAAGTTGTTGTCATCGGCAAAGGTATCGGCTTTAACCGCAAGCCCCGTGAAATGATCGCGAATGAAGCGGTGGAGAAGCTGTTCATTTTGAGAAATGCAGCCGAGCAGGAGCAGTATAAGCAGCTGGCACTCGAAGTGGATGAGAAGCTGATCGAGGTCTTGAACGAAATTTTGCTTTATGTCGCGAAACACAGCCAAACTCCGCTGAATGAACATATCCATATCGCATTGACCGATCATATCGCTTTTGCTATTAAAAGAGCGGAACAGGACATTGCTATTCATAATCCTTTCTTGTTTGAGACGAAGGAAATTTATCCGGAGGAATATCGGCTGGCAGAATACGCTATCAATATGATTCGGGACAAAATGGGGGTCGATCTCGGCCAGGATGAAATCGGTTTTGTCGCTCTGCATATTCATAGCGCTATGACGAACCAGCATATCACGGAAGTTAAAGCGTATTCGCAGCTGATTGCGGATATGGTGGATATGATCGAGCAGCAGATGAATTTTTCAATTGTGCGCCATTCTCTAGATTATGCTCGTCTTCTGACGCATTTGCGTTTTGCGATCGAACGGATCCGGCGGGGGGAAAAGGTTCATGAGCTTGGCAAGCTGGAGGAAGTCCTGAAGGACGAATATCCGGAGCTTTACGATTTGGCCTGGAAGCTGACGAAGGTGATGGAGAAGCGGCTGCACAAGCCGGTTTACCAAGCGGAGATCAGTTACTTGACGATGCATTTAAATCGAATTGTTCCACGCCATGTAATTTAAGGCTTGCGAAAGCGGTTTAAGGGTGCTATACTGTCAGTCGAGGCAAGACAAGAACTTCATAAATTTAGCGTGTTACTGATTCGATCAGGCATGAGTTGTACAAAGTTTGCTGGTTGTACTTTTTCATTACGGGGTAAGATAACCGTAGTAAAGGGTACATAGGCAGAAGCTTTGTTAACTCATGCCTTTTTTGATGTTCTTGTTAAACCACAAGTACAGCAGCGCTTCAGGGGCAATCTTAACCTGAGTTGAGCTGCTTGATCACATTTCTTATAGGAGGATATATATGTTTAAACGTTTCTTTGGCGTTCTGCAAAGAGTCGGTAAAGCGCTAATGCTTCCGGTAGCGATTCTGCCGGCAGCCGGTTTGCTTTTGGGCATCGGGAACATGCTGGTTAACCCGGATTTCCTGCAGTATGTGCCTGCTCTGAACGCTCACTGGATTCAAACCTTGGCCAACATCCTGATGAACTCGGGACAGGTCGTCTTCGATAATCTCTCCCTGCTGTTTGCCGTCGGCGTAGCCGTAGGTTTGGCTGGAGGCGAGGGCGTAGCGGGTCTGGCAGCCATTGTTGGTTACCTCGTTATGAACATTACGATGGGTACCGTGATGGGTGTCAACGACTATGTATTGTCTCTTAACGATCCGGCTTATGCACGGGTGCTGGGTATTCCTACTCTGGTTACCGGGGTATTCGGCGGTATTATCGTCGGTGTGCTTGCTGCTACCATGTATAACAAGTACTTTAAGATCGAGCTTCCTTCCTACCTCGGTTTCTTCGCAGGCAAACGTTTCGTGCCGATTATGACCGCTGTGTGGGCTCTCGTAGTCGGGATCATCATGTCCTTTGTATGGCCTCCGATTCAGGACGGCCTGAACTATGTATCTCACAGTATGATCGATACGAACCTGACGTTGTCAGCGTTTATTTTCGGGGTCATCGAACGTTCCCTGATTCCGTTTGGTCTGCACCATATCTTCTATTCGCCGTTCTGGTTCGAATTTGGCGAATATACGAACAAAGCGGGGGAAATTATCCGCGGCGACCAGCACATCTTTATGGCTCAGCTGCGTGACGGCGTTCCGTTTACAGCGGGTACTTTTACAACCGGTAAATTCCCGTTCATGATGTTTGGTCTTCCGGCTGCTGCGCTGGCCATGTACCACGAAGCCAAACCGGAAAACAAAAAAATCGTTGGCGGTCTGATGTTGTCCGGTGCCTTGACTTCGTTCCTGACAGGGATCACCGAACCGCTTGAGTTCTCGTTCCTGTTCGTAGCTCCACTGCTGTTTGCGGTGCATGCTGTGTTTGCCGGTTTGTCCTTTATGCTGATGCAGCTTCTCAGCGTTAAGATCGGTATGACCTTCTCCGGCGGCTTTATCGACTTTATGCTGTTCGGGGTGATTCCTAACCGGACTAACTGGTGGTGGGTCCTCATTATCGGTGCCTGCTTCGCGGTTGTTTATTACTTCGGATTCCGTTTTGTCATCCGCATGTTCAACCTCAAAACACCTGGACGTGAAGACGCCGCGGTGGATGCGGATAAGGACGGAGCAGCATCGGGATCTGTCTCGACGGACGATCTGCCGTATAACATCCTGACGGCATTCGGCGGTCCAACAAACATCAAACATTTGGACGCATGTATTACTCGTCTTCGGATTGAAGTTAACGACAAAGCCAATGTTAATAAAGACCGTCTGAAACAGCTCGGTGCTTCCGGCGTGCTTGAGGTCGGCAACAACGTGCAGGCGATATTCGGTACCCGTTCCGATACGATCAAGTCGCAAATCGCAGATATCATGAGCGGTAAAACGCCTGTTCCTGCTCCAGCTGCTGCTCCGATGAAGGCCGAAGAGAAACCGGCTGTAATTGAGCAGGAAGCAGCTCAAGATGGAGATGCGCTGGTTAAAGAAGATATCGTCGCTCCGGCCAACGGGGAATTGATGGATATCACGCAAGTGCCGGATCCTGTCTTCTCTGAGAAGATGACGGGGGACGGTTTCGCGATCCTGCCTAGCGACGGAACGATCTGCTCGCCGGTTTACGGTAAAGTGTTTAACGTATTCCCGAGCAAACACGCCATCGGCATCATGTCAGACGGAGGCAAGGAAGTCCTTGTCCATATCGGCGTGAATACGGTGAAGCTGAAAGGCCAAGGCTTTGAAGTGCTTGTTAACGAAGGCGATCTGGTCGCTGCAGGACAGCCGATCATGAAAGTGGATCTGGAATATGTGAAGGCAAATGCTCCTTCCATCATTTCCCCGATCATCTTCTCAAACCTGCCTGAAGGCGCAGTCGTAACGGTGAACAAGAAAGGCGAAGTGAAGTCCGGCGAAGCCGACATCATCACTATCAAGTAAAATTTCGCCAGCCGGGAAAATTTGAAATTCAGTTTCAAATGTCTTACTATGGTGGACATGAAATATAACTAACTTATTGAAAGCGAGAGGATTATAAATGGAAAAGACATTCAGAATTATTGACGAAGACGGTATCCACGCACGCCCTGCAACTGCATTGGTAAATACAGCAAACAAATTCAAAGACTCCGAAGCTTTTGCCGAAGCTAAAGGTAAAAAAGTAACTTTGAAATCCATTCTTGGCGTATTGTCCCTCGGTCTTGAAAAAGGCGACAGCATCACTCTTACCGCTACAGGCGGCAGTGAAGCTGAAGTGATCCAGGCGCTCTCCGATGTTATGATCAACGAAGGACTTGGAGAAGTAGAATGATCAAAATCGAAGGTATTGCAGCTTCGGCGGGTGTGGCTATCGCACCTGCCTTCAAGCTGGAGCATCCGGATTTGACGGTTCAGCAGCGCAGCGTCTCCGACGTTGCTGCTGAGGTAGCCAAACTGAACGCGGCACTCGACAAATCGAAAGCCGAACTTGAAGCGATTAAAGAGCGCACTCTTCAAGAGCTTGGCGCCAAGAAAGCCGAAATCTTCGAAGCTCACCTGCTGATCTTGAACGATCCGGAGCTGATCAGCCCGGTTGAAGATATGATCCGCAACGAAATGGTGAATGCCGAATATGCCCTGAACGAAACCGCGAATCAGTTCATCGCGATGTTTGAAAATATGAAAAGCGCTTATCTTCAAGAACGCGCTGCAGATATGAAGGACGTAACCAAACGTGTCCTGATTCATCTGCTTGGCCTGAACTACGTAAACCCTGCTGAGATCAGCGAGGAAGTGGTTGTGATCGCCGAAGACTTGACGCCTTCCGATACAGCTCAGTTAAACCGTAAATATGTCAAAGGTTTCACAACCAACATCGGCGGACGTACTTCCCACTCTGCGATTATGGCTCGCTCACTCGAAATTCCTGCTGTAGTGGGAACCAAAGAAGTGCTTGCCAAAGTTAATAACGGCGATCTCGTGATCGTGGACGGTTTGGATGGCAAAGTCATTATCAATCCGACAGAAGAACTGGTTGCCGACTATCGTAATAAGCAGGAGAAATACCAGCTTCAGATCGAGGAGTGGAGAAAACTTCGCGATCAGGCTACTGTTTCTTCGGACGGCGTTCATGTGGAGCTTGCGGCTAACATCGGCACACCAAACGACGTTCCCGGCGTTATCGACAATGGCGGCGAAGCCGTTGGCCTTTACCGCACCGAGTTCCTGTACATGGGACGCGACAAGCTGCCAACGGAAGAAATCCAGTTCAACGCCTATAAAACGGTGCTTGAGAAAATGGAAGGCAAACCGGTTGTTGTCCGTACCTTGGACATCGGCGGAGACAAAGAGCTCCCTTACCTGGATCTGCCTAAGGAAATGAACCCGTTCCTCGGCTTCCGCGCCGTTCGTTTGTGCCTGGACCGTACGGACATCTTCCGCACCCAGCTTCGCGCTTTGCTGCGCGCCAGCGTTTACGGTAACCTGCGGATCATGTTCCCGATGATTGCTACGCTGGATGAGTTCCGTCAAGCTAAAGCGCTGCTGCTTGAAGAGAAAGACAAATTGGCTGCTGAAGGTATCGAAGTTTCCGATGAAATCCAACTGGGTATCATGGTGGAAATTCCTTCTACAGCGATCATCGCGGACCAATTTGCGAAAGAAGTCGATTTCTTCAGCATCGGCACCAATGACTTGATTCAATACACCATGGCGGCGGACCGGATGAACGAACGCGTGTCCTACCTGTATCAGCCTTATAACCCTGCGATTCTTCGCCTGGTTAAGATGGTTATCGATGCAGCGCACAAAGAAGGCAAATGGGCCGGCATGTGCGGCGAAATGGCCGGCGATCCCACAGCGATTCCGCTACTGCTCGGACTGGGACTGGATGAATTCAGCATGAGCGCGACTTCGATCCTCCCGGCTCGTTCGCAAATTTCTAAATTGTCCAAAGCGGACATGGCTGAGCTTGCAGCCAAAGCGTTAACTATGCAGACAGCGGCTCAGGTTGTTGAACTGGTCAAGAGCATTGACGCTTAAGCGTCTGACTCTTGCTTCTGATTTAATAGTTTTATCCGTTTTTCTTTCTTTTTCAATCGTTTTTAACCAACACACACATCTTATCGGCTATTGCCGTGCCGGCACCTCAGGGTGCCGGTTTTTTTGTCGTTAGAAGCATATAAGCTCCAAAAGATTAAAGCAAAACGGTTAGATCAGCTCCAAAACGGGTATTAAATAGGATAAGGCTGCAAAAAATAACTTGGATATGCAGAATCAGCCATTTCAGCGCGAATCTCATTTCGCTTACATTTAGGAGGTTGATGGAAGATGAGTTCTAGTCATAACGTTACTTTGCAGGCAGAGAAAAGAACCAACATGACGCATGGAGATCTTCGTAAGCTTCGGCAGTCCGGCCGAGTGCCAGGGGTCATTTACGGGTCCCAAATCGGAAGCCAACAGCTTCATGTCGATGAGAAGGAGCTGCTTAAAGTGGCTCGGACAGGCCGCACGGAATTTTTCCAATTGAAGCTGGAGGGCGGAGAAACGCTGCCGGCGTTAATTAAAGATATTCAGAAGACCAAAGGCCTGGTGGCCCATGTGGACTTCCAGCATGTCTCCAAAAATAAACCGATTCGGGTCAGCATCCCGGTTCATTTTCACGGCACAGCTGCCGGCACCAAAGAAGGCGGCATTCTTCAAACGCTGATCACAGAGCTTGAAGTGGAAGGGCTGCCTGATGATTTGCCGGCAGGGATTGAAGTAGATGTAACGAATCTCGGAGTCGGGGACAAGCTGACGGTAACGGATGTGTCGATTCCACAGGGAATCACACTGCACGTTCCTGAAGATACGCTGCTGGCTTCCATTGTCGTACCGCGTGGCGCAGAAGTGGATGAAGAAGCTGAAGCCGAAGCGGGCGGTGAAGGTGAAGCAGCTCCGGAGGCTTCCAAAGAGGAAGCGCCTGAGGAGTAAAGCGCAAGCAGAGCCTAATATTTATAACAGATGGAGCAGGCGCCGAAGAGTGCCTGCTCCATTGCTTTTTTTCAACCGGGGCTGTCCATGCGGGCGGTCTTTTGTTCTTAAGGGATTTCCCGGCTTATTCCTTTTCTCATCCGGTTTCCGCGGATTGTGACAGAAGCCCATGGGCCTGCATATGATGCGAGAAGAAGTATGTTGTTGAGAGGAGAGAACAGCTTGAGGAAAGGAAAAGCGTCCAAACCCCGTGCAGGAAATACGACGGGTTCGGGTTACCGGGCTTCTTTTAATGAATTGGATTTGGTTGATCGGTCTAAAGGAAACAGCAAAGGGGAGCAGCCGGTTCATCTGCATCAAAGCACCGCTTCTTCTCTGGTTCATGAATTTACAAATGAGGAGGATAATGGGATATTCGGGACCAAACCGGCAAGCGCAAGCACGGCAACGGCAGCAAACCCAAGCAACGAAACAGCCGGGGGCGAACAACGAATCATCAAGTCGGCCGAATTTAACGTTAAGGAACGCAAGGCGTTTGCGGGAGGAGAACCGTTTATTTATGGCGATGACCTTGCGGATTCTACGATTACCCGCGATAAAATTGCGCCAAACACGATCGATTCGAGCCGGCTGAAGCAGAGCACGATAGACACGGCATGGATTGCCGACTTTGCCGTCACCTCCATCAAGCTTGGAGACGGGGCCGTAACTTCGCCCAAAGTAGCCAAAGCCTCTTTGACCGGAGACCATCTGGTCGAAAGCTCCGTACATGGCAGCAAGCTTGCCAACGGTACCGTCGACGGCTCCAAAATCATGGATGGCTCGATTACTCCCGACAAGCTGGCTGAGAAATCCATCAGCCCTGATCATCTGGCGGACGGGGTTATTCAATCCAGGCATTTAAGCGATATGCTGATCTCCTCTGAAATGCTTCAAGATCAGTCCATAGACAGCAGTAAAATAGCCAGCGGCTCTATTGCGGCGGTTCATATCATGAACGGTTCTATCGATTCTTCCAAGTTGGGCGATCAGATGGTAACCTCCGCCAAAATCCGGGACGGGGCTGTGACTGCGGACAAAATCGGTGACGGTGTCATTACAGGCGGTCATTTGGCTTCCGGGTCTATTCTAACTAAACATCTGCAGACCGCAAGTATTACGAAAGAGCTTCTGGCCAACCGGAGCGTAGGCGGCGGACAATTAGAAGAGAACGCTGTGGATGCCCAGCATCTGAAATCCTCGTCGATCCTTTCCCGCCACATCGTAGAAGGCGGTATTGAAGGACACCATATTCAGGAGTCGTCCATTGCCGACCGCCACATCGGAACAGGAGAAATCAATGCCCGCCATCTGGCCGACCGCAGTATCCTGCAGACCAAATTGGCGGAGCAATCGGTAGGCACGCTGCAGTTAATCGACCAATCGGTGACGGCTTCCAAAATAGCGGATCAAAGCATTTTGGCAGTTAAGCTGAGTGATGAGTCTGTTCTGAAGAGACATATTTCCAAAGCAGCCGTCCAAAGCAGCCATCTTTCGGATTTGTCGGTGGGCTCGCAGCATCTGCAGCCGGACAGCGTAATAGAACATCATATCGGAACAGCGGCCGTAAGCGAAAGAAATCTGCAGACAGGATCGGTCAAATCGCAAATTATTGCTGCCGGTGCGGTTCAGCAGCAGCATATTGCCGATTCTGCCGTAGGCAGGCTGCAAATCCAGACAGCGAGCATAACCGAAGACAAATTGGCAAAAGGTGCCGTTACGGCCGAGAAGCTGGCCCCGGAAAGCGTGGAAAGCCAGGCACTGGCCGTCCATAGTGTTAATGGCGCGCATCTGGCCCCTTATGCAATCCAGGATTATCATTTTGCTGAAGGGGCGGTTGATTCGGCTGCGATCTGTCATGGGGCCGTAACCTCCGATCATATTGATGCAGGCACGATCTCGGCGGTTCATTTGGCCAAAGGCAGCGTTGGCGCAGCAGCCCTTCAGGACCAGGCGGTTACATTCAGAGCCATTCAAAATGAGGCTGTACAAAGCCATCATGTCGGCAGACAGCAAATTGCTTCTTATCATTTACAAGACTATTCGGTTACTTCCTTAAAGCTGTCTCCTGAAAGCGTCTCGACGGATAAAATCGGCGAAGCCGCAGTCACAGACCGAAAAATCGCCGACCAGGCCATCACTTCGCGTCATCTCAGCGATAAGAGTGTTAATGGCAGCCATTTGGCTGAGGAGTCTGTATCTTCCCGTCATATCGCTCCTGCAAGCATCACGGCCGCCCATCTGAAGGATGAAGTCGTCTCCTCGAAGCATCTCGGCAAAGAGGTTGTAGACTCCAGCCATATCGCCCCCGGAGCTGTAGGGGCTCTGCAGCTGGAAACCGAAACGGTATCCAAATTCCATCTCTCTGAGCCGCTGCTCGCGGAAGGCTTGCTGCCAAGAGATGGCGTTGACGGCAGCCAAATCAAGGAGCAGACGATAGAAGCCCGCCATTTGAATGCCGGCACGGTTCAGCTGCAGCACTTGGCGTTCCATCCTGTGGAGAGCCGTCAGGGAGCGGCGCTGCAGCAGTTCGGGCTTACGAAATTCTCTTTCGAACCAGGGGAGAATACAGTTGAATTTAACGTGTTTTTCAAAAATGAATTTTCGGACGAAAATTACATCATCGTAGCGATGAGCAGCTCTTCCTGTATCCAAATTTCTTTGAAGAACAGGGAAGGCGAATATGCGGTGCTTGAAGCCGTGAAACAAAACGGAGTAGCGGAGGAAGGCGGATTTGCCACTTGGATTGCTATAGGGCAAGCGGAAGCACAGCACGGATAACAGGGTTAACAGAACTTGTTTGCACAGCAAACACAGGGACGGCGCCGGAGGGTGCTTGACCTGTGTTTGTTTGTTGTACGGGAGTGATTTAAAACATTTGCACCGGGCCTGGAAATGAGGCAGAATAGAGGAAAGCAGCTTACTATAAGTACATAGAAAGAAGGGATTGTAACTGAAACCGAAGAAACAAGCCAATCCGTATGCGGAACGGAAAAGGAAGGAACAGGAGCGCCTTGCTAAAGAGCGCAGAAACCGTATTCTCTTTTTCTCGATTATCGGCGTAGTGCTGGTTGCGTTTATAGCGGCTCTTATTTTTCGTCCTGATCCATCATCAGTTACGGCCGATTTTGACTACAGCTCGATGCCGGTGCTCGGAGACCCGAATGCTCCTGTTAAGATTGTGGAGTATGGGGACTATCAATGCCCGTCCTGCCGCAATTTTAATTTAAGTATTAAACCGGATCTGGTTAAAAATGATATTGATACCGGCAAAGCCGCCATTTATTTTCAGGATTTGGTCATCCTTGACGGCAATGGCATCGAGGATTCGAACCGGATGGCGCTTGCGGCCCATTCCATTTACCATCAGGATAAGGACTCCTTCTGGAAATTTAACGATGCTATCTACCGCGAACAGGGAGAAGAGAAGACCGGCTGGGCCACCACCGACGTTATCGTAAATTTGGCGAAATCCGAGAATCTGCCGATCGATTATGATAAGCTGAGATCCGATATCGAGAACAAAACCTATCAAAGCGAAGTGGATGCAAGCAACGCGAAAGCGGACAAGCTGGGCGTTCAGAGCACTCCGTCTTTCTTTATCAATGGCAAGCTTTATAATGGAAATTACACCTATAATGATATTCACCAAGCTATCGAAACGGCGAGCAAAGGGGAATAACAGGTATGGAGCAAATCCGCAGCCGGTCCTTGTTTAAGGAATATGCCTTGTATATGGCCTGGATCGTGGCTATAGTTGCAACGGCGAGCAGCTTGTATCTCAGTGAGATATTGCATTACGAGCCCTGCCGTTTGTGCTGGTTTCAACGAATCTTCATGTATCCTCAGGTTATTTTGCTGGGGATCGCCGCTTATCGGGGGGATCGGAAAATCATTCCTTACGTCCTACCGCTTAGCGTGATCGGCGGCTGTATTTCCATTTACCATTACGCTGAACAGAAGATTCCGGCTATGGCGAAGGTGCTGCCCTGTCAGGTAGGGGTTCCCTGCAATAAGGATTATCTTAATTTTCTGGGCTTTATCACGATTCCGCTGCTGGCGTTAATCGCTTTTATTCTGATCAGCGTGCTCCTCTGGATCGGCAGAGCTGATTCAGCTGAAGAAGTGGACCGTGATCAAAATTCCTTGTTAAATACCGGTGTATAAAGGAAATAACCGGCTTCTGCTTTCGAGCAGAAACCGGTTATTTTATTCCAGACCAAACTTATGAATCTGATCCCAGAGGCCTTCCTCGGCCAATATGGATCTCTGTTTGGAGCCTATAAGGTCGAAATGCGGGAACGCATCGCGGCGATGAATATAACGCGGATTTAATCCGTGCCGGACGCACCAGGCCTCAAGCTTGGCCAAATCGCTGCAGCCGACCTTCGTTACCGTTCTGGCGCCGGGGAACCGGTCGTCCAGCCAGTAGTGGGTTAAATAAGCAATTTCGCCGTCGGACACCTGTTTCTTCCATGCGGCGAGCTGCCGTCTGTCTATACCAAAAGCCATATGCCTCATCCTAGTCTTCTTAATGTCTTCATTATAACAAGTAAGGCTTTTAAGTAAACGGCCAATAGGGCAAAATGGGATTAAAGCTGTAACTTTAAGGTTATAAAATCGTAAGTAAAGTGGGGGTGTTGTCATGAGAAACTATAGAAATTATATATTGGGTATTTTATGTTTAGTTCTGGTTGTAGCTTTAACGGCCTGCGGCAAAAAAACTTCGGAAACCGAAGGCACACAGCCTTCGCCTAGTAATGCAGAGAACGTTGCCCAGTCGGATAACGCTTCGAATTCGGCTGCTCCTGAAAGCACAGACGGTCTTCTGCAGGGGACAGGTGAATATCAGGGACAGGCAGATACAACCTCTATTGAAATCACGGTAGACGGCCAGCCTGTCGTATTTCAATTAGGCAGTTTGGACGCTGCCGCACTGGATGCGCTGCAGCCTGGAGATCAGGTGCAGTTCCAATACAAGGAAAAAGCGGTTGAAGAGGGGTCAGACGTTAAAGTGCGCACATTAACGGAGATCGGCAAAGCCGGAGCGGGCGGAGATGCCGCCGGAGCAGTACAGGGCGGTGCGCTTCCGGAAACGAAGAATCTGAGCGTAACGCTCGAAGGCAGCCAGGAGGAGCGGCCGGCCAAGCTGTTTAAGACGGAGGACTACGGTATTTATGTGCCGGACGGCTTCTCTTTCGATAAAGAGAATCAGAAATTATCGCTGACGGCCGACCCGGACTATTTTGCGACGATCACCAAACTGCCTGCCGATTACAACCTGGAGTATTTGAAATTCGAGGCGGATCAGGAAATGTCCGATGTCGGGCGGGTGAAGGAAGTGCCGAAAGAAGACATTCCCGAATCCATGAAGGATGCTGAGCTGGTGATGGCCGGCAACGGTTCGGTCAGAAACAAACAATATATCGTTAAAGTCTTTGACGGCCAGGGTTATGTCTTCCGGCTTGAAATCCCGGTTGGCGAACCTTCCGAGGGATTCCAGCCGCTTGCTTACGCCGCGCTCAATTCTTTGGTCAAACTAAAATAGAGCCCTCGGCGACCAAAGATTCAAGCTATCTAATAAAAAAATCTAATAAAAAAGCCATCTTCACCGTCAAAGCGGTGTTAGATGGCTTTTTGGTCTGTAATTCTGTAAAGCAAAAGTTAAAGAAAAGGGTACAGACAAGAGGTAAAGCCTGAAATCGGCGAATTCTGATTAGCGGAAAGGGAGCTTGAAGGTAAACCCGGTTAACGGATATAGCCATTTCACGCCGCTGACCGTCAGAGTGTCGGCAATCAGATGAGAGGCGTAGCCTGCTCCGGCTGTTAACGCGAGTCCTTCAATATCCAGCTGCTGCTCCATAGCGCGGCTGAGCAAATACCAGATCCAGAGCGCCCAAACGGTATGCGTCAAACCGCGATGTTTCAGCCACGGGGCAACCAGAATGAAAATACCAAAACCAGCCGTCCACAGCATGCCCCAAGACAACCCTGCGAAGACAAGAGCGAGGCCGATCAGACTGACCATCGTATTTCGGATATACCCTTCTTTCACAATCAGGGCCGGAAACAGGGCACAAAGAGCGGCGACGGTAAGTTCAATATGGAAGAGCTGGTATCTGACGTACAGGAAAACGACCAGCAGACACAGCAGCACGGCCAATGTCATCATCGCACGGTAGAGAGCTTTGGAGGCTTTGCCAATACGGGAGCTCAGCATACTGGGGCCGTCAAGATCGGGAGTAAGCGAAGAAATAGCTGCTGCGGCTATGTAGAAAACGGAATCCGGTAAACGGAACGAATGATATCCTGCTGCTGCCGCACCGATCGCGCAGCCGATGGCTAAATGCGTGGAACCTTTCATAAAACCTCCTCTGACTGACATAATGAAGACAAAAGAACATATGTTTGCTCCTTTATTATAGCCTTATATGATGGTGGCAACAAGAGCGGAAATGAAGGACAAACCTTATAAATTTTTTTCGGGTGTAACCTTAATTTAGCAATTGCAATATAAATAATTACATATTAAAATGAAAGTAACGAAAGATTTCTGAAAATTTCATTTGCTTTAAATTACATTCCTGGTGAGGTGAGAACATTGACTACAATGGCGAAGGTAGAGTATTTAAAAGGTTTTTTGCCTAAAGAACATCATTTGGTTACCCATTTTGTGGAGCATGCGTTGGTGTCGATTGATAACTTGGTTGAGCAGCAGAGAGAATTTAACGCGGCCCAGGCTTTATACGGTGATAAAATTATCGGGTCCGAAGTTCGCGTGTTCAATGAGACCGTAGCCCAGGTTAAAGAAGCCTTACTTCAGACCTTGGAGAAAACAGCCGAGGATCTGACTCATAAAGGGGACAAAAACTGGACCGCGCATTTTAAAGACGGCGTTGAATAATAGTGTCTCATCGGAATGATACTAATTTTAGTCGAATTCTATAAAGATCAGCGTACCTGAATAGAGCCGCCCTTCTTTCCGGAAGAGGCGGCTTTTTTATGGCGTGAAATGATGGAATGCGAAAATATTTGTTGTAGAAGCTCTGATATTGGGGAAAAGTGTTGACGAATTTTCTGCAAGTCAGTATGATCACTGGTGTAAGTTGATTTTACTAAAATTTGGATGTTTAATCCTGCAGTTATTGAAGGGGGGGTTATTTGAAACCTACAACGACGATACGCGCAGAACTGGAACATTATCTGAGAGAAAGAGGAAAGTCTATTCATCAATTCGCGGAAATTTCCGGTGTCAATGCCGGGACACTGAGTGCCATGATTAACGGGAACCGTCCGATCTCCATGGGGCAGCTGGACCGGATCACAGCTGGAATGGAGCTTGAGGAAGGATATTTTTACGAGTTATATGTAGAGGAGTGTTTTATTCAAGCCGCTCCCAACTGGCGGAGATTGAAGCCGTTCTTATACCGCTGCGCAGAACTGGACAAGCTGGATTGCATCAGACAGACCGTACGGCAAGTAACCGATAACTTGATTTATATTCCGTCGATATTCGAGACAGCCGAGGATTTGTTCCGGCATGGAAGGGCGAAAGCTGCGGAAATCTTATACCGGGTTGTGGCAGAAAGCGAGAAATACCAGCATTCCGAACGGTTGGCGCTTGCTCAATACCGCCTGTTTAAGATTACGATAGGGCAGGACCAGCAGGTGAATCACCGTACAGCGGTTCAATTTGAGCCGTATGTAGAGCGCTTAACGGAAGAACAGCAGCTGGATGCTTTAAAGGATCTGGCCAATGTGTACGCTTCTTTGCAGTACTGGGACAAGGTCAAGGATTTGGCGGCGGAATTGGGTGAGCGGGCGGCCATTCAGTATGACCATGTGTATGATCACACAAAGCTGCGGAGGCAGCCCCGTCAGACGGAATATCCGTTATTTCTATATATTCTTTACGCCTATTTGCTGCAATCGGCGGTTTGTGAGGAACGCGGTGAATATGAAGAAGCCTTGCATTTTGTTTCTTTATACAGCGATATGGACTGGGTTAAGGAAACGGATGAGCATTCCTTGAAGATTAAGGAGCAGTACAGGGGTTTGGCTAAAGTGAACACCTATTTGTACGAGCTCATGATGGGCAAAGTGACGGTCCTGCAGGACTATGTCGAATATATTGGCTCCAAGGAGGAGGAAATTCTTCCGGGGTTGGTCAAGATCGTCGAAGCGGCCAATCGCTTTAATATAAATGTAGATGATACTCTGGCCCGGTTTGAGAGCCATATTGCCGCCTGCCGGGATATGAACCCATCGTCCGGAACCTATACCCGGCAGATGGTGGCTGACGGGTACATGAATTTAATGATTGAACTCGCCTATTATTATTTGCAGAGCCAACGGTATGAGAAGGGGATCGCCTGTATGCTGGACAGCTTGTCTTTGGCTGTAGAGATCAACAGTGATGCAGGGATGATGAAATGTGTCGGGTTGTTTGAGCAATTCAGGGAATATGCTACTGTTCAAGCTGAAGACACCTATAAATTATTAATCAAGAAGGGAACATTCGGATACATAGGGAAGGAGAGAAGGGGCACTCCGTAGAAAGGAGAGCCCTTCTTTTTTTTTTTTTTTGAATAATTTACCACTGTTATGCACAAACAATAATTCACTATATTTTGGCAATACATCCTAAAATATATCAATGGAGGTGAGAGGTCGTGAACGAACCCGAAATGATTCAGCATAAAATAGAAAAAGCTCGCCTAAAGTTGAATCAAATGGAGAGAATGTATGGCTTAGGCGATGCCAAGGTAATTCAACAATCTATGTACCTGGACGAGCTGATCAATGAATACATGCAAATGTTTATTGTACAAGTGAAATAAGAGACGCAGATTTACTAACGCAGACATCAATATATTTCATTATATATTTTAAATAAAGTCATACCAGACCGGAGGAGATGCACCCGGCCGGCAGATTAGGGATGAATGAATACTTCATGTATAATAAGTTTAATTAGTTATGAAGTAAATTCATCTTTCTCAGAGGTGCGCATCGTGAGGAGTTCAAAAGTAAAAACAACCGTAAATACGGCCTTAATAGCATCGGCGGCTGGCATGCTGGCCTCTTTTCCATTTAAGGAGCATTTTGCCGGTGGGCTTTTATTTTCGGCGTTTAATGCGGCAACGATCGGCGGTTTGGCCGATTCTTTCGCCGTGGGAGCTTTGTTCGGCAACCCGCTGAGAATCAAATGGCCTGCCTTTATGGGCACGCGGGTTATCGAAAGAAACCGGTCCAGACTGATTCATGAATTGGGGCATATGGTGCAGCATGAGCTGCTTACTACGGATCATATTAATGCGAGACTACAGGAGTACAGCATCTCGGCTATCCTGATCAAATATTTGAGGGAGCATGGCGGCCAGCAGCATATCACGGAAATCGCGGAAAGATTGGCGGGAGAACTGGCGTCCAGAACGGATGAGCATGAGCTCGCTAAGGTACTGCAGGACCTGCTCTTCAGCAATGCGGAAGTCTTTCAGCTGGCTGATCTTGCCGCAGATTTGGCGGATTGGACGATTCGAAACGGTTATGATGAATACATTATACATTTTCTGCTCAGCGAACTGATCAGAGTGGTGGAAAGCGAACGTTTTCGGCTGATTCTGGAGCAGTTGGTGTCTTCGGCATTGGCTTCGTATGAACAAGGGAAATTCCGGCGGCAGTTCGTTAATCTTGCGGCTGGTCTCGAGCCGGAGGCGCTGAGCGGGAAGATTCAAGCTAAAATCGCTGATTTCCTGAGGGAAATGCAAGTGCCCGACCATCCCGAGCGGGTCAAGTTGAAGCTGAAAATGGAGCAATATATCTTGAATCTGCGATATGATCCCGACTGGCGGGCAGCCATTGAGCAAAGTAAAAACAAGCTCTTGCTGGCCCTGAAAGAGCATGTGCGGCTGGACCCGTTCGTAAGAGGCATGCTGGATGCTCTCTTGCATACATCTCCAGAGATCATGCAGCAGCAGGAGGGCGGCAGGCCTGTTTTGTCCAGCTGGCTGGGACGCAAAGTTGACCAAACCATCAGCAGATTTGAATCGGACACGAAACTGCTGGACAGCTTTGACCGTGCCGTCAGGGGGGTTCTTCTGCAGTGGATCGAACAGAAGCATAGTTTTATCGCCAAGGTCGTAACGGACAAATTAAATACATATTCTCAAGAGGAACTCGTTGCCATGGTCCGGGATAAAGCCGGAAAGGACCTTCAATATATCCGTTTGAATGGTCTTGTGATCGGCGGTCTGGTCGGCGTTCTGCTATATCTCGTTTCGTTTGTTGTGGGAGGGCTGTCCCGATGATGATGCGAAGAAAAGCGAACCTCAGCTTGCTCTTGCTTGCGCTGCTGTTTGCAGCAGCTTTGGCCTGCTTGTACCTGTTCCCTGAACATGGCTGGCCCCAGTTCCTGCTTTATGTTGCGGAAGCGGGACTAGTTGGCGCTTTGGCTGATTTGTTTGCCATTACCGCGTTATTCAGGCATCCGCTGGGTCTGAATATCCTTCCCCATACCGCGATCATTCCGAAAAATCGTGATAAACTGGTGGATGGCGTTGTAGTTATGGTCGAAGAGCAGCTGCTCAGCAAACCGGTTCTCAAGGAAAAGGTGCAGCAGTATCACCTGATTGATTTGGCCGTTTCGATGGTTGAACGCGGAGGCAGTCAGAAGATGCTTGCCGAACAGATTTGGAGCCTGGTTCTTGCCTTTGCAAAGCAGGCGAATGTACAGGGGCTGGCGGTCAAACTGGATGAGCAGCTCAGGAGCAGCCTGCAGGCGGCCGACTTGTCGCCGTATGCGGGCCGCGGCTTACGCTGGCTGCTGGATCATACACAGTTTCAGAGCCTGCTGACCCAGCTGGTTGATTTGGCTGCGGAACGTCTTGCCCATGATGGGGTCAAACAGCAGATCAAAGAGCTGTTAAGCAAAGAGAAGGAGCAGCTGCTGAATACAGGCGGAACCTTCACCAAATGGCTGAAGAAAAGCCTGCTGGAAATTGCAGAGTCGTCAAATGCTTTTAACCTTGATGATGCGGCCGAGGTGCTGTATGATGATTTGCGGCGATTTCTGGTCGAATTACGGAGTCCGGAGCATGAACTTCGAAAGCTGACTACAGAAATGCTTTATAAGCTGGCTTCCGAGCTTGAGAAGCGGGAAGAGCTTTCGGACACTTTAAACGTTTGGAAGAATGAACTGCTGGATAAAATTTCGTTGCTTCCGTCTTTGACGGCTCTGCTCACGCATGTGAGAGACCGGCTTCTGAGCGAACAGCCGCTGGTAACCGCAGCTTCGGCTGGAGGCGGTATATCCTCAGATCAAATCAAGCAGTTTATGACCCGGTTTGTACTCGGTTATTGGGATTGGTTTAAGGATGATCGTGAACTCAAGGACTGGCTGGAAGGTTATGTGCAGCAGTTCGTTCGGAATATGATCGATACGGAGCATGCTTTGGTGGGTCAAATTGTGCGGACGACCTTAAACGATTTTACGGAGGAGAGATTAACCGAATTTATTGAAAGCAAGGTAGATACGGACCTCCAGCGAATCCGGCTGAACGGCGCATTGGTGGGCGCAGCGCTTGGCGCGGCTTTTTATCTTCTGCTGAACGGGGTTTACAAGCCGCTGCTGGATTGGTTCGGGGTTTGACAGAGAGAGGGGAAGAACGGCATGACATTAATTAAAGATTTGGTCAGTGGGGATGAATTTACAGGGTTCTATTTGATCAAGGAGCTTGAAGTCAAACAGACAAACGCTACACCTCCAAAGGATTATCTGGATCTCGTGCTTTGTGATGCGAGCGGGCAGCTGTCGGCCAAATTTTGGGATGCTTCGCCAAGCGATAAAGAGACTTTTTTTTCCATGGGACTTGTGAAGGTTAGGGGACTGGTTCAGACATACAGAGAACGGTTGCAGATCAAAGTCATGCAGATGCGCCCGGCGGCGGACGCCGACGGGGTAACACTGACGGATTTCATCCGCTCTGCGCCTATCCGTCCCGTGGATTTGGTTCACACGATCAAACAGGCAGCGTCGAGCATCCGGGATACGGAAATACGGGCGATCGTGTCCTTTTGTATAGAGAAAGTTGAAGAGAAGCTGATGCATTATCCGGCGGCCAAAACGCATCACCATGCGTATTTTGCGGGGCTGGCTTATCATATGGTGCGTATGCTGGAGATTGGAGATTTTCTGTGCAGGCAGAGGGCGTTCCTGAACCCGGATTTCATCCGGGCGGGTATTATCCTGCATGATATTGCCAAACCGGAAGAGATGATTGCCCAGCTCGGGATCGTGTCCGATTACAGCGTCAAAGGCAAGCTAATCGGTCATATTTCACTTGCCTCCAATTGGATTACGGAAGCCGCGATCAGACTCGATATTGATCTCGACTCGGAGAAAGTGACCGCGCTGCATCATCTCGTGTTATCGCATCATAACCTGGGCGAATGGGGCAGTCCGGTTCAGCCGCAGACGCCGGAAGCGGTGGCGCTGCATCATATTGATGCGCTGGACGCCAAGCTGCAGATGGTGGAAGATGCGCTGGATACGACGCCGGAGACAGAACTGTGGACGCCGTTTATCCGGGGGCTGGAGAATAAGGCGGTTTATCGCGTCAAGATTTAGTTATTTTAGCAGAGCCTAGCTGCGCCAATAAGCTGAATAAGAGGTGGGCTTTCCTTAGGGAGAGCCCGCCTTTTTATTTTTGATGAAAGGAAAACAGTCAGGAAGAAAATGGATCGAAAATAATGTTGACTAAACTTATAGGGATTGTTAATATAATGAAAGTGAAAAGAAAGAGATGGAAAAGGGGAGAAACAACACAATGCTGCAGATGGTGATTACCGGTTTAATTTGCGGAGCTTTGCTCGGGTTTGTTATGCAAAGAGGGCGTTTCTGTCTGACAGGCGGCTTCCGGGATATGTACCTGACGAAGAACAATCGAATGTTTTATGCCTTATTAATTGCTATTGCGATTCAGGCCGTGGGTATCTTTGCGCTTGTGGAAGCGGGCGTTATTACCTTCTCGGCTGGATCTTTTAATTGGCTTGCGGTGATCGTAGGCTCATATGTCTTCGGAATCGGTATTGTTCTGGCTGGGGGCTGCGCTACAGGAACTTGGTACCGGGCAGGCGAAGGCCTGATCGGCAGCTGGATTGCCCTTGCCGGTTATATGACTATGGCCGCTATTATGAAAACGGGCCCGTTGTCCGGCATTCAAAAGTCCATGACTGAGGTCCATACGTCAACCAACTCCATTCCGGACACGTTTGGCATCAGCGCCTGGTATTTCGTTGCTTTGCTGGCTGTTGTCACTTTGTTCTTCGCCGTGCGTGAGCTGCTCAAGCCTAAAGCCGCGCTTCCGAAGCTGAAGCAGAAACGCAGCGGGCTGGCGCACCTCTTGTTCGAGAAACGCTGGCACCCGTTCTTTACGGCTATCCTGGTCGGCTTGATCGCCGTGTTGGCTTGGCCGCTCAGTGAAGCGACAGGCCGTAAAGCAGGCCTGGGCATTACAACGCCTTCGGCTAACCTGCTTCAGTATCTGGTTAATGGAGATCAAAGCTTTTTGAACTGGGGCGTGTTCCTCGTGCTTGGCATCTTGCTGGGTTCGTTTGTCGCCGCTAAAGCCAGCCGGGAATTTAAATTCCGAGCTCCGGATGCGAGAACGTCCGTGACCAGCTTCGCAGGCGGAATTGCCATGGGCTTCGGCGCCAGCTTGGCCGGCGGCTGCTCGATCGGCAACGGTCTGGTGCAGACAGCCATGATGACCTGGCAGGGCTGGGTAGCGTTGGCGGTTATGATTTTAGGGACCTGGACGGCTTCGTATTTTGTTTATGTCCGTCCGCGTTCGCAAAAAACAAAAACAGCTGCAGCCGTTAAAGCTGCGGTTTAAGGAGGAAATTTAAATGAGTCAGCAAAAATTATCCGTCATCGGACAGGTTTGTCCTTTCCCTCTGATCGAAGCGAAAGAAGCTATGAACGCCCTGAACAGCGGAGATGAACTGATTATTGATTTCGACTGCACCCAAGCTACGGAAAGCATTCCGGAGTGGACGGCTGCTGAAGGACATACGGTTACGAACTATGAGCAAATCGATGATGCGACCTGGACCATAACGATCCGCAAAAAATAACGGATATAAAGTATCATAAACAAGCAGCAAACCTGGCACCTTCAAGAGCCTGTACCGCGTCATAAGATGTTGGTTACAGCTTGGAGGTGCTATTTTTGTGCGCAAACCGGCTCTCAGAAGAGGCGGTTTTTTCTCTTTTTATCTATGCATTTGGAGAAATCATCACCCGCAAAGAGGCAAAAACAACATTGCATTGGCGTTTCTGCACATATCCCTGGATCCCCGGATTCTATAACCTGAAAGGGCAAGATCCATTACCAATCAAATGGGAGGTTATAGAGGCATGAAAAAAATCGCAGCTGCGGCAATGGTCATCACGCTGCTCGGCGCCCTGATGGCGGGCTGCTCATCCGGCGACAAGAACAGCGGAAATGCAGCAGAGGGAGCTAGTCCGGAAGGAACGGCGGGAGCGGCGGAATCGACCACTTATCCGCTCAAAACTGATGAGAAGCTGTCCTATTGGGGCGAAATTAACGGCAACCTGGTTGGGGTCAAGGCTTCGCATGACGAAATTCCTTTTTTCCAGAAATGGCAGGAGAAGACGGGGGTTAAGCTGGACTTTACGGCCCCGCCAAGCGGTCAGGTTAAGGAAGCGTTCAACGTCATGCTGGCTTCCGGAGATTTGCCGGATATGCTCGAATACAACTTTATCGGCGATTTCCCCGGAGGTCCGGAGAAGGCGATCAGCGACGGCTACATTATCAAGCTCAACGATCTGATCGATAAATATGCTCCTAATCTGAAGAAGTACCTGCAGGAGAACCCTGACATTGACAAGATGGTCAAGACGGACAATGGTAGCTATTATGTATTCCCGTTCATCCGGGGTGACGAATATCTGCGCGTCTTCCAGGGACCGGTTATCCGCAAGGACTGGCTGGATGAGCTTGGGCTTCCGGTACCGGAAACGATTGACGAATGGACAACAACGCTTAGAGCCTTCAAAGAGAAAAAAGGAGCCGCAGCTCCGTTCTCGGTGGTCAGCAAACCACGTTTCTTCAATGAATCCGGCAACGGCGCGTTTATCGGCGCCTTCGGCGTGAACCGCGGATTCTATCAGGAAGACGGGGCAGTCAAATTCGGACCGGCTGAAGCTGGGTTCAAGGATTATCTGAAGCTGTTTCATGATTGGTATGCGGAAGGTTTGATCGATAAAAATATCGCCACAGCCGATACCAAAGCAGTGGACGGCAACATTGCCTCCGGCGCAACCGGAGCGACGGTCGGCAACGCAGGAGGCGGCATCGGCAAATGGCAGCCGCTTGTAGAGGCCAATGATCCGAAGGCGGTGCTGGTTGCCGCTCCATATCCGGTGCTCAAGAAAGGCGATAAACCAAAGTTCGGCCAGATGAATCAGGCTTATGCCTCCGAGGGAACGGTAGCCGTTACAACGGCAGCCAAGGATCCTGCGCTGGCGGTGCGTATGCTGGATTACGGCTACAGCGAAGAAGGACATATGTTCTTTAACTTTGGTGAAGAGGGCGTCAGCTATACGATGGAGGACGGCTATCCGAAATTCACCGATCTGCTTATGAACAACCCGGACAAACTGGCTCCGGCTCAGGCGATTTCCCTGTATGCGCGAAGCAGCTATAACGGACCGTTTGTACAGGATAAACGCTACGCCGAGCAGTTCTTTGCCCTTCAGACACAGCGGGATGCCGTGGAAATCTGGAAAAATACGGACGCGGCGAAATACAATCTGCCGAACATCACGCCAACACCAGAGGAAAGCTCCGAATACGCCACCATCATGAACGACATTAATACGCTGGTGGATGAAATGACGATCAAGATCATTCTTGGTTCCGAGCCGGTAGACAAATTTGACGACTATGTCGCCAAGATGAAGTCGCTGGGTCTGGACCGGGCGATCGAGATTGAAACGGCAGCGCTGCAGCGGTACAACAGCCGGTAAACCTGTGAGTCGCTAAAGCAGGGCGTAGCCCCAGACGGTTAGTGTAGCAGCCAAAGCACACAGCCAGAGCATGAAGCCAAAGCGCGCTGCTTGCGGAAGCAGCAGCTGTCAGATATCTAAAAGCAAGTATGTAAAGCGAAGTAAAGCAGATAAGTAAATAAGTAAAAGGGAAGGGGAGAGCCCGCTCTCCCCTCTATGGAAATCGAGGTGAATTCGGGCATGGGAAATCGGCAAACGCTCAGAAGACGGCTGGTTCGCGACTTTTTGCTCAATAAATATTTGTACCTCATGATGGTCCCGGTGATCGCCTATTATTTGGTTTTCTTCTACGGACCTATGTACGGGGCGCTGATTGCGTTTAAGGACTATTCGCCTATGAAAGGCATTTTGGGCAGCGATTGGGTTGGACTAAAGCATTTTCAGGACTTCTTCGGCAGCTTTTATTTTCTGAGAGTGTTAAAAAATACGATTTTGATCAGTTTGTATACGCTGCTCTTTGAGTTCCCGGCGCCGATTCTGTTGGCTTTATTGATCAACGAGGTGCGCAGGAAGAAATTTAAACGTGTCGTGCAGACGATTACTTATATGCCGTATTTTATTTCGCTTGTTGTCATCTGCGGCATTATTACCGATTTTACGAACGCGGACGGACTCATTAACCGCATGTTTATGTTCCTCGGCTACGACGGTCAGGCCATGCTGCAGAAACCGGAACTGTTCCGTCCGATCTATGTGTTGTCCGAAATCTGGCAGCGGATCGGCTGGGAGTCGATTATTTATATCGCAGCCTTGATGAGCATCGATTTGGAGCAGTATGAAGCAGCGCGGATCGACGGCGCCAGCCGGCTCAAGCAAATGATTTATATTACGCTGCCGGGGCTCCTGCCAACGATTATGATCATGTTCATTCTCCGGATGGGGAATCTGCTTAATGTCGGATTTGAGAAAATTATTCTGCTCTATAATCCGGTCACGTATGAAACGGCGGACGTTATTTCCTCCTTCGTCTACCGGAAAGGGCTGCTGGAATTCGGCTGGAGCTACAGCTCCGCTGTCGGTTTGTTCAATTCGGTGATCAATCTCGTCCTGTTAATTACGGCTAATACCCTCAGCCGGAGGGCGACCCAAAACAGTCTATGGTGAGGTGATTAGCTTGATAACAGAGCAAAGTTGGGGAGACCGGATCTTTACGGCCATCAACTATACCCTGCTGACCCTTCTGGTCATCGCGACCTTGTACCCGCTGCTGTACGTGTTGTTCGCTTCCTTCAGCGAATCCGCGCAGCTGCTTGGCCACAAAGGGTTCTTGTGGAAACCACTGGGTTTCAGCCTTGAAGCTTATAAAAGCGTGCTTAACAATCCCGGGATCGGCATCGGCTTCCGAAATACGCTGTTCATTCTTGTGTTCGGGGTAGCGGTCAATTTGCTGATGACCTCGATGGGCGCTTATGTGCTGTCCCGCAAAAATGTCATGTGGAACAAAGTGTTCATGTTCCTTATCGTGTTCACGATGTTCTTCAGCGGCGGTTTGATTCCGCTGTATCTCGTGGTGAAAGGCGTTGGCCTGCTGAACTCCTTGTGGTCTACGATTATCCCGTTCAGCATCAGCACCTTCAACCTGATCATTATGAGGACCTCCTTCATGGGGATTCCGGACAGCCTGGAAGAGTCAGCGAAAATCGATGGCGCGAACCATTTTACGATTCTGTTCCGGATCATTATTCCGTTGTCCATGCCGGTGATCGCCGTGATGATTCTCTACTACGCCGTAGATAAATGGAACGGCTGGTTCTACGCCTCGGTGTTCATCAAGGACCGGAACTTGTTCCCGGTTCAGCTGGTGCTGCGCGAGATTCTGATCTCCAACTCGACCGATAGTATGTCTTCGGGGGCTTCGGCCGGGGATCGGTTCCAAATCGGGGAGACGATCAAATACGCCACGATTATGGTCGCGACCGTACCGATCCTGTGCGTGTACCCGTTCCTGCAGCGGTTTTTCGTCAAAGGCGTGATGGTCGGCTCGTTAAAAGGATAGGAATGTGAGCCGTCCGAAAGGCGTATCAAGTTAGTAGATTTAATGGATGCAGTGATTCAAACGATGCAATTGACGCAAACGTCGAAAACGACGCGAATGATGCAATTGGATACAAACCTCGGCAAAGCCCGGGCAGACCGCAAGGTCCCCTGAGGCTTTTTCGTGTTTGTTCTGCCTGAAACCGCCTTGATTTCCCATTTGATCAACCGGATTTACCTTTTTGACTATACGTCTGCAGGGGGATATTCGGGTATAATGGATGTCTAATCAAGCGAAGAAAGACTTGAAAGGTAAACTACTTAGGCATGGGGATGGTCTAAATGAACTTTCGAAATCTATGGCGGAAGCGGGAAAGCATTATTGTCACCTGGCTTGTCTCTTACAGTGCAGTCCTCTTTGTCCCGATTGCGATCAGTCTGGTCATTTATGCTCAGTCCAGCCAGGCTCTCAAAAGTGAGATTCATCGGGCCAACGACTCCTTACTCAAGCAGATGAGGTACACAATTGACAGCCAGATCGACCTGATGAAACGACTGAATATGGAAATGACCTGGAGTCCGAATTTGCAGCAGTTGATGTATTCCGGGATACCGGCTCAGGAGGTGCCTTATTCGGCCTACCAGCTGGTGAATGAATTCCGTCTTTACAAGACTTCATATGCATCTATTGACGAGTTCTACGTCATATCCAGCCGGGACGGTTCGGTGTACAGGTCTGGCAACATTAGGGACTTGAATACCGCCTTTTATACGATTCACCGCACAGGTGCGCTTACTTTCGAGGAGTGGAAGAACACGGTTCTGAAAGCCCCTAACAACTCCTTTGTGGTGCTGCCTCATTCCACGGCGGCAGAAGCCAAGACCTCCATCGCTTATATCACACAGTTGCCGAAGGATATGTACGGCGAGAGCGCAGGCAGCGTAGTGGTCATGTCCGATACACGCAGGTTTCAGGAAGCGGTGGCCGGCATCGCCGATTTTAACGGGTTAACGCTGCTGATCTTAAATGCTGACAATGAAATTCTGATGTCCAATCAACCCGGCTCCAAGGAACTAAAGCCATTTATAAATGGTAAGCGCTTTCAGTTTGATCCGAATAAGACCTCCGGTTTAGAGCTGTTTTCTATCGATTCGTCGGTCTCTAATCTTAGATATGCATTGATCATTCCAAGCAGCATTTATTGGGAGAAGGCGGAGTACGTCCGTAATTTTACCTATGTCAGCATTCTGGTCAGCCTGATTGGGGCAGGCGTTCTTACATGGTTCTTCATGCGCCGGAATTATTCGCCGATCCAGCAGCTTGTCGAGTCGCTAAAGGATAAGAACACCGACCGGACTTATGCCGATGTGAACGAATTGCGCTTTATTCAGAAGGTTGTTGCCCGCACGCGGACTGAACATGACGAAATCACCCAGCAGCTGAGGAAACACGAGCAGGTGCTGCGCTCCAATATGATCAACCGGCTGCTGAAGGGCAAGCCGGATACATTGGTCCCTTATGAAGATGCGTTTCGCTCCTTCCAGATGAACTATCTGTCCAGTGAATTTGCCGTTCTCTTGTTCGGCATTGAAAATGAGGAGAAATTGTATGAATTCCTGCCGGGGATCGATCTGAACGAACGGAGCAAGCTGATCCAGCTGATCATTTCCAATGTGGTGGAAGAGCTGGTGGAAAGACAGGGTCATGCCGGCTACGTGGTAGAAGCGGACGACATGATGGTTTGTCTCGTCAATTTGAAAGCGGGGGCCACCACGTGGGAGCAGGATCTGCATCATATCGCTGCTGAAGCGCAGCAATTTCTGGAGCGTTATGATATGGAGATCACCGTCTCCATGAGCGGCCGCCATTCCTCCTGGATTGGCATTTCAGAAGCGTACCGGGAAGCCGTGGATGCGATGGAATACAAGATGGTACTGGGGAAGAAGGGGATCATCGCCTACGAAGACATCCGCCCAGGCAGCTCCGCGGACATCGGTTACGGCTATTATTATCCGCTTCAGGTGGAGCAGCAGCTGATCAATTTCATCAAGGCGGGAGATCTGGAACAGGCCTCCTCCTATATGAATGAGATTATCGAGAAGAATTTGGATAGACCGGTGATGCCGCTGACGATGGCTAGATGTCTCATGTTTAATCTCATCGGAACGATGATCAAGGCGATCAACGAGCTGGGAGACGGCAACGACAGTACGCTTGCCGACAACCCGCGCTGGATCAGCGGCCTTATGGCCTGCGATACGATCCGGGAAATGCAGCAGAAGCTGCAGGCGCTGCTGCAGGAAGTGTGCGGCTTTGCTTCGGCCAAACGATTAACCCATCTGTCCCGGGAGCGTGAAGATTCCCTCCGGACGCTGATGGAGCAGGTTCAGCAGTATATTCAAGACCATTACATGGACATGAATCTGAACGTTAACGCGATCGGGGAGCATTTTCAGCTAAAGGGAAGTTATTTATCCAAGCTCTTTAAGAATCACACGGCCGAGGGATTGCTCGATTACCTTCACAAATACCGGATCGAGCAGGCGAAAGACCTGATGCGAACCCGGCAGGAGTCCGTCAGCGAAACGTCGAGGCAGGTCGGTTACAATGATCCGGCAACCTTTATCCGCGTGTTCAAGAAATATGAAGGCATCACACCGGGCAAATACAAGGAGATTGTTTGAGGGGTTAAAGCTTATCTATTCAGGAGGGATCTGTATGAAGGGAAACGGAAGCGCCAGACGGACGTTGGGAAGATGGATACCGCTGGTTGTGCTGCTCATGATACTGGCGGCCTGCGACAGGGGACGGGACACTGCGCAGCCGACGGGCCCTGTGCAGTCCACAGCGGCTATTTCACATGGGCAGCTGGGAAACCAGGCTTCGCCTGAAACGGATAATAAGCTTACCTATTGGGCGGAACTGAACGGCAACGTAGCGGGTATTAAATCGACCTTTAACCAGGTGCCGTTCTTTCAGGAATGGCAGCGGAGAACCGGGGTAGCGCTGACCTTCATCCAGCCGCCGGCCAACCAGGCCAAGGAAGCGATTAATGTGCTGTTCGCCTCGGGGGATTTGCCCGATATGATGGAATATGAATGGATCAATTATCCGGGAGGGCCGGAGAAGGCGATCCATGACGGATATATTTTACGTCTGAACGATTACATCGACAAATATGCCCCAAATCTGAAAAAGTATCTTCAGGAGCATCCCGATATCGATTTACAGATCCGTACGGCAGGCGGAAGTTATTACGCCTTTCCATTTATTCAGGGGGATGTCCAGCTTCGGACTTATCAAGGGCCGATTATCCGCAAGGATTGGCTGGACGAACTGGGGCTTGAGGTGCCGGTAACCATCGACGATTGGCATACTGTGCTCAAGGCTTTTAAGGAGAAAAAAGGCGCCGAAGCTCCTCTGACCTTCCTGGGTGTTCCGAATCCGCTGTTCGGCATTGAGAGCGGCGGCTTTATCGGGGCGTTCGGGATTAAGAAAGGTTTCTATCAGGAGAACGGCAAAGTGAAGTTTGGGCCGATTGAACCCGGTTATAAAGATTTCCTGGCACTCTTTCGGGAGTGGTATGCGGAAGGGCTGCTGGACCCGAATTTTGCTGCGGTGGACCCGGAGACCCAGGACACAAACATGATTCTGAGCCGCAGCGGGGCGAGCATCTGGAATGCCGGAGCGGGCATAGGTACCTGGCTTCCCTTTATGAAAAATAACGATTCGTCCGTAGAGCTTGCGCCGGCACCTTATCCGGTGCTCCACCGCGGGGAACGTCCTAAGTTCGGACAGCTGGCTCCGGCTGTTGGATCAAGCAGTGTGGCGATTTCCGCCAAAAGCAAACATATCGAAGAAGCGGTAAAAATGCTGGACTACGGCTATGGAGAAGAAGGCCATCTGCTCTTCAATTTTGGCATAGAAGGCGTCAGCTATGAGATGAAGGACGGCTACCCGGCCTATACGGACATTATTCTAAACAATCCGGAGAAGCTGGCGCCATCGCAGGCGCTGGCGATGTATACCCGGGCGAGTTATTTCGGGCCTTTCGTGCAGGATATCCGCTATATGGAGCAGTATTATACGCTGCCTGAGCAGCAGGAGGCGATCCGGTTATGGTCGGATACAGACGCGGCGCTCCATACGCTGCCGGCGCTGCCGATCACGGAGAAAGAAAGTACCGAGCTGTCTGCGATCATGAAGGAAGTAAACAAGCTCGTCACCGAAATGTCCCTCAAAATTATTATGGGCCTTGAGCCTGTATCGGCTTTTGATGAATATGTGAACAAGATTCGTCTGCTCGACATTCAGCGGGCGATCGATATTGAGCAGCTGGCGCTGAACAGCTACCGGACATCGGTATCCGAATCGAAGCCGGGTTCTTCAAGATGAGAGGGGACTGTCTAACCCGGTGTAATTGAAATTGCAGGCGGACCGTCAGGCGGGCTTTTAGTTGGATGGGCTTTGTCCAGAATATGGCCCAGAATATGGTTCAGAGTGATGCTCGGAATATAGAAAGCACCCGGAATCTCGGCCTTGGCGCAGATCGCCAAGCTGATACCCGGGTGCTTTTCTTTTTTTCGAGAGGACTTAGGCCAGATGGCCGGCTAATGAGATCAGGACGGTAATCGTAATGACGTTAATAATTGTGGAGATCAGAATCGTCTGAGCCGCAAAGTCAGGTTCGTTCTGATATTCCTCGGCCAGAATCGAAGTATTGACGCCGACTGGCATACCTGAGGCAATCAGCAGGGCTTGAGCAGGAACACCCTTCATGCCCAGCAGCATAATCAATAAGAAGCCGACAGCCGGTGCGAGCAGCAGACGTAGAGCCACGCTGAGATAGACCTCCAACCGATCGAGCCGCAGCGGATATTTGACGATCTGAGCACCCAGGGTGAGCAGGGCAATCGCGACCAGGGACTTATTTCCATACAGTAATGGCTGATAGATGAAGGCCGGAACCGGCAAAGCCAGCAGATGCCAGATCAGGCCAAGCACCAGCGCGTAAGGCACGGGCATTTTAAGGAACCCTTTGATGGCTTCTTTATATAGGCCGTTACTTTTGGCCCCTTGGATGGAGAGGACGCCGTAAGTGAAGGTCAGTAAGCTTTGGAAAGCCATGATCAGCGCCTGCACCGATCCGGCCATCGGATCGCCTTTGAAGGCTAAATTGTTGACCGGCAGACCGTAGTTGCCGGAGTTATCCAGCAGCAAGCTGTTGGTAAACGCGGCCTGCATCCCTCTTGTGAACTTGCGCTGGCGGCCGACGATCGTTCCCACGACGTAAAGAATCAAGACATACAGCGCGTAGAATAAGGCTACGCTGCCGAGCAGGGAAGCCGACATTTCCGATTCATACATGCTGACAAAGACGGCTGCGGGAGTAATGAAATAAAAGTTGATTTTCGTCAAGGTGTACAGATCAAGCTTGAATATGTACTGCATGATGGAGCCGATTCCGATCAGCACAAAGATAGGCAGGACTACCTGCAATAAAATGTCTGCGATCATGGTGTGGATTCATCTCTTTTCAAAAGGAATAAAGAACTGCGGCAATTGCTTTGTCATTATAACACGTTAAACGGGTCGTGCAGAGGGAATAAAAATCAGATCATTAACAAAAATAAGGGTTGAAATCGCTATCAGGGCGGATTATAATGTGTGTATTGAAACGTTTCGAATTTATTGAAAGTTTAGAAGGGTTCATCTTTCCAATAGACGTTAGATTAAAGCCTCGATGATGGATTGGAAGCGTGAACAAAGGTGGGATAAAAGGGATATACCCTTTATAACCGCCTCTGTATGGCCAAAAAGCTTGTTTATTTGACTCGAAACGAGTACGAATTTTTTTTCGAAATAAATCGAAACGTTTCGAAGTAAGTGCTTTCATTTTGAGTTTTAAAGCAGTGCATACTACAAACGGGGTGAAAGAAAGATGAAGAAAAAAACTTGGGGCATCATGTTCGCTACACTGATGGCATTTTCGCTGGTATTGGCAGGCTGCGGCTCGAACAATTCCAATTCTGGATCGGGAAGCAGCAAAACGCTGAAGGTTTGGTTTATGGGAACCTCCGACACGGTAACGCCGATTACCAAAATGTACGAGGAACAGAATCCGGGCGTTAAGGTTGAGGTTCAGGCTATTCCTTGGGATTCTGCCCATGACAAACTTTTGACAGCGGTTGCTTCGCAAAACGGACCGGATGTTGTGCAAATGGGCACCACCTGGGTTCCTGAGTTTGCGGCCGCCGGCGCGCTTGCCGATCTGGCTCCTTACATCGAAAAATATCCGAACCTGAAAGCGGAAAACTTCTACGACGGTGCGGTTCAAACCGGCCAATATGACGGTAAAACCGTAGGTATCCCTTGGTATGTTGAGACTCGTTCCTTGTTCTACCGCACGGACCTGCTAGGTGATGTGGGTTATCCGGAAGGACCAAAAACGTGGGATGAGCTGAAGGATGCCTCGCAGAAATTGGTAGCGAAAGGCGGCGCTGGACATTATGCCATCACGATTGACGGCAAAGACCAGATTACGGCAGCGATCTTCGCCTGGCAGAACGGCATTGATTTTATCGACGACCAGGGACAGCCACATTTCAATGATCCGAAATATGTGGAAGCGATCGACTACATGAAAAGCTTCTTCGATGAAAAGCTCACGCCTGTAGGCACGGATCTGGATGGGGTAGCAGCGTTTAAAGACGGTACGATCCCTATGTTCATCAGCGGACCTTGGATGATTCAGACCATTAAAGATAAAGATCCTGAAATCGATGGTAAGTGGACGGTAACGACGCTTCCGGCGAAAGAAAACAATGATTCCTCTATCGGCGGCTCCGACCTCTCGATCTTTAACTACAGCAAAAACAAAGACGAAGCAGCTAAATTCATTTCTTTCATGTCGGATAAAGAAGCTCAGCTGAAATACTATGAAACTTCTAACTCTCTGCCGGCCCTTAAAACGGCCTGGGATGATCAGGCTTTCCAAGATCCAATGATCGCGGCTTTCGGCAAACAGCTCGAAACGGCCCGTCCGGCGCCGCAAATCAAAGAATGGGAAACCATCGCTCAGGCTCAAATTGCATCCTTTGAGCAAATCTCCATCGGCGGCGCGGATACACAAACCGAAATGGATAAGCTGAATGACAAAGCCAAGGAAATTCTGGCGAAATAATCATTCAGAATGGAAAGCTCACGCTGCGCCGGGGTTCCGCTGAAAGGCGGGTCCCGGCTGTATGCTTTTAGCATTTAGGTCCGCCTAAATGGCGGCGTTCTTTGGAATTACCATCAAAGGGGTGAAGATGATGAGGGAGTTCGCGAAACAGTGGAACAAAAATAAATATCCATATATGTTTATTGCTCCGGCCGTTTTGCTGCTGGTCGTTTTTTCGATCATTCCGATTATTATTGCGCTTGTAATCAGTTTTACCAATATGGACCTGATCGGACTTGCCGATTATTCCAATATCCGCGGCGTCGGCTTGGACAATTATATCAACATTTTTAAAGATCCCGTGTTCCTGAAATCTTTGTTTAATACGTTCATTTACGTGATCGTTGGGGTGCCGCTGGTGGTCATATGCGCCATGGCGGTAGCTTTGCTGCTCAACTATGGCACAAGCTGGCTGTTCAAGACGTTCCGCGTCATCTATTACATGCCTTCCATCACGAATATCGTAGCGGTTGCCGTGGTGTGGGGTTATCTGTATAACGGCTCCTACGGCTTGTTTAACTACATGCTTTCGTGGTTTGGCATCCCGGCCCAGCAGTGGCTGCAGGATCCGACGCTCGCCAAGTTTTCCCTGATTCTGCTGGCCCTGTGGAAGGCCATCGGCCTGAACATGATTATTTTCCTGGCCGCGCTGCAGGGAATTCCCCGTTCCTATTATGAAGCCGCTGAAATCGACGGGGCTACGGGATGGAAGAAGCTGCGCTATATCACGATTCCGCTGCTGAGCTTCGCGACCTTCTTCGTTACGATTACGACTTTGATCGGCTGGATTCAGTTCTTCGAGGAACCGTTCGTCATGACGAAAGGCGGGCCGCTGAACGCGACCATGTCGCTGGCGCTCTTCATTTACAACAACGGCTTTAAGCTCAGCAACTTCGGTTACGCGGCTTCGGGTTCGTTTGTACTGTTCGTCATCATTATTCTGGCCACCATCGTGCAGTTTGCGGTGAGAAAGAAAGAAGTCGAGTATTAAGAAGGAGGAGAACCGGCATGGCCGTCAAAAAGATTGAAAAAGGCGTGATGATAGCGCTCCTGATTCTGGGCGGCATTCTGATGATGGTTCCGTTCATCTGGATGCTCGGCTCGTCGTTTAAGCCGGAGAATGAATTTACGGCAATTCCGCCAACCATTATTCCGCATCATCCGACCTGGAACAACTACAGCAGGCTGTTTACGGAAATGGATTTCCTGGTTTATCTGAAAAATACGCTGATTATCGTCATTTGTTCGTTTGTCGGCTTGCTGCTGAACGCTTTGGCCGGCTACGCTTTTGCGAAATTCGAATTTCCGGGAAAAAACGGCTTTTTCTATTTGATCCTGGCTACCATGATGATTCCGGGCCAGGTTACCATGATTCCGACGTATTTGATCATCAACAAGATGGGACTGGTCAACACGATGGCGGGGATTGTCCTTCCGGGACTGGTTGGCGCCTTCGGCATCTTTTTGTTCCGCCAGTTCATGGCCACCATCCCGACGGATTTGATGGAGGCGGCGCGTCTGGACGGTGCCGGGGAGTTCCGCATTTTCTTCCGGCTGATCCTGCCGATCGTGAAACCGGTATTTGCGGTTCAGGCGATTCTAACGTTTATCGGGGCCTGGAACAGCTTCCTGTGGCCGCTCATTATTGCCAACGATGAGAAGCTGTACACCTTGTCCGTAGGGCTTTCGCTGCTAAAAGGGCAATACGGCACCGAATTTGGCCTGCAGATGGCGGGCGCAGCCTTTATGGTCATTCCTATCATTATTATTTTTACTTTCTTTCAGAAACATATTATTGAAGGATATACGATTTCCGGGATGAAATAAATAAGTAGACTATGCAAGGCTTGGGAAGGACTGGATGAACGATGGCTACGATTAAAGATGTGGCAAAATTGGCGGGAGTCGCGTTATCTACCGCTTCATACGCTTTGAGCGGCGACAGCAAGGTAAGCTCGAAGACACGCGAGAAGGTGCTGGAGGCGGCAAGACAGCTCAATTATCGGAAAAACGGTTTTGCCATGGATTTAAAGCGCAGCCGTACGAATACGATTGCTCTGATTCTTACCGACTTGTCCGGGCCTTATTATTCCGAGCTGATCCGCAGCGTGCAGGACGTGGCTTTATCGAACGGCTATGATCTGATTGCCTGCAGCTCCATGGGAGGCAAAGACTCTACAGCGGTTAAATTCCTGCGGGAAAAAAGGGTGGACGGGGCCGTCGTGCTGGCCCATAACATTACGGATGAAATTTTGCTGAGTTCGGCGAGCGCCGCTTTTCCGATCGTCGTTATGGACCGAAAAACGACCGGTGAAGGTTTGATCAGCGTTGTGGTCGACGGGGAACAGGGCGGTTATGACGCCACCCGGCATTTGATCGAGAAGGGTCACCGGCAGATTGCTTATATCAGCGGCCCGTCGAATTCCTTTGACAACGCGATGCGTTATCAGGGGTTCCTGCGGGCGATGCGCGAAGCCGGGCTTGAGGAGAAAGCCAAGTGGCGGCTGGGCGGCAGCTTTATCCGCGAAGGCGGCTACAAGGCGACCAAAATGATGATGATGCAGGGCGAGCTGCCGACCGCGGTATTTTACGCGAATGACGAAATGGCCGTCGGCGGCATCAAAGCGCTGGAGGAAGGCGGGGTTTCGATTCCGGATGAAATCTCCGTGATCGGCTTTGACGATATTCAGCTTGCTGAATATGTCCATCCTGCCTTGACGACGATTCACCAGCCGATGCATGAATCGGGTTCGCTGGCCGGCCATCTGCTGTTTCAAATGTTGAACGGCGAAGAAGTCAACGAGGCCTACAAGCTGAAAGTAGAGCTGATCCGTCGGAATTCGGTGAAGCAGGTATAAATTAGGTACCGCATACGTGTGGAAATTAGGTAAAACTGAGAGTCCAAGGAGGACACCGTTATGCCGTTTATTCAAACCTCGCTGTTCTCGGAAACGCTTGGTATGCCGACCGAAATTAACGTGGTGATTCCGCACCTGCCTGATGGAGACATCCGGAACAAAGCCAAGCTGCCTGTGCTTTATTTGCTGCATGGCTTGGGAGGCGATCACAAGGAGTGGACCCGGCAATCCTCTATTGAGCGTTACGCGGAGAGTAAAGGCGTAGCTTTGGTCATGCCGCGTGCGGACCGGAGTTATTATACGGATATGAAGCAGGGAGGCGCTTATTTTACTTATTTGAGCGAAGAACTCCCCGAGCTGGTGTCCTATTTGTTTCCACTGTCGCGGCGGCGCGAGGATACGTTTGTCGCCGGTATTTCGATGGGCGGCTACGGCGCCTTCAAGCTGGCGCTGCGCTGTCCGGAGCGGTATGCCGCAGCGGCCAGCCTTTCGGGCGCCTTGGATATCGTCGGCCGGGTCAATGGGCCAAACGGGTTCCAGCCCGGCGAGGCGGAGCGGATCTTCGGCGATCCGGGCCGGCTGCAAGGCAGCGGCGACGATTTGCTGGCCCTTCTTCCGAAGGCGGCGAAATCCGGGTTCTTGCCCAGGCTCTATCAATGCTGCGGGACAGAGGATTTCCTGTACGAAGGAAACCGGATCTTCCTCCGTCATGCCGAACAGGCAGGTCTGAAGGTGGCTTATGAGGAAAGCCCGGGCGAACATGAATGGGGCTATTGGGATCGTCAGGCCCGCCGGATGATGGAGTGGCTGCCGTGCCGGTAACCCGGAGGCAAGCAGGCAATTCGTCAGGCAGTTTCAAAAGGCAGGATTTCTGGCTCATGGGCGGTTCTTTTGGGCCCGCTTGTTCTGAGTTAACCTGTATTAGATAGCCTATATTTAGGTACCCCGCTTTCAGGACGCCCGTTTTTCCCGCTCGTCAGGGGTTTTCCCGCGAGCAATAGGATCCGTTTGTTTCGTTAAGGGTTCTTTTATAGCCTGTGGCCTCAGATCGGTCCCTCTTGGAGATTATGACCAGGCAAGGGGATTCTGCGCTTTCAGAAATTTTTTTGCCAATCATTTGAAACGTTTCGATTTACGGTCTTTATAATCGATAAAATATACAGAATTTTACTTGCTTTAATTAAATAGAAACGATTCGAAAATAGGAGGAGAGGCACAGATGACCAACTGGCTCGTTACGGAGTATGTAAACAAAATGACGCTTGAAGAGAAGGTTGCCCAGCTGCTGCAGCTGGCGGTTCCTTTCTTCAAGGGAGCCAAAGACAGCGGCCAGATCACCGGACCGATGAAAAGCCTTGGCATTACGGAGGAGCAGATCGACAACGCTGGATCCGTGCTTGGCCTGGCTGGAGCCGAAGAGGTTCTGGCGGTGCAGAAGGCGCATCTGGCGAACAACCGGCTTGGCATTCCGCTGCTGATCATGGCGGATATCGTGCACGGGTTCAAGACGATTTTCCCCGTGCCGCTTGCCATCGGCTGCTCCTGGGACCTGGAGCTTGCGGAGAAAAGCGCGGAAATCGCGGCTAGAGAAGCGGCCGTGTCAGGCATTCACGTGACGTTTGCCCCAATGGTTGACTTGGTCCGTGATCCGAGATGGGGACGCGTGATGGAGTCGACGGGGGAAGATCCGTACCTGAACTCGCTGTTCGCCCAAGCTTTTGTCCGCGGCTTTCAAGGCGACGATTTGCGGAACGAACGGGACCGCGTGGCAGCTTGCGTGAAGCATTTTGCCGCATACGGCCTGGCTGAAGGCGGCCGGGATTACAACACGGTCGATTTGTCCGAGCTGAAGCTGCGCGAATCCTATTTGCCCGGCTATAAGGCAGCGCTGGATGCGGGTGCGGAAATGGTGATGACTTCCTTCAACACCCTGGACGGCATTCCCGCCACCGGCAACCGCAAGCTGATGCGCAAGCTGCTCCGCGAGGAATGGGGCTTTGACGGCGTACTTATCTCCGATTGGGGAGCGGTCAAAGAGCTGATTCCGCATGGTGTGGCGGAAGACGAACGAGAAGCAGCGCTGAAGGCGCTGCAGGCAGGAGTTGACATCGAAATGATGACCTCTTGTTATGTGCACTATCTTCCGGAGCTGGTTGCAGAAGGGGTCATCGAAGAGAAGCTGGTCGATGAAGCGGTGCTGCGGATCCTGGAGCTGAAAGAGAAGCTGGGTTTGTTTGAACAGCCGCTGCGCGGGGCGGATCTGGAGCTGGAGCGGACCGTCGTGTACAGCAGCGAGCACCGCGCCGTCTCCCGCGAGCTGGCGGCGAAATCGTGCGTGCTGCTGAAGAACGACGGCCTGCTGCCGCTGGGCCGGCAGCAGCGTGTGGCGCTGATCGGGCCGTTTGCCGACAGCGGCGACATTCTCGGTCCGTGGTCCTGGACCGGATCGCAGGAGACGGCGGCTCGGCTCGGCGCCGCCATGCAGGCAGCCAGCGCTGAAGCTTCGAACGTGACGCTTGCCGCAGGCTGCGGCATCGACACGTTTGAGGAAGCGCTGGCGCAGGAGGCCGCCGCCGCTGCGGAGGCGGCGGACGTGCTCGTGCTCGCGCTCGGCGAGGCGTCCGAGATGAGCGGCGAGGCCGGCAGCCGGTCCGATATCCGGCTGCCGCAGGCGCAGCTGGAGCTGCTGCGGCGCATGAAGCAGCTCGGCAAACCGCTGGCGGTCGTGCTGTTTAACGGCCGCCCTCTGGATTTGAGCGGCGTCCTGGACGAAGCGGACGCCGTGCTGGAGGCCTGGTTCCCGGGCAGCGAAGGCGGTCTGGCAATTGCCGACCTGCTCTACGGCAACGTGAACCCGTCCGGCAAGCTGACGATGTCTTTCCCTTATTCGGCCGGGCAGATTCCGGTCTATTATAACTCTTTTAATACCGGCCGCCCGCAGGGCGCGCCGGATGCGCAGGTCCGCTACGTCTCGCAGTATCTGGACGTTCCGAATGAACCTTTGCTGCCGTTCGGCTATGGGCTGAGCTATACGACCTTTGCCTACGGACAGCCGGAGCTGTCTTCGGCAACGTTAACGGCCGAGCAGCCGCTGCAGGTGTCCGTAGCGGTCACCAACACGGGCAGCACAGCCGGTACGGAAATCGTCCAGCTCTATATCCGCGATATGGCAGGTGAAGTTGTCCGTCCGCTGAAGGAGCTGAAAGCTTTCAGCCGGGTCGAGCTCGCTCCGGGCGAAAGCCGGACTATAAGCTTTGAAATTAACGAAGCCATGCTCCGCTATTACCACAGCGACTTGTCCTTCGGCAGCGATCCGGGGGCTTTCAAGCTGATGATCGGCGGCAGCAGCCGGGATGTGCAGGAGGCCGATTTCCGGCTCGTTTAACGATAGATGGACCTTTAAACAAACGGCTTGAGGCCGAAAGAGAGAGAAAAGGACGTGAGAAAAATGACAACTGTAACGGAATCCAAGCTGTCTCTCCGCAAGGGCGGACTTCAATTTGATTTCCTGGCCAGCGGAGACCTCCGCCAGGCGGCCGGCGGAGACTTCCTGATCAACCAGCTGGCGGGCAACCCGGTGGATGGGGCGGCCGGCAATCTGTTCCTTAGAATTCACTCCCGGGACGGCATCGAAGCTTACCCGCTGCTTGGCAGCCGGTCAGCCAGCCGGTTCGGCCGTCTTGGCGACCGGCTGGTTTGGTCCGGCCGGATTCAGCACCCTGCGGCGGGAGCCGAAGGGGTGGGATATGAGGTTGTTTTTACGCTGACCGATCGTGGGGTCTGGTTCTGGGATGTCCGGCTTCAAGGCAGCGGCGCCGAGGTGGACGTCGTGTACGGCCAAGACGTCGGACTGGCCCATCCGGGTGCGGTGCGCAGCAATGAAGCGTACATGTCTCAATACATCGACCACGCCGTATTTAAAGACGAAACGGGCAGTTATGCCGTTTGTTCCCGCCAGAACCAGCCGCAGGGCGGTTTATTCCCTTACCTGCAGCAGGGATCGCTGACGGGAGCGGCCGGGTTCTCCACGGACGGCTTCCAGTTCTTTGGTTTGTCCTATAAGGAAACGGGCCTTCCGGAGAGCCTGTACCAAACCAGCCTGGCCAATGAAATTTACCAGTATGAATTTGCATATACGGCTCTGCAGTCCGCCCGCAGCGTATTGGATGGCCAAGCCCGTTACGTGTTCTACGGATTGTTTAAGGATGACCATCCCGCTGCGATTGCCGGTCTTGAATTCACGGATATCATCCGGCAAGCCTGGAGAGAAGCGGAACAAGATGCGCCGGCTCCTTTCGGGGGCGAACAGTCGCACCAGGATTTGTCTTCAAATCCGCCGGGAATGATGACGGCTATCGGAGCACCGCTGCAAACCCTCTCCATGCTGCCGGAGGAGCTGGACCTGCTGTTCCCGGTCCGGAAGCAGGAGGAGCTTGAAGACGGGCAGCTGCTATCTTTTTTCACGGACACTTATGAGCATGTGGTCCTGAAGGAGAAGGAGCTTCGCGTAGAACGGCCGCACGGGCATATTCTGATGAGCGGGGACAACGCTCGGATGAATCCGGAGGTCATGACTACAACTTCATATATGTATGGCATTTTTAACTCCCAGGTCGTTGTGGGGAATACGAATTTTAACAAAATGATGAGCAACGCGCGGAATGCCTTAAATGTGCAGAAAACGTCCGGCCAGCGGCTGTACGTCGAATTGGACGGGGAATACCGTCTGCTCGCCATGCCTTCCCTGTTTGAAATGGGCTTCAATTATACACGCTGGTACTATAAAACGGCTTCCGAGACGCTGATCGTCACGAACTACACGACCGTGGATTCGCCGGAGGTCCGCCTGCACGTTCGCTCCGCAAGCGGCGCAGCGTACCGGTTCCTGATCAGCAGTCAAATTACGATGAACGTCAATGAATATGAAGTTCCGTTTGTAATGGAGCAGGCCGAAGATTCCGGCATGCTGATCTTCCGTGCAGACGCCGGTTCCCTAAGCGCAGGCGTTTATCCGCAGCTGCAGTACCGGATGAGCCTGGCAGGAGCCCAATACCGTCTGGGCGATGAGCGGATGTTGGCCGAAGGCGCGGAGGCAGGCAGCGCTTCACTGGTCGTGCAGGTGCTGGAACCGTCCGCGGAATGGACGCTTACCCTGCAGGGGCTGCTGAACGGCGGTGATTTGCCGGTGACGGATCGTCCTGTTGAAGAGGAAATCCGTAAATACCGCGAGTTCTTCGCCAAGGTTATGAACGGGTTCCGTCTGAAGGGCGCTTCCGGACAGGAAGAAGGATTGTTTAAAGTTAACGCGCTTGCGTGGTGGTATACGCATAATATGCTGGTGCATTATTCTGTTCCGCACGGGCTGGAGCAGTATGGCGGTGCGGCCTGGGGAACACGCGACGTCTGCCAGGGACCGGTGGAGTATTTTATGGCCACCCATCATTACGGGCAGGTCCGCGATATTTTGACCACTGTATTCTCCCATCAATATGAAGACGACGGCAGCTGGCCGCAGTGGTTCATGTTTGACGGGTACGCCAATATCCAGCAGGAAGAAAGCCATGGCGATATTATCGTTTGGCCGCTGAAGGTCATCGGCGATTATTTGACGGCCACCGGCGATTTCGCGCTGTTGGACGAACGGGTTCCTTATACGCGCAAGCACAGCTTCGACTTTACGGAGACAGGCGCTTCGGTCCGTGAACATGTGAAAAAGGAGATTGGGTACATCCGGGAGCATTTCCTGCATGACACGTATCTCTCTTCCTACGGGGACGGCGACTGGGATGACACGCTGCAGCCGGCTAACGCGCAGCTCAAGCAGTTTATGGTCAGCAGTTGGACGGTGGCGCTTACTTATCAGGCCGTAACCCAGCTGTCCAAGGTGCTGGAGGAGACGGATCCGCAGTGGTCCGCCGAGCTGAAGGAGCTGGCGGAGGGAATCCGGCGCGATTTCAACCAATATATGCTGGGCACCGGGGTCATCCCGGGATTCCTGTATTTCGAGAACCCGGAAGAAGCCAAGCCGATGCTTCACCCAGCGGATGAGGAGACCGGCATCCAATACCGGCTGCTTCCGATGACCCGGAGCATGATCAGCGAACTGCTGACGCCGGAGCAGATGAAAGCTCATTACGAACTCATTCAGGAGAAGCTGCTGTGCCCGGACGGCGTGCGGCTGATGAACCGGCCGGCCCAATATGTCGGCGGGGTCAGCGTGCACTTTAAACGCGCCGAGCAGGCGGCCAACTTCGGCCGGGAAATCGGCCTGCAGTACGTACATGCGCACATCCGCTACGTGGAAGCGATGGCGAAGATCGGCCAGCCGGAGCAGGCCTGGAAGGGCCTTGCCGCCATCAACCCGATCGGCATCCGGGAAGTGGTACCGAACGCGGCGCTTCGCCAAAGCAACGCTTATTTCAGCAGCTCCGACGGGGATTTCAAAACCCGCTACGAGGCTCAGGAGCGCTTTGGCGAGTTGCGGGAAGGCAAAGTGCAGGTCAAAGGAGGCTGGCGCATTTATTCCAGCGGCCCTGGAATCTACATGAACCAGCTGATCTCCAGAGTCCTGGGCATCCGTGAGGAAAGCGGGGATCTGATCGTGGATCCGGTACTGCCTGCCGAACTGGACGGCGTTTCGTTCGACTTCGAATACGGGGGCACGCCGGTGACCTTCGTTTACCGGATTCGGGAAGGCGTGGTCAGCCGCGTGACGGTCAATGGTCAGGAGATTGCCGGCGAGCGGATTTCGAACCCATACCGGACCGGAGGTTTGCGGGTGAAAGCGGAGGATTTTAGACGGTTTAGAAGTGCGGAGGGAGCTACTCTCGTAGAAATTCGGATGTAACAATTTTTAGAAATCCAGGCAGAGTGTTTCTCTGCCTGGATTTTTTTGGTTATACGGGTTACGCAAATATCCAAGAAAAGAAAGTTAAACGTATTGGAGAAAATGCGTTTCTTCAATCAGGAGCACGTAATGAGCAGCAATTGGCAAAGGGATTATACGGTGACTTCTGCCGGCTTAGGAAGGGACTGGGCCCAACGTTCATGGCGTTTGACGCTGGCGAGCAGCTGCTCATAAATTTCCGGCCGCCAGTCCGGCACTCCCGTTACCGGATTATCCCGAAACAAGGTAAGCATACCGCGGGCTTTGTCGGACAAGGAGAGATCAATAGTTGCGATCAAGAGCTCCTCCTTCTGCTCCACAGGCTCGGCGTAATATTGAGTGCCGATCAACTTGAGCGAAGGGCCTGCGATAAAACTGCCGCCGGGGAAATTCATATTTTTGTCCGGGCCGACAAGGTTGGAGCTAATCAGAAAAGTAGAATTTTCGATGATCCGCGATTTCAGGCACGTGTAATAAAAATCTTCCCAGCCGTCCACATCCATGACTGCGGTAGGATTTAAATAAAGACGCGCGCCCAAAGCAGAGTAATGGCGGGTCAGTTCCGGAAAGCTGTAGCTATCGTAGCAGATTCCTACGCCAACCGGTCCCCAAGGCGTTTCAAACATCAGCGGATCGCTGCCTTTTTTGGCCCAGAGCGACTCATTGCCTGCGGGGTGAATTTTACGGTAGCTGCCGATTAAGCCTTCAGGGCCTAATACCAAAGCGGAGTTATAAAGAAGTGACGGGTTTTTGGTATCTTTTTCCGGGAAGCCGAGTACGACATAAACGCCGTATGCTTTAGTCAGTTCACTGAGCTCATTGGAAACGGGTCCGGGGACGGGTTCAGCCTGCTCCAGCTGCATTTGAGTGGATTCGCCGTCCACGTTATAGCCCGTTAAGGCTAACTCTGGAAATAGAATGATTTTGGCTCCGCGTTCAGCTGCTGCTGTTACGTAACCTTTGATGCGGGCCAAATTGGCTTTTTTATCTCCCCAGACGGCATGAAAGTTTACGGATGCGACTGTAACAATATTTTCATAGCTTTTATTCATGATCATTTCTCCTTTATGAATGGTTTATTAAAGAAGGTGGGATGGAAGCAGCTTCTTCCTCTTTCAACAATAAGCAAGCCGCTTCCTGTCCTTGGCCGAATGGCCGTAGAACCGGCGTTTCCAGCGCACACCGTTCCGTGGCCAGCGGGCACCGTGTGCGGAATCTGCAGCCCGAAGGCGGATTAAGCGGACTCGGCAGATCACCTTTTAAGAGGGTTTCAGGTTTGGGAGGGGCCTCCATATCGACTGAAGGAGCCGATGCCAGCAGTGCTTGCGTGTACGGGTGGAGTGGATTGGCAAAAACTCGATGGGCCGGCCCCCGCTCCACAACTCTGCCGAGATACATGACCAGGATTTCGTCGCTCATGTATTCGACGACATGCAGATCATGCGAAATAAATATCATCGATAGATTTAGGGCCGATTTCAAATCCTGAAACAGGTTCAGGACTTGAGCCTGAACGGATTTGTCCAAAGCGGAAACCGCTTCATCGGCAATGACCACCTCCGGTTTCAGAATCAAAGCACGTGCGATCGCAATCCGCTGCCTCTGACCGCCGCTAAGGCTGCCGGGCAGCCGGTCGGCAAAGGTGCGGGGTAGTCCGACGGCTTCTAGATATTGATGGGCTTCACTCCGGGCTTCGGCTTTGCCGCCTCCGTTCGCCCACAGAGAGAAAGCGATATTATCAAGCACCGACAGCTGCGGGTTGAGTGAGGAATACGGATTTTGAAACACCATTTGAATATGGCGGCGCATATCCTTTACTCCGTTTTTGCCGAGCTGGAGCAGATCTTCGTCCCGAAACAGTACCTGGCCTTGATCGGGTTCGATCAGCCGCATAACTAGGCGGGCAAGCGTGGATTTTCCGCAGCCGGATTCCCCAACGATGCCCAAGGTTTGCTGCCGGGGGAGCTTAAAGGATACGTGATCGACGGCCGATACGCCGCCGGTTCTACGCCCGAGCATATTGCGGACGGGGAAAGTTTTGGCTATGTCGTGGACTTCCATGGCATAGTCAGCGGACGGTTCGGCAGTGGCAAAGTTGTTATGGGCGGTTGCCAGCATTTGTTCATTCAGCATCGGGAATACCCTCCATTCTGGCTTGGTAGCCGACTGGTATGGCCTGGCGGCTATTGGCGTGTTGACTCATTTGGCATTGGCCGGATTAACGCTTTAGTTCAAAGGCGTCGCTTAGCGCATCCGAAACGAGATTCAGGCAGAGCGAAGTTACAAAAATAAAGATGCCCGGGACAATGGTGACTAAAGGTTCGATAAAGATCAGCTGCTTCAGGTTGTTGAGCATAAATCCCCATTCCGGCGTTGGCGGCGATACGCCCAGCCCAAGGAAGCTGAGGCCGGAGGCCATCATCAGGCAGACGCCGATTTGTGAGGTGGAGAAGACGAATAATCTGGCGAAAATATTTTTGAAAATATGATAGCGGATGATGAGCGCGGAGCTTGCTCCGCTGGATTTGGCAGCTTCAATGTATTCCTCCTTGCGGACATCCTTTACGGCATTCTCGGCAACCCTGGCTACCGGCGGGACAAAAACCACCGATGCCGAGATGAGGATATTGCCGATGCCGGGGCCCAGAGCGGCGGCAATGCCGATGGCAAGCAGGATGGCTGGGAATGAAAAGACGATGTCCAGCGCACGCATAATAAGAGAACCGATAACGCCGCCGAAGTAACCAGCGATGATCCCCAACAATCCGCCGATTATGGAGGACACCAGCACGGGCAGAATGCCGGAAAGCAAACTTAACCGTCCCCCGTACAAAATTCGGGTCAGCAGATCGCGGCCCTGTTCGTCTGTGCCCAGCACATGACCGGCCGTTCCTATCGGCTTCAGCCGGTCGGAAATTTCTCCGGCATTTGGGTCATAAGGAGAAATCAAATTGGCGAATAAGCAGGCCGATACAATTAAGGTTAGTACAATCAGAGCGGTCATGGCGGCCTTGCGCGTCCGGAATTCGCGCCATATTATACCCGCGCGTGATGGCTCCCGGACAACGGGTTTCATCAGTATGGCTTCCTGAACGGATTGAATGTTAGTTGACATGGGCTCCACTCCTTTTTTTCTATAGTGAGATGGATTAAGACTGGCGGACCCGGGGATCCATGGCGGCATGTACGCTGTCAACGACCAGATTAATCAAGACAAACATGACGGCGATAATCAGTACTCCGGCCTGGACGACCGGGAAATCCCGCTGGCTGATCGCCTGATAAATGACTTGGCCGACACCCGGCCAGGAGAACACGGTTTCCACAAGCACGGAGCTGGCTATCAAATATCCGAACTGCAGGCCAGCCACATTCAGAATCGCAGGCATCCCGTTGCGGAGCACATGGCGCAGAATAGTGAAAGAGCTGCAGCCCTTTGCCTGCAGAGTAAAGACGAAGTCTTGCTTCAGCAGTCCGGAAACCGTACTCCGGATCATCCGGGTCATGACGCCCAAAGAAGCGAGCGCGGCGGCAATCGTCGGAAGGACTAAATGCAGAACAAGATCCCTCGCTCCTCCTCCATCGACGGATTTCATGCCTGAAGAGGGAAACCAGCCAAACATGACCGAGAATATGCCGATCAGAATAAGGGCAGCCCAGAAGTTGGGCATGCCGATCCCTGCCAGGCTTAACCCATTAAAGATCGAAGCCAATTTGGATTTTGGATAATAAGCGGTAAAAACACCGATGACCATAGAGATAAGGAAAGAAAAGACGGCCGCTGCGCAGGTAAGCAGAATGGTGTTGCCCAAAGCGGGCAGCAGCAAGTCAGCCACCGGAAGCCGGCGGACAACAGAATCGCCAAGCTGGCCCTGCAGCACGCCTCCAAGCCAAAGCAGATATTGCATCACAATCGGTTTGTCCAGCCCCATTTGGGTGCGAATAGCCGCGCGTTCAGTTTCCGTAGCATCAGGCGGGAGGATTGAGTTTACGGGGTCTCCCGGTACAATCTTTAGCATCAGGAATACAACAATGGACACGCCAAGTAATGTCGGAATGAGCATCAGCAATCTTTTTCCAATAAAACCTGTCATTGGCTTCCCTCCTTTCAGATTTGAAGCAGCCTGCTTGCTTGGCCGTCTTTATTCAATAGAGATCGTTGTCAGGTCGGCGAACCAGGATTGCGGCTGAATGAAACCTTTAATGTTAGGGGATAAGGCCCGAAGGTTCAGGTCATGGACCACATACAGCCACGGCGCGTCTTCAGCCAAGATGCCGGATGCCTGTTTCAAATAGGTGTTTTGCTCTTCGGTATCGAAGCTTTCCATGGCTTTCTGAATGGTGGCGTCAAATTCAGGGTTGGAATATCCGCCTACATTGATGCCGTTTGGCAAAATCGAGTCAGTAGCGAAGAAATTCGAATAGAAGTTCGGCGCGATGGTCGGAAGCGAAATGTTGTAAGCCCCGACCTCCCGGTCTTTAGGGAAACCTTGAACAAAGGAGCTGAGCAGCGTCTGCCATTCGATCGATTCGATTTTGACATCGATGCCTACAGCTTTTAGGTTCTTCTGCACGTATTCGTTCATTTGCAGCGGCCACATGTTGCCGGATCCGCTGGTCGGGACGATAAAGGTCGTTTGGAACCCGTCCGGATAACCGGCTTCTGCAAGCAAGTGTTTAGCTTTTTCCGGATCATAGGTGTAAGGCTCAACCTCGTCGTTATACCAGGAATGTCCCTTATACACAGGTTGGGTAGCCGGGGCGGCGGCGCCGTTTAACAGCGCGCTGCTCATGCCTTCGCGGTCAATTGCATAGTTGGCGGCTTGGCGAACCCGTTTGTCTTTCCAAGGTCCGTCCTGCACATTCAGGACATAAGGCCAAATATGTGGATACGTATTGGTCAACACTTGAAAGCCGGAGTTTTTCAGCAGATCAATGGACTCGGTTGGCGGAATTTCAGCCCAGTTAACTTCCCCGGACTGGAGAGCGGCAAGACGGGCGGAAGGATCGCTGACTGGTCTCAAAATAATCGTATCGATTTTGGGTGCGCCGTCCCAGTAGCTCTCATTCTTGACCATGACCATTTCCTGGCCCTGCGTCATGCTTTTGAACTTGAAGGGACCGGTTCCGGAAGGGTGGCTCGTGTAATCTTTACCGTATTGTTTGATGGCTTCGGGTGAGGCGATAAGAATGCCGGTCAAATCATAAGGAAGAAAACTGTAAGGCTGTGTAGTTTGTATAGTGATAGTGCTGTCGTCGACTTTGCTGTAGGTCTTGATATAGCGGAGCGAACTTGCACTGCTTCCGGCGATTTGGGCATTGTAGTATTCTGAATCCGGTTTGAGGATTCTGTCAAAAGCGAAGATGACCGCATCAGCGTTAAACGGTGTATCGTCATGGAAGGTGACGCCGCTGCGCAGGTGAAACGTCCAAAGAGTCGGGTCGTCAGCATCGGCCTCCCAGCTTTCCGCGAGTCCGGGTTTGAGCTGGGCGGGTTGATCCGGATTCGTCAAATCCCAGTTGATTAAAGCATCGTACAACTGATAACCTACGAAACGCATCCCCTCATAACCTTCGGTCGGATACGTGTCGGGTACTGGAATATTGGCAGCGGACATGGCGATGATGAGTTTCTGTTCCTTGCTTGATCCTCCTGATGTGGAGGCAGAGGAAGCGGTTTGGTTCACGCTGCCGCAGGCGGTCATCAGAAGGAATAATGCAAGCATCGGCAAGCCTAATAACATCCTGATTGGTTTGGTCAGTAAGTGTCTCATAAACCCCTCCGTATCCTCGGACAAACATTGTCCTTTATTTTTGTTTTGTTCTTGCTTTCTCTTTTTTCTTATTTTTTCTGTCCTCTGTTCCATATTTACAGTCGATAGAAAATAATGCGTTGATCCCCCTTGACACTTTTAAAATTCAGCTTGAAGCTTCTCCTCCAGCAGGAGGCAGGCTGCCCCATGGTCTTCGTCGTACCGAACGAATAATGGCGTTTGTTCCCGGCAGCCTGGACCGGCCTTAGGGCAGCGGCTTGCGAAGGAACAGCCGTGAGGCATTTCTGTGATTAGCGGCGGATAACCCGGAATGGTTGGCAGCCGTCCCGTTTGTCCTTTTCTTGGGGTAGCTCCAATCAGTCCCTGCGTGTAGGGATGCTGCGGTCTGGAGAGAACCTGGCCGGCGCTGCCGTGTTCCACGATTTTTCCGGCATACATGACGGCAATGTCATCAGCCATTTCAGCCGCTACGCCAATGTCGTGGGTTACAAGCACGATGGACATTCCAAAATCTTTCTGGATTTCCTTGAACAAACGGAGAATTTGCGCCTGAATCGTCACATCCAATGCCGTTGTGGGTTCATCCGCAAGCAGCAGATCGGGATTACAGGCCAGGGCCATGGCAATTACAGCTCTTTGGCGCATGCCTCCGCTCATTTCATGAGGGAATGCCCTCATTCGTTCTTCTGGAGACGGGATGCCGACACGACGAAGGAGTTCAATAGTGCGACGCTGCGCCTCGGAAAAGTTAACCCGTTCATGGGAGCGTATCGTTTCTATGATCTGGTCTCCGACCCGGTACAGCGGATCAAGCGCTGAGAGGGCGTCCTGAAAAATCATGGCAATGCGGCCGCCGCGTATCCGCTCCATCTCCTTTGCGCTTTTAGAAAGCATTTCGTCACCTGCCAGCTTGATGGAACCGGATAAACGGGCACCGGACGGCTTAAGACCCAGGACGGATCTAAGCATGACACTTTTGCCTGAACCAGACTCTCCAAGAACGACTAAAGTGCTTCCCTTTTTGAGCTCCAGAGAGACTCCTCTGACGGCAGCAATCCATTGTTTGCGAATAGAAAATTCGGTGATCAGATTGTCAATTTCCAGCAGTTCCGCCATGGCAGTTCCTCCTTTCGAAATCGGGGGATTTCCCGTGTCACAAATACTAACACATTTTTTTCGTGCACAGGATATTGAAACAATCTATACCCTCAAACGCTTCATTTCTCCGGAAAATATGCTATATTCCTTAACAATCTGATCCATGCGGACGTAAACATTCGTGATTTCAAGGAGGATCCTGGATGAACATTCCTGAATGGGTCAGAAAATATAACATAAAGGAGACATGTTGAATTGAAGACTAAAAACCCGCTGCTGCCGTTTTTCACGATTTCAGACCTGTCCGAATTGATTCGTAACCGTGCCGTTTCACCTGTAGAGGTAACGGAACTCATGCTGGAGCGGATCGATCGGATAAATCCGTCCTTGAATGTCTTCATTACCATTACGGCTGATTTGGCGATGAAGGAAGCCCATCAAGCGGAAACTGACATTATGAATGGAAAATACAAAGGGCCGCTTCACGGCATTCCTATCGCCCATAAAGATCTGTATTATACAAAAGGCATACGGACGACCTGCAGTTCCACGATCCTGAAGGATTTCATCCCGGATTATGACGCCACTGCCGTAGTTAAACTGCGTGAAGCCGGGACCATTCATTTAGGGAAGGTGCAGACGCATGAATTTGCCTCCGGCGCTATGACGAACAGCCCACACTTCGGGCCTTGCCTGAATCCATGGAATACAGACAAGGTCCCGGGCGGTTCCAGTGGTGGCTCCGGAGCCGGGGTAGCCGCAGGCTTGTTCTATATGGGGACGGGCTCGGATACGGGAGGCTCCATCCGGATCCCGGCTGCCTGCTGCGGCGTAGTAGGGATGAAACCCACCTATGGCCGCGTCAGCCGGTACGGCATTTTCCCGATGGCCTACTCGCTTGACCATGGTGGGCCTTTAACGCGAAGCGTGCGGGACGCAGCTCTTTGTCTCGAAGCAATGGCCGGCTTTGACGCCAAAGACGAGTCAACAAGCCCGCTTCCGGTGCCGGTTATGACAGGCGGGTTCACGGATTCGCTAAAGGGAGTTCGCATCGGACTTCCGACCTCCTACTATTTCGAGAATGTGGACGACGAAGTAATGATCGCCGTACAGAAAGCTATCCAGACAATGAAAGAGCTTGGTGCTGAATTTGTCGATGTTGATTTGAAAATGTCGGATTATGTTCGGCCAGCCTCTTCCGCAGTACTGATGGGAGAAATTTTATCGATCCATGGACCTTGGCTTTCGTCACGGCCTGAAGATTATGGTCCGGACGTGCTTGCCATGCTGAAATCAGGGACGGATATAACTGCAGCGCAATATGTAGATGCGCAGCGGGCACGGCATCTTATTACGCAGGATTATTTGAACGCGCTGGGCGGTGTGGATGTTCTGCTGACTCCGGCAACACCGACTTCGGCGCCGGACATTACAGATTACAGACAGGGAATGAGACTGGCCGAATTAACGATGCCGACCAATTTAACCGGCCTGCCAAGCTTGTCGATGCCTTGCGGGTTTACACCGGAGGGTATGCCGGTCAACCTTCAGCTGATCGGCCGTCCGTTTGAAGAACCGCGCGTGCTTGCGATTGGTCATGCTTACGAAATCAACACCCCTTGGCATACGATGCATCCCGAATTGTAATAAGAGAGGAGATTGAGAGAGATGAAACAGAAGGAAACAAAGGCTGCGGTTTCTTTCGAAACGGCAGCTGTCGAGACAAGAAAATCGGTGGGAGAGCTTTTTGGAAGCCGTGACAAATTAAAAGAGTTGGATTTGACAGGTGTGGAACCCATCGTATATCCGACATGGAAGGAAGGGCGCTACAAATAAACGCGGAGAAAATGGATGGGCAAAAAGAGTTAGCAATCAAAATAATCTAGCAAGGATGTTTACGATCCGGAGAGTTTTGTGTGAAGGCTGCTGTATTTATTCTGCAAAGCCTTTTGGATTTGCCCGGCAATTTTTTCGATTGGATGGTGCATGGCGGAAGCGGCTGTCGAATAGGAGACCTGAATGTTGAGCTTGGAAATGTAGTCGGTCTTCATAAGGATCAGGTTAAAAGGAAGAGGTTTCTCAAGCAGATGAAGGATACTGCTAACTGTGGTAAATGTGTAGCCGAATCCCGACTCTAATATGGCTGTCATGGTTTGGGTGTCGGAAACGATATGATAGGAACGGGGGACACTGCCGAACATGTTCATCAAAATACGTTCTGTTACCTCCCGGTAACGAAGCAGGGGAGAACTTTCATAGAGAATAAACGGCCGGTGCTCCAAGAGCTTAACATTGCTTAAATCCTCATGGATCTCGGGGTAACCCGACAGCGGATACAACAGAACCAGATCGTCTTCAATAGCCGGTAAACTAATCGATCCGGGACATTCCCGAGAGTCAAAATGAACGGTAATATGCAGCCCTTCATATTCCGTCAAATTGCATAAGGTCTCAGAGGACTTGGTGACAAAATGGCACTCGAGATTTGGTGAAACTTCACGGATGACTTGAATAATTGCTTCCAAAAATGCCGGGTTGAAAAAGGTTTCCACGCCGATATGCAGCCGTTGATCGCTGGTCACGGCGGCAATCGGTCCGCCGTCGGGATCACCGTGCACCTTTAGCAGTGTAGCTGCTTCTTCCAGCTCCTGCAGCAGCTGTACGGAATAAGAAAGGAAAAATCTCCCCTCGTTTGTGAGCTTTATTCCATCCCAACTTCTATAGAGCAGCTTGACTCCAAGCCCTTCTTCCAGCTTACGGAGCCTGGAACTGAGCGTAGGCTGGGTCAAATGAAGAATCTGCGCTGCTTTGGAGATGCTTTTCTCGCGGGCAACGGTGATAAAGGAATGCAAACCTTCCATATCCATTTCAAATCCACACCCTTTCCGGCCGAGACTGAATTGAAAACTAGGATTATATGTTATATATTATTACATCGTTTTGAAAAAGACTATGTAAATTCTCTCTAGATTTTTGAAAAATCTATGAAGCAGCGGATTGTAATGAAACATGGAACAACAAAGGCGGACCCAAACGGGTCCGCCTTTGTTGGCATATAAGAAATAAATAATCTCTATATCTTCAATTCCTGATGTTTAATCTTTGCGCATTCGACTTGAATGGTGGTGTGTTCGATACCGAATTTATCCTTCAGCCGGTTGATAGCCTGCTGCAGCACGTCCTGGTAATTCCGTTCATCGCCGATTAGCAGATGGCAGCTTAGTGCGTCCAGGCCGGAGGTGATGCACCAAATATGCAGATCGTGAACGTTGACGACGCCGTCGATGTTTTCGAGTTCGGCTTTTACTTCCTCTTGATTGACCGAAGCTGGAGTGCCTTCCATCAGGATATGCACGGAGTTCTGAATGACACCCCAGCCGCTCTTTAGAATCAGCAGGGCCACAACGACAGAGATGATTGGATCGGCGATATACCAGCCGAAGGCATACATGAGGATACCGGCAACGATGGCGCCGACGGAGCCGAGCGCATCCCCAAGCACATGGAGGTAGGCGCCTCGCATGTTGACGTTGTTTTTTACATCACCTTTCGTCATTAGGGAAACGGCGCTGACCAGGTTGGCGATCAGGCCGATGACGGCGATAAGCATCATGGGACCGCTGCCGACAGTGGGCGGATGGGCAAATCTTCCGACCGCTTCCCATACGATTAATCCCGCAATCACAAACAGGGCGATGCCATTCAGCAGCGCAGCCAATATTTCAAAACGGTAGAAACCGAAGGTTTTGTCCGGTGTAGCGGGTCTGGATGCGAATTTGAAGGCAATCAGACTGAGCAGAAGAGCCGCAACGTCGCTCAGCATATGGCCGGAATCGGATAGCAGCGCCAGACTGTTGGTGTACAGCCCGCCGAAAAATTCCAGCAGCAGGATCACCGACGTAGTGATCAGAGCAATCGTCAGCCCTTTGGAATTCCCGTTTCTAAGCTCCTCAAAATGCTGGTGCGAGTGGCTGTGAGAGTGTCCCTGATGATGGCTGTGATTGTGGTGAGTCTGGTTGTGACTTGGATTATCATTGAATTTGTCATTGGAATAGTTATTTGGATTAGAATGTTGGTTCATGCTAGACAACCTCCAGACCGCATTTGATATGGGTTAAGACCTGGTTCAGGATCGTAATGACGTGTTCGTCTTCGTACGTGTAATAAAGGGTGTTGCCCTCGCGCCGAAACTTGACCAGCCGAAGGTTACGGAGGAAGCTGAGCTGGTGCGAGACGGCTGACTGCGTTAGATTAAGCAATTCTGCGATATGATTGACTGAACATTCTTCTTGGGAGAGCAGATACAAAATTTTCACCCGTGTCGGATCACCCAACGCTTTAAAAATCCTTGATGCCCGGTCCACCGTATCTTCTGTTAAAAAATCATGATCCTGCTGTTTCATAAATTCACCGCTTTCTCTCTATATATGAACATATGCTCATATACATTGTATGTCAAAAACAGCCAAACTGTCAAAAGAAGCTGATCCCTTTTTCATTTTCTGACTCATGCTGTCATGGGAACAAAGGAGCAGTCAGGGGAAATGGTCTTACCGTTGGTCAATTCATTAGCAACTTCAGTCATATTCCAAACTGGGACTAATTAATCAAAATGTAAATAATACAGAATTTTACCAAAATAGAGGCTTGTACTTCCATTTTTATGTAATTATACTGACCTTAATCCGAAATCAATCATCGTCCTTTCCATACATAACCCGACAGATGAAATAGGCTGCCAGGGGTATGTACCTCTTAACCTCACTCCTACGATTGGCTCTGTCGAGTTTTCTCCTCTTAAGGAAGATACGGAATTTGTTCGATCCGGCTCCTTAGTTTTTACTCTTTCCTTCATGATTAACTCTATATTCTTGTTGTGTGCTTTCGCCTTGAATTTGAGGTTTCTCTGAAAGGAGGTGATGCTTCTTTAGGAAAAATTTTCGAATGTTTCAGGTTTATTTGAGGTCAGCAGACTGAAGAGGCAGTAAAAAATTCATCTAAATTCCTAGTAAAAGGAGCGGTGAAGTTTGGTTAATCGAAACAGGTTGAACAAGCATTTTTCGATCGGAATGACGATGCTGCTAACATTTTCGCTTATCACGCCCTTTAATCCGGCAAGCGCAAAATCTGCTGACTATTTCAGCTTGAGAAACACCCATGTAGAAACGTTGGCCGTGAAAGTGGATCCCAAACTCAACAAACAATTTGATCAATCGGAATATGTCACCTATCTGGTGAAAATGAAGGAGCAGACGGACACGACCTCGGTATCCCGCCAGGCGCTGCAGAAAGCTTCCTTGCAGAAGGCGACCCCATCCGCAGCCAAGCTGTCGGCCCGTTCGGCCGTCGTCAGCTCCCTCCGCGCAACCGCTTCGCAAACGCAATTTTCCCTTGAACAATATTTAGATGATGCCAAGGAAGCAGGAAAGGTCAAAACTTATAAAAGCTACTTTATTGTGAACGCGCTTGCCGTCACCAGCACCAAGGAAGTGATGGAGGCCATCGCCAAACGGGGCGAAGTAGACAAAATCCTGCCGGATGAAACCCGGTATTTGCAGGATACGACGGTGACACCAACCCTTGAAAAACCGGCGGCCACCGTGCAGACGCCAAGCGGCAGCGCTCTCCAATCAGGCGCTGCGGCGGACAAGGATAAAGGGAGCGCAGGCGGGAAAAACGGCGCAGCGCCTGCGGCTTCCTCAGCCCCGGCCGCTCCTGCTCCGGGCACCTCGAAACCCGGATCGTCCAGCGGAATTTCGCTTGGCGTTCAAACGGGACAAGATACCAAAACTTCACAAAGCGGCAGCGGCAAATCGCCGACCGCGGATGACCCTAACGTAGAATGGAACATTGAGCGCGTGAACGCTCCGGAGGTATGGGCCAAAGGCATCGATGGCACCGGCATCGTGGTGGCGAGTCTCGATACGGGAGTCGACTATACGCACCCGGCGCTGGAACGAAAGTGGCGCGGCCTGGACGCGAACGGCAATATCGTTCACCCTGAGCTGAGCTGGTATGACGCCTTCAGCGGGGATCCGCTGCCGAATGACAACGAAGGACACGGCACTCATACGATGGGAACAATGGTGGGCTCCGAGGAAAACGGCACCAACAAAATTGGCGTTGCGCCGGGAGCCAAGTGGATTGCCGTGCGGATTTTTAATCCGGATACGACGGACAGCATCATTTTGGACGGAGCCCAGTGGCTGATGGCTCCGGTGGACGATGAAGGCAACCTGCATCCGGAGCTGGCTCCGGACGTGGTGAACAACTCTTGGGGAGGCGGACCCGGGCTGGATGAATGGTTCCGGCCGACGGTTCAGGCTTGGCGGGACGCCCAGATTTTTCCGGAGTTCTCTGCCGGCAACACGACCTTAACCAATCCCGGCGGTCCGGGCTCCGTAGCGAATCCGGCCAACTATCCGGAAGCTTTCGCTACCGGAGCAACGGATATCAATGACCAGCTTGCGGATTTCTCGCTGCAGGGGCCTTCGCCATACGGCGAAGTCAAACCGGAGGTTTCCGCGCCTGGCGTCAACATCCGTTCTTCCGTCCCTGGCGGATATGAAGGGGGCTGGAACGGGACCTCCATGGCAGGTCCTCACACGACGGCCATTGCGGCCTTGCTGCTGCAGGCCAACCATTCTTTAACGGTGGATGACCTGGAGAACATTCTGATGGATACGGCGGTGCCAAGAACCGACGGCCAATTCCCGACTTCTCCGAATAACGGGTACGGACACGGCATTGTAAATGCGCTTGACGCCGTCGGCTCCGTCCTGGAGGGCATAGGCTCCGTTTCCGGGAAAGTGAGCACGGGCGGGGACGATACGGAAGAGCCTGTGATCGAACATACGCCTGTAACGGCTGCGTTTGTCGGTTCCGATCTTCCGGTCACGATTCATGCGACGGATGACGTCAGCATCCTGAACGTGGATGTTTACGCCAGAACCAAAGGAATGTCTAATTATGTGTATATCCCGGCAGAACTGGTTTCCGGCGACTACAAAGACGGCGTTTACGCCGCGTCCATTCCTTCTTTCCTCGTGCAGCCTGCAGGACTTGAATATTATATCCGCGTCAATGATTACGGCAACAACGGATATGATTCGGAGGTTTATCCGGTGGAAGTCAGCAGCGGCGTCAAAGCGGGTTATGTGGAGGATTTTGAAAACGGCTTTGTCGGCTTCTCGACAGGCGGTGCAGGGAAACCTTGGGAGTGGGGAACACCGGTCAGCGGTCCCGGATCGGCGGCTTCCGGAGACAAGGTGTTTGCTACCAACCTGACAGGCACCTATGCGGCGGGCTCCAATTCGTACCTGCTCGCTCCTCCAATTGATCTTACCGACAGCGAGAGCGGAGCGCTTGTCTCGTTCAAGCAATGGTATGACATCGAAGATAATTTCGATTCCGGCACCGTGTATTTGGCCTCCGAAAGCACCGGGAATGAATTCGTGCCGGTGAACCGGTTCGACGGCCAAAGCGGCGGCTGGAAAACGCAGTACCTGGACCTTACGCCGTACAAGGGCGAAACCGTTTCGGTTTTGTTTGACCTTGTTAGCGATGGTGGCGGCCAGGCAGCCGGCTGGTATATCGATGATTTTAAAGTGGAGGATCTCGATCAAACGCCTCCTTCGGCGCCAACCGCTTTGACCGCATCGGCGGACATTCTGGGGAATGTAAGCTTGACCTGGACCGCTCCGCAGGATGAGGACCTTAAACAGTTCAAGATTTATCGTTCCGAGAACGATAACGCAAGTTATGAAGAGATCGGCACCTCGCAGGAGCCGGGTTATATGGATACTTTATCGGCGACGGACGCCACCTATTATTACAAAGTGGCAGCCGTTGATTACAGCGGCAATACGGGACCAGACTCAAATGAAGTTTCCTTGAACATTCATGCCCCTGAGGTCGTCTATAGCGATTCCTTCGATTCGGACAGCGATAACGGCTGGACGCATTCCGGAACGCAGGATGAGTGGGAGCGGGGAACGCCAAACGTTCCTCAGCTGCAGGCAGCCGCTTCTCCGCCGAATGTATGGGGTACCGACCTCGACGGGAGTTATGAAAACGGCGCAGACGCTTCTCTTTATTCGCCGGTTATTGATTTGACCAACGTTCCTGAAGCTGTTCTGCTGTTTAACAACTGGTATGCGGTAGAGGCCGGTTACGATAATGCCCACGTGGAAATTACCCGCGACGGCGGAGCCACCTGGAACGAGCTGACCAGCTTCACCGGAGCGAACGACGGCACGCATTGGACACCTGTGATCTCCGATTTGACGGAATACGCCGGTTCCAGCATTCAGATCCGCTTCCGGCTTACTTCGGATGGCAGCGTCACTTTCCCGGGCTGGTATGTGGACGATCTCCGCATTCTGGCGGTGTCCCCGCCTGAAGGGGCTGCTTCCAAGGGGTGGACTGGCGAAGTGAAACCGGAATCCGCCAAAAATCCTTCCGCAGAGCCGCTAATCAAGCGGACGGTAACGGATCAGGAGACCTTTGAGCAGCAGGCAAAATCCGCTGCCCATGCTGAACCTGCGGTTTCATCAGGTGCTTCGGCCCGGCCTGAAGGCGGAGCCGCGGATATCGGCATTCAAAGCCTGCCGACCAGCGCAACCGTTACGGTTCTTGAAACCGGCCGATCGGTAAATACGGATCCGGCCTCAGGCAAATACAGCCTGACGCATATAGCGGGCGATTATAACCTGAAGGCGGAAGCCTACGGTTATTACCCGCAAACCAAACCGGTGACCATTGCAGACGGCGGAACCGCCAAAGTCAATTTCAGCCTGGAGCCGATCCCTAGAGGAGTGGTGCATGGCCTGGTCACGGATGAACGCACGGGCGAGCCGATTGCAAATGCCCGGGTACTGGCCGTGGAGGATACAAAAGTAGCCCCGGCGCAAACCGCCGAAGACGGCAGCTTTACTTTGACATTGCTGGAAGGAACCTACAGTCTGCTGGTACAAGCGGGCGATTATTACTCCACAACCGAAACGGTCACCGTCGCCGGGAATGACAGCACCCAGGTTGTGGTAAGCCTGAAGCCGTTTGTCGGCATTGAAGGCGAGCTGGCCTATGACGACGGAACTGCGGAGAACGCCTGGGCGTTTAACGCCGGCGGCAATGCTTGGGGCATCCGCTTTACACCGGATTCCGAAGCGGCAATGATAACCGGCGCACGGCTCACCTTCTGGGGTCCGGAGTTCCCGTCTCCGGGCGGCACAGCTTTTCAATATGCCGTGTATGATGCAACCGGTGCTGACGGTGCCCCCGGCAATCTGGTAGCCGGCCCATTCGATGCGACGGCCCTTCGGGACGAAACGCAGTGGACGGAGGTAGAGCTGCCGCAGCCGGTTACGGTTCAAGGCGACTTCTACATCGTGTATATTCAGTCTAATGCCGGCACGGCTTCACCGGCACTTGCTACGGACGAAGATACGGAAGCGACCGGGCGCGCTTGGGAACAGGTGAGCGGAGTTTGGGCTCCATCCGCCGTAGAAGGCAACTTTATGGTCCGGGCCGAAGTTAAATACGCGGTTAATGCGCCTGTTATTTTGACGCCGGCGCCCGCTTCTTACACCAACGTGCCCGATTTGACCGTTACCGGGACTTCTACTGCAGAAGGCTCCGAGATTACGATCTACAATGACGATACGGCGGCAGGAACCGGTGTTATTGAAAACAAAACCTTCAGCGTTCCCGTTACGCTGCATCCTGGCAGCAACACCTTAACCGCAGAAGCCGAGGTGAACGGGAAAGCAACCGACCGTTCGGAACCGGTCGTGATCACGCTGGATCAGACAGCGCCTGAGCTGGTCGTCACCACGCCGGCAGAAGGCACGGTGATGAACGGCGAAGTCGTGACGGTTACCGGCACGACGTCCGATGAGAACTTTGACACCTTGCTCGTGAACGGACAGCCGGTAGAGCCGAACAGCGACGGCAGCTTTACCTCTAAACTTATCGTGGAAGAAGGAGATAATACGATTACCGTTACGGCCCAGGATTTGGACGGCAACGAAACGACGGAGGTACGCACCGTTCATGTCAGCACGGCTCTGCCGGAGCTGACAAATATGGAGCCTTCGCAAGACGTGCATATCGCTTCCGGCGAGCCGTTGACCGTCTCGTTTGACAGCGCGCCTGGCTTGACGGCTTCCTTCCGGATCGAGCTTCCGCTGCCTATGAGCACCTTTGCCCGCAGCGGCGTGGCCATGACAGAAACCGAACCGGGGCATTATGTAGGCACTTACTCAACGCCTGCTTCCCTGAAGCTGGACGGCGGCGTAATCGTCATCACGGCGGCCGATGCCGCAGGCAATGAAGTCGAAGCCGAAGCTCCTGGCAAACTTTATGTAGGCCAGCCGGAAGGCGGAGACGGGAATGGGGGCGATAATGGCGGCGGGAATCCCGGTGAACCGGGGGATCCCGGAAATCCAGGTGACCCAGGAACTCCCGGAAATCCTGACAATCCCGGAGATCCGACTCCTCCAGCCAACCAACCGCCGGTTGCGGTAATTGATGCGCCGGATCAAGGCGCAAAGAAAGAAAAAATCACGTTTAGCGCCGCAGGCTCCACCGATCCGGACGGCAGGATCGTCAAATACGAATGGGACTTCAGCGATGGCAATACCGCTACCAAGCAGTCTGCCTCTCACAAATTCAGCCATAAAGGCTCGTATACGGTAACGCTGACCGTTACGGACGACAAGGGGGCGAAAGCGACGGCGGAGCATGTGATTGTGATCCGATAACAAGGATTACGTTTCCGTGAATATTTTTTTGGAAGAAGCGCCTGTTCAGGTTTCGGCCTGAGCAGGTGCTTTTTTTGGCCATGTGTTATACTCAAACTGAATTTTAACAAGGAACGATAAGCGGTGAAGGAAAGGGAGAACCTGTGATGAAAAAACTTCTGATCGCGGACGACGATGCCCATATCCGCACCCTGCTCAGGCATTTTCTGACCACGGAAGGCTACGGCGTGGTTGAAGCCAGGGACGGACAGGAGGCTATGGACAAGCTGGCAGCCGAGGATCTCGATCTGGCCGTTGTTGACGTCATGATGCCCAAAGTGGATGGACTTGAATTGTGCGGCCATATCCGGGAGCACTACGATATTCCGGTCATTCTGCTGACGGCTCGGGAGCAGCTGGCGGACAAAGAGCAAGGCTACCGTCAGGGTACGGATGATTATGTAACGAAACCTTTTGAGCCGGAGGAGCTGCTGTTCCGCATCCAGGCGTTGTTCCGGCGTTATTCGCTTGCGTCGAAAGAACGCATCAGGCTGGGGCCGCTGATGATCGACCGGAGAAACTACGAAATCCGGGACGGGGACGCGGTTATGCTGCTGCCGCGCAAGGAATTCGAACTGCTTGCCCAGCTGGCCCAATTTGCCGGACGGTTATTTGGAAGGGATGAGTTGATCCGTTTAGTTTGGGGCGGCGATTACGCAGGCGACGAGCGGACGGTGGACGTTCATGTGAAACGGCTGCGCCAGCGTTTTGCAGATTATGAGTCTATCTTTCATATTCAGACGGTAAGAGGGCTTGGTTACAAGCTGGACGTTTCCGAAGGGAACAAAAAACCGGACTGAGGCTGCCCCGCAGTCTAAAGATTGGAGCTGCAGGCCAATGAAATCTTTATACCTACGCATCTGTATGGTCACGTTGTCTACCATTATCGTCAGCAGCCTGTTCGGATTTATGGTATCCAACATTTATTATCATGCCAAACTGAAGCCTTTCAACGACGCCAAGCTTTCCCGCATGCTGGACCAGGTCCGGTCGTTTCTGGAACAGGAGGCTGCGGGCACGGCAGATACGCCGGAGCCGGACATCACGTCTGCCGCGGACAAATATCTGCAGAGCGTGGGAGCGCTGGGATACGAGCTGTATTTGACGGACGGGGCCGGAGAGGACAGTTACTACGGGGGGGAATTCCGGGTCACCGATCTCAAGGAACGGCAGGTGAAGTCGGTTTTGGCCGGACAGGCCTATCACGGGGTGGCCGATTTTCCCGGCGGACCGCTGATTACCGGGTTCTTTGAGAACAGGCTCAGCAATACGGTAGGCACCGGGGTTACGATCGCCGGACGAAATTATGCGCTGTTTATGCGGCCTGATACGGAAGCCCAGTTCGGCGAGCTGCGGAGCTTTTTTGCGATGATCCTCCTGTTTACGGTCCTGTTCAGCATTTTGCTGTTTCTAATCGCGACGGGGCATGTCGTTCGTCCGGTCACCAGGCTGACGGAAGCGACCAAAGCGATCGCCAGCGGACGGTACGATATCAAGCTGCACACCAGACGCCGTGATGAAATCGGGCAGCTCGCCGCCCAATTTGAAAGAATGAGCCGGGAAATCCAGCGGTCCGACCAGTCGCGCAAAGAATTCGTGTCCAATGTTTCGCATGAAATCCAGTCTCCGCTGGCTTCCATTCAGGGATTTGCGGCAGCCCTAAGGAAGCAGGGGTCCTCGCCGGAGGAACAGGAGCATTATTTAAGCATCATCGAGCAGGAAACCCGGCGGTTATCCTCCCTGAGCAAACAACTGCTGACCCTGTCCATGCTGGATGACCAACAGGCGGAAGGTTTCGCGGCGGAGCCGGTCCTTTTGTGGGAGCAGCTGAGACAGGCCGCCCAGGTGCTGGAATATCCGCTGGCTGAGAAGGAGATCGCACTGCTGCTTAACATGCCGGAGCTGACGGCTGCCGGAAACGGCGGACTGCTGTACCAGGTCTGGATGAACCTGCTGGCAAATGCGGTGAAGTTTACGCCGAGCGGCGGGACGATCAAAGTTCGGGCCTGGAAAGAAGGCGAATGGTGCAAGGTCGCGGTAACGGATTCCGGGGAAGGCATCGCAGCCGAGGAGCTGCCGCTGGTATTCGACCGTTTTTATAAAACGGATAAATCAAGGGAACGTACGTCGAGCGGAACCGGTTTGGGGCTTTCCATCGTCCGTAAAATCATCACCCTGCATAAAGGCACGATCGAAGTGGAGAGCACCGTTGGGGAAGGCAGCACCTTTACGGTAACGCTCCCCGCATTTGTAAACTGAAATTCATATTCCGTTCATACAGGCTCCCTATACTGGGCTCGTAAATTAGATATACCAGTTAGGGAGTGAAACCGATATGTTTTTATCGATCAGGGAAATCCGGCATGCCAAGGCGCGTTATGTGCTGCTGCTGGTTATAATGCTGCTGGTCACCTTTTTAGTTTTATTTGTGACGGGTTTGGCCCGGGGGCTGGCTTACGCCAACGCTTCTTCCGTGGAAAATATGCCGGCCCGCTATTTTTTGCTTCAGCAGAATTCGGATAACCGCTTCAGCCGTTCGCAGCTGGATTCATCTTCGATTCAGCAGGCCCAGGCGGCGATTGGACAGGAGCATGCCGCTTCGCTGGGCGTCCGCATGGGAACGATCACGGTTGACGGGGGCGTGTTAAAGACGGATATTGCCGTATTCGGAATCGATCCGGACGGTCTGCTGGCGCCAGAGGCTGCGGAAGGGACGCCGCTCCGCGCGGCAGGCGAAGGAGAAGTGCTGGCGGACAGCGGGCTCAAGGAGGCTGGCGTCAAGCTGGGCAGCCTGATCAAGGATCAAAGCAGCGGTTTATCCTGGAAGGTGGGCGGGTTCACGGACGACGCCTCCTACAGCCATGCTCCGGTCGTCTATATGAACTTGGCGGATTGGGGCAAGCTAAGCGGCGGGGCAGCGGTTTATAATGCCATTGCTGTCCAGGGCAACCGAGGAACGGCGGATGCCGCTGCCGCGACGCTGAAAGACGTGGACCTGATCACGAAAAAAGAGGCCATCTCCGCCATTCCGGGTTATTCGGCTGAACAGGCGTCCTTAACGATGATGATTGCCTTTTTGTTTGTGATCGCCGCTTTTGTATTAACGGTGTTCGCTTATGTCATGACCCTTCAGAAAACAAGCCAATTCGGCGTGCTGAAAGCAATCGGCGTAAAAACCGGCTACCTGGCAGGCAGCGTTCTGCTGCAGATGGTGCTGCTGTCTGTGGTCAGCGTGGCGGTTGGCCTCGTCTTGACCTGGGGGATGGCGCTCGCGCTGCCTTCGGGCATGCCGTTTATGCTTGAAGCGGGCGTAATGGCGGGAACTGCGCTGCTTATAATTGTTGTCTCTGCGGCCGGAGCTTTAGTATCGGCGCTCAGGGTCGCCAAAATTGATGCGCTCGATGCGATCGGGAGGGTTGCCTAATGACAACGATGTTGAAGCTGAACCGGGTAACCCGGACCTTTGGCGACGGCGATTCCACGATTACGATTTTGGACGAACTGTCTTTTGAAGTAAAAGAAGGGGAATTTGTGGCGGTGCTTGGGCCCTCCGGCTCGGGGAAAAGCACCTTCCTGTCCATCGCCGGGGCCCTGCTGACCCCGACCTCGGGCGAAGTTACGATCAACGGAAGAACGCTTGCAGGCTTGAACGGACGGGAATTGTCCGATCTCCGCCTGCGGGAAATCGGGTTTATGTTCCAAAGCGCCAACCTGGTGCCTTATTTGAAGGTGGAGGAGCAGCTGCAGTTCGTCGCCAGGCTGGCCGGCATGGACAAACGTGAAGCCCGGCGCCGCGCGGATGAGCTGCTGGAGCGGCTTGGACTTCGGCATCGCGCCGGGTTTTACCCGGAGAAGCTGTCCGGCGGTGAGAAGCAGCGGGCCGCGATTGCCCGCGCCTGGATGAATCAGCCTTCGATCCTGCTGGCGGATGAGCCGACGGCCAGCCTGGATGCCGCACGCGGCGATACGGTCGTGCGTATGATCGCCGATGAGGTGAAGGCGCAGCGCAAGGCGGCCGTCATGGTTACCCATGACGAGCGGATGCTCCATTACTGCGACCGGGTGCTGCATTTGAAGGACGGGAAGCTGGTCTAGGCGAACGCCGTTCTTAGGTTCTTGGGTTTTGACTGGAAGATGATGGTGCAGTCGCTCCCGAAAGGGGGCGGCTGTTTGTCATCTGAATCGTTCGCCCGATGGAAATGGCCTCAACCAGCGCGAAAAAGGTTTCATAATGTGACAAGCGGCGTGATTTTTTACTGATTTTCGATGTCGTAATATTATAAGTCGGTTGTCGCATTTTTCTAATATAAAAGCGCTTAACTTTGTGCTATTTTAAAGGTGGCTGTCAGAATAATATATATCGGAGGTAAAGCGAATGAGCGTCAGAGTCGGAATCATCAGCTATTGGCATGTACACGCCTGGGACTATACGAAACAGGCACAGGCGCATCCGGATGTAGAGATTGCCGCGGTATGGGATGAACTTCCCGAGCGGGGACAAGAGGCGGCCGGGCGGCTGGGCGTTCCTTTCATTGCCTCCCTTGATGAGCTGCTGGGCCGGGAAGATATCGATGGCGTGATTGTCGTTACCCCGACCAACCGGCACCGCGAGGTTATGGTGGCCGCTGCGAAGGCGGGCAAACATATTTTTACGGAGAAAGTGATTGCCGCTACAACTAAAGAATTGAACGAAATTTTGCGGGAAGCGGAAAACCAGAAGATTAAATTTACGGTTTCATTGCCCCGCTTGAACGATGGTTATACGTTAGCCATTCAGGATATTTTGAGTCGCAACCCGATTGGACAGATTACATACGTCAGAGTGCGTTTGTCGCACAACGGGGCAACGGCCGGATGGCTTCCGGAGCATTTTTACAATTTGGAGCAGACCCAAGGCGGTGCGCTTATCGATTTGGGCTGTCACCCGATGTATCTGACGAACTTGTTCCTGGGGCAGCCGATTACGGGCGTCAGCGCGAATTTTGGCTATGTTACAGGCAAGGACGTAGAGGACAACGCAGTAGCGACCCTCTACACGGCTTCCGGAGCGATCGGCGTCGTCGAAGCGGGATTCGTCAATAACCATTCTCCGTTTACGATCGAGATTCACGGCACCGAAGGCACGCTGCTGTATGGAACGCCGGAACCGAAGCTGCTGCTCAAGACGAGCAGGGAAGTGGAAGGCGTAGATCCGAAGGCGAAGGAAAGCTGGGTAGAGCTGCCACTTAAGCCTAACCGGGAAAGCGCCTTTGACCAGTGGGTGGCCCATATTCAGAAAGACACGGCAGCTTCGGAAAATATCGCGGCGGCCGCCCAGCTGACTTCGCTGATGGAAGCGGCCAACCTTTCGGCGGCAGAGAAACGGATCGTCACACTGGAAGAACTAAAAGGCTGACCGATGCACTTTTTTGAATCAGGAGGAATTTCGTCATGGACCCTAAAACCTTACAACCGTGGTTTGACAAGCGGGAACTGCTGGAGCGTCTCGACATCACCATCCCGTGGGGACATTACGAGCTGCGGGTGCTCCGTTTCCACCTGACTTCTTTTCCGGCAGGCCGGGTTGTGGGGTTCCATAATCATGCCGAATTTGAATTTCATTTCATTCCGTCCGGGAAAGGCAAAGTGATCTTCGGGGACGGAGAGGATGGGCAGGAGCACGCGCTGTCGGAGGAAATGCTTTATCTTACGCCCCCGGGCGTCATGCATCACCAGGAAGCGGACGCGGCGGAAGCGATGGACGAATTCTGCCTGCATGTCGATATTGCGGAGAAACGCCGGGCCGGCGTGGACCCTTGGGAAATTGCGGAAGCTCAGGAATGCGTGGAGAAGCTCAGGAGCCTGCCGCTTGCTCCAACTATCGATACGCACAAAGCAATGGATTGTTTCCTGGAAGCTTATGCGTTATGTGACGGCAAGCTGCCGGGTTATTACACCTCCATCAAACATCTGGTGATCGGCATCCTGCTCAAGACCGTCAGGGCTTATGTACCGGAAGGGATTCAGACGGAATCGGAGGCGCCTAGACGCGACATGCTCACCTACCGCTATCAATACGCTATTCAGTTTATGGAAGCGAACCATGCTTCGCCGATCACGCTGGAGAACGTGGCGGAAAGGCTGAACATCAGCTCGCGGCAGCTGCAGCGGATTTTTAACCAGGCCTGCCCGGACAAAACGTTCAGCAAAGCGCTGGAAAATATCCGGCTCAAGGCGGTCTGCCGCAAGCTCGAAGACGGAGCTCTGACGGTGGAGCAGATCGCCCAGTCGGAAGGTTTTAACCATGTGACCTATTTGCATAATGTGTTTCGGAAGAGAATCGGCATGACTCCTGCGGCTTACCGCAGAACCTTACAAGAGAAGCGAGGATGATCGAAGATGGGTAAAACATACCGTGTAGGTATTATCGGCTGCGGAGGCATTGCAAACGGCAAACACCTGCCAAGCCTGGGGAAAATGGAAAACATTCAGCTTGTCGCCTTCTGCGACATTATTCCGGAGCGGGCCGAACAAGCGGCCGAGAAATACGGTGCTGAAGGCGCGAAGGTTTATACGGATTATAAAGAGCTGCTGCAGGACGGCGGATTGGACATCGTACATGTGCTGACGCCTAACGATTCCCACGCGGAAATTTCGATTGCCGCGCTGGAGGCGGGCAACCACGTGATGTGCGAGAAACCGATGGCCAAAAGCGCTGCGGATGCGAAGAAGATGGTGGAAGCTGCGAAAAGCACCGGCAAAAAGCTGACCATCGGCTACGACAACCGGTTCCGTCCGGACAGCCAGCACTTGAAGAAAGCCTGCGACGCCGGGGAGCTCGGCCATATTTATTACGCCAGAGCGCATGCCATCCGGCGCAGAGCGGTGCCAACCTGGGGCGTGTTCCTCGACGAAGAGAAGCAAGGCGGAGGCCCGCTGATCGATATCGGTACACACGCTTTGGATTTGACGCTTTGGATGATGAACAACTACCGTCCGAAAGTTGTGCTTGGTACTAAATATCATGAGCTGTCCCAGCGCGAAAATGCGGCCAACGCTTGGGGGCCTTGGGATCCGAAGAAGTTTACGGTAGAGGATTCGGCGTTCGGCATGATCATCATGGAGAACGGCGCTACTATCAATCTGGAAGCGAGCTGGGCATTGAACACGCTGGACATTGATGAAGCGAAATGTTCGCTGAGCGGAACCGAAGGCGGGGCCGACATGAAGCAGGGGCTGCGGATCAACGGCGAAGACCATGGCAACCTGTTCGCCAAGGAAGTCGAACTGGGTTCCGGCGGCGTAGCCTTCTACGACGGCATTCAAATGAACCGGACCGATCTGGAAATGAAAGACTGGATCGATTCGATTGAGCAGGACCGCGATCCGGTCGTTACGCCGGAGCAGGCTTATGTAGTTTCGCAGATTCTGGAGGCCATCTACGAGTCGGCCCGCACGGGTAAGGCGGTTTATTTGAACGAGTAGGATGGGAAATGAAAGAGGAAGAGGAAAGCAGCCGACCTGAATTGACCCCAAAAAGTGTGACATTTTTATTTAGGCAAGCTGAACGGCAAGAGTACGGTATTGTACCGGACTCTTGCCTTTTAGTTTAGACTTGATTTGTTTGTGATTGTAGTAATCGATTGTATTGTGCCGCTCTAATTGCAGCAACCGTATTTGCTAGGATTGGATCCATATAAGTCTATTCAGTCTATGACTCCGTTACAAGTGCTTGTAATTTTAATGAAAAAGTATCCCAGTTTGTATCAAACCCTTTATTAAACGTCCATCCGCCAGAACGCAGCTTCTCGCCTAAATAGATGTAATCGGCACGTTGCTTATCGTTTAAACTAATATCTAAAGCTAAAGTTCCGTCACCAACCGTGAACTTTTTCATGTAATCGTGTAATTTCCAAAGGAGCGTTTCCTTATCGTCATCTCTTTCCATTCCCATACGCAATATAATTGAATCCTTAGCATCATCCAGCTTCTGGACAACAAGAGCTCCATTTTTCCAATTATTATCCTTTTGATCCTGTATCGTTGCTTCTAGCTGAGCTAAATCTCGATAAATGTATGCATTCAATAACTCATCACTCAACAAGTTTTTTGTTGGTCTGCTCAATCGGGTATCTGATTTGTAATAGTAGTTATACCGTCTACGTCCTTCCCAGTGTTGATAGCATCAAACGCTGCACGTTCATCTATATGGTCCGGGACCGGGTGCCGCAATAATATTCCATGCATGCAGGGATCGTTGTTTAGCTTCTTGATACGGGATATCAATTTGTCCGTCGTTATGTCTGAAGGGAGGGCGATTCGGTAGAATGCATTCCTAGCCTTTTACACTTCCTTTTGATGTTGTCAGCTACTCGATTACCGTCTAAAATCGATTCTGTTCTTTTATATTATCAGTCCCTTCTAAACATAAAGAGGTAAGGGGGTTACCCCCTTACCTCTGCCCAGGCGTACGGCTGTATGTATATGTACTCCCTCATGATACTCCACGTTTACGCCAGTCGTACATACCAAATATTTACTTTACTATAGTTTTAATAATGAGGTTAGTCAAGTGTATTATTCGCCGCTAGTCAAATCAACCAGAGCAATATCTAAGGCTCCTTTAAAGGTTCCTTTTCAATGTATATGACTTTGTCGTTTCGCTCTTAAGTTGTTCAACTATCCTGCCCGTTAGTTCAATATTTCTTAGGCTTCTTGATGATGTCCTGCCAATGCGTGGGTAGCTCATATGTCTTTAAGTGGGTGTAATTCACCAGTTTGGCCTTAGGACCCGCTGAGATCTCAAACGTTAATCTGTCTTTACCAACTGAAATATGTGGACCAATAACTGGTGTCACATCGAGCGTAATTGATAAGATAAAACCGCGAAAACCATTTACCCTGTGAGATTCAATCATATCAACGAAATACGGATATACCAGTGGTAGTTCCCGTAATAAATGTTGATAATAACCTTGAATAGCATCGTTTATATATGGATTTATAAAATTCATAAGCATATCCTGTAACCTCAGCTCTGTTGAGTCTTCTTGAGGTATGTAGTAACTCTTTTCAGCGTTAGTTTGTATAGGCGATAGTAGAATCAATATCAAAGTTAAAGAAATAATAACGGTCCTTTTCATACATACACCTCATCCAAGTTTACAGATAGGGTGCCCAATTCTAAGATGTTCAAGTAAGTAAAATCCTACGCACTTCTGCCCGTTATCACAACGAGACAGCCGATCATCTGATGCGGCTGTTCTTTTATTTTAAATCTTATGATAACTATTTATTTATTATAAACATCCAAATCAATTATTTTACTTATTTGAGAAAAGGGCATACGATATAGCCATCCACATTCTGGATACCGGTTCAGGAGCGTGGATGGACATGAAACACAGGAGGTTATGACGGTGAAGAACATATTGTTCGCAACAGATGGATCGAAGTATTCTGCGCGTGCTGCAAGCCTTATGGAAGAGCTGCTGCAGGCATGGCCTGAAGCCGAATGTACGGTTATTTATGTCACGGTAAAGGAAAATTATGCTTATGATCTGGTGCCGGATGCTGTGGACATCTATGAAGAAAGGCTCAGCGAAATGATTAAGCAGGAAATAGATGAGCAGCTTGCTCGCTGGAAAAACCGGCTCCGATTCGTTCATCTTACCGGCCACCCGGTCAAATCTATTTGTACTGCGGCTCAGGAAGTGAAAGCGGATTTAATTGTAATGGGCAGCCATGGCAGAGGTTTAATGAATGAGGCGCTGCTTGGCAGCGTCACTCATGGCGTTTTGCATCATTCCGAGATTCCAGTGCTGGTGGCTAAATAAACAAGTTTCCCTGGTCTGCTGGTGCTCTGAACATTCTATTGATATTGTGGATCAAGCGTTAATCTTCCGGAAAACCTTCCCCGTCCCGGATCATGGCCGCCAGCAGCTCGGTTGCTTTGGTCTGGAACTGGCTTTCCGGCATGACCAGTGAGAATTGGCGTGTGAGCGGGAATCCATCCAGCTGCAGAAGCTGAAGGGAACCGGCTTCGAGTTCCTTGCGCAGCGTCCAGCGGGAGAGCAGGGTGAGGCCAAGGCCGGCATCGACGGCTTCCTTGATCGCCTGCGTACTGCCGATGACGAGCAGATGGGCAGGCTGGAAGCCGAGCTGCTCAAACGCTTTTTCCTGCATTTGCCGGGTTCCGGAGCCTTCTTCGCGTACAATCCACGTATGCTCAGCCAAATCAGCGGCCGAGATCTCTATTTGTCCTGACGCCGGGTGGCGGGGGGAGGCGGTGATAAACATTTGATCTTCTGCAAAAGAATCAGCGCTGACGCCTGTCAGCTCTTTCTCTTTAAGTTCGCCTTCCACGATCCCGATGTCCAGCTGTCTGCGCGCGGTCAGGTCCAGAATTACTTTCGAATTGGCGATCGTAATGGTTGGCGATACCTTCGGGTACAGCTCGCGAAGCCTGGTTAACACATGCGGTAAAATATATTCGCCAAACGTATAGCTTGCCCCGATGGTCAGCGGACCGCTGGCGGTATGCTGGAGATCGTCGAGAAGATTCCCCATGCGGGTGTAAAGGTTCAGGATTTCTTTGGCATGGTGGTAGACGATTTCCCCGGCTTTGTTCAGCTGGACGTATTTGTTCGTCCGGTCTAGCAGACGTGCGCCCAAGGCTCGCTCCAGGGTTTGGATATAGCTGCTGACGGCCGGCTGGGTCATATGCAGCAGCTCAGCTGCCCGGGTAAAATTCCGCTGCTCGGCAACGGTAATGAAGACTTGTAAGGATTGTTCCATCAAGGGTCCCTCGGCTTTCTTGTTTGGAGATGGTGTGGCAGTTTGTTGATATCATAAATGAATGGTTATTATAACGATCATTATAACTTATTTTACTTATTAAATCTTCAGGCATAACATGAACTATGTACCAAGAAGGATCTGGAGGGGTGATAGACATGAACAGGAACATAAACTCAAACATGCCGTATAAGGAAATACGTAAGGAAGTCCTCAGGGAAGCGACCGGGGAAGTGGTGAAGGAAACCCCCGCCTCGAAGCCGAAGGAGCGGCAGCAAGGTTCACAAGAACTGGCATTCCAGCAGCAGGAGCAGGCGGTGCCTGGAACTATACTTGGAGTTACTAGTGGAACAACAATGAAAAATACAGGGGGAACCATAGGTGGAACTCCGATTACAGCCACACTCGAAACAACATTAGGGACAACACTCGAAACAAAACGAGGCAAACAGTCCGGCTGGCTGCGCTGGTGCGGAGGCCTTGCGTTTACCTTTATTATAGCCTTAATCAGTTATTACCTGGGCAAGCTGCCCGGATTGGATCATGTCGGCGCCTTGGCCTGCGCCATTCTGATTGCCGTCATTTACCGGCAGTTTGCCGGTTATCCGGAGGCGCTTCGGCCCGGGATTCAGTTCGCTTCCAAAAAACTGCTCCGCTTCGCCATCATCCTGTTCGGCCTGAAGCTGAATATGGACGTCGTGCTGCACCAGGGACTGGGCTTGCTCGCCCGTGATGTGGTGACCATTCTGTTTGCCATCGGCGCGACCCTGCTGTTGGCCAAATGGCTAAAAGCCGATATGTCGCTGTCCTTGCTGCTCGGCATCGGTACGGGCGTCTGCGGGGCGGCAGCGATTGCCGCCGTGTCCCCGATTGTGAAAGCCAAAGAAGAGGATACAGCGATTGGGGCTGGCCTGATCGCTCTTGTAGGCACGCTGTTTGCCATTGCCTATACCGTGGTTCGGCCCTTCCTGCCTTTTACGCCGGTAGAGTACGGCACATGGGCCGGCATCAGCCTGCATGAGATTGCCCACGTCGCTTTGGCCGGAGCTCCGGCCGGAACAGACGGTCTGGCCATTGCCCTGCTGGCCAAGCTGGGCCGAGTATTCCTGCTCGTGCCGCTCAGCTTCGTTCTGCTCTTCTGGATGAACCGCAAAAATAACAAGAAACAGATACCGTCCGCGAATGCCGCATCCAAAATCGAGTTCCCGTGGTTCTTGATCGGTTTTATTCTGATGAGCTTGTTTGGCAGCTATGTGCTGGGCCAGGCCATCACGCTTCCTGAGGCGATAATGAATGATATTTCGGTAGTGACTTCCTTCCTGCTGAGTATGGCCATGATCGGACTCGGGCTGAACGTGAGCCTGAAGGATGTCAGAAGCAAAGCGATGCGTCCGCTGCTGATTATGGTGATCGTATCGGTGCTGCTGTCGGGTCTTGCGTACCTGATGGTCTGATAAGCGGGAGAAAGAGATCATAAAAAACTCAAAAGAAGTTCAAAAGAAGCTCAATAGAAGCTCAATAGAAGCTCAATAAAAGCTCAATAGAAGCTCAATAGAAGCTCAATAAAAGAAAGCCCGCTTTAAATGGGATGCTGCTTTTCCATTTAAAGCGGGCTTTTATTTTCATGAAGCTTTGGGTGAGAAGGCGGATTTATTTATCCTTCTTGGAGATAAACTCCTCGTTGTCATCCTTGCGTTCAGCCAGTCCTTGCCCGAGTCCCTTCAGGAAATGGATGCCAAAGCCGACGGCGCGGTTGACGTCCGGGTCTTTAAGCACCCGCATCAAATCCATCACGCCGATCTTCTTCTGGTTATGCAAAAACTCCTCCCCGGACTCCATGCCGTTCGAAAGGCTCTTCATCAGCTTGGTTGTCGTAGCCGGATCGATTTCGCTCAAAGCACCGGCTGCACCCATCAGATTGTTGATGGCATTGGTTACCGGCTCACGGGTCACCTGGGCCAGCAGGATTTTGGTGATTTCCTCTTTGGCCTTCAGCATGGACTGAGCTGCTTCGAGAATGCCGATGTCGTTCAGCTCTTTCATGATCGAAAGCGTATTTTTGAGCGCTTCGCTGCTTTCGGCCATTTCGTCCGCGAGCTGCTGCAGCTTTTGCTGTTTCTGCTCCTCTTCCGTCAATACCTTCTTATTAATGAATGTAATTGGCTTGGCCATGAGGGGAATCTCCTTTCTCCTGATCGACTAGGGAAACAAAGCCCGGCCGGTTCCATTTCCGCTGCACTTCAACGCCGTGTTGAGGGAAACGTTTCTTGTACCGGTGGTTGATCAGCGGAAGCGGGTTGTTGCCCTCCTCCTCCAGCACGGTCATGCGGATCTTCATCTGCTTGTAGGCCGGAGTATGGGTCTGCACATCGACGGCACCGCCGGTCAGCAGGTTGATTGCACTTTCGTGGCTGTGCGAGTGCATCGGCACATAAACCGTATGGCCATGCATCCGGTCGGTGATCAGCGCATGCAGCTTGATGGCGCCGTATGGAGATTCCAGGCGGACCAGCGTACCGTCCTTGATTCCGCGTTCTTTGGCCAGCTCCGGCGAAATTTCCACGAATACTCTTGGCAGCTTCAGATGAATGCCGTGAGATTTATCGGTCAGGTTGCCTTCGTGGAATTGCTCGAGCAGACGGCCGTTGTCCAGGAACAGGTCAAATTCCGGCGGAAGCTCTTTCGGCGGAACGAAGTCGAACAGGGCAAAACGGGCTTTTTTATCCGGGAAGTTGAATCCGTCCAGATAGAGAAGCGGTGTGTTGCTGCCGTCCGGCGAACCCCAGTTGAAGCTGCCCCAGCCCTCCAACACATCGTAATCGCACTGAGCAAAGAACGGCGTGAGGGAAGCCATCTCGTCGAAAATTTCGCTTGGATGACTGTAATTCCAGTCGAAGCCCATCTTCTTGGCGAGCTGGCAGAAGATCCACCAGTCCGGCTTGGCGTCGCCGATTGGTTCAAGCGCTTGATACAAACGTTGTACGCGGCGTTCCGTATTGGTGAAGGTTCCTTCCTTCTCCAGAGAAGGCACGGCCGGCAGAATCACGTCTGCAAACTCGGCGGTTTTGCTCAGGAATACGTCCTGTACAACCAGGAATTCAACTTTGGCCAGCATATCCTGGGTATGGTTGGAGTCGGAATCGACCCAGGCCATTTCTTCACCGGATACGTACATGCCTTTGATTTTATCGTTGTTGATCGCTTCCAGCATCAGGATGTTGTCGAGACCCGGTTCGGCCGGCAGCTTGACGCCGTAAGCCTTCTCGAATTTCGCACGGATGCTGTCGTCAGTTACAGGCTGGTAGCCTGGGAAAATATTCGGCATAGTGCCCATATCGGCTGCACCCTGCACGTTGTTATGACCGCGCAGCGGGTAAGCGCCGGCGCCTGGACGCATGAAGTTGCCGGTTACGAGCAGCAGGTTCGCAATCGCTGTGGATGTGTAAGACCCCCCGATGTTCTGCGTAACGCCCATGCCCCAGCAAATGCAGGTGCCGTCGGCATCGCGGATCATTTCGGCGATCTGGATCAGCGTTTCCTGCGGAATGCCGGTTATCTTCTCAGCGAACTCCAGCGAATATTTCTGAATCAGCTCCAGATATTCCGGATAGAAGTTGACATGCTTCTCAATGAACTCCGGTTTATGCCAGTTCTGATCGATCATGTATTTGGCAACCGCAGTCAGCCACACATAATCCGTACCTTGGTTCGGACGAATGAACAGGTCGGCGCGCTCGGCCATCTCATGCTTGCGCAGGTCGACGGCAATCAGCTTCTGGCCGTGCAGCTTGTGCGCACGTTTGATGCGCGTAGCGAGTACCGGATGGCCTTCGGCAGGGGAACAGCCGACCAGAATCACGAGACCTGCTGCAGCGAGATCTTTGATGGTTCCGGTATCGCCGCCGATGCCGGTGGTTTGCTGCAGACCCCAAGAAGCCGGGGATTGGCAGTAACGGGAGCAGTTATCGACGTTGTTCGTTTGGAACACCTGACGCGCAAGCTTTTGCATCAGATAGTTCTCTTCGTTCGTATATTTGGAAGAAGCAATGAAGCCAAGCGCTTCGGGGCCGTAAGCTTCCTTGATGCCGCCAAGCTTGCTGGCTACAAGGCTCAGCGCGTCATCCCAGCTGGCTTCTACGAATTCGTCGCCTTGACGAATCAGCGGAGTGGTCAGACGTTCGCCGCTGTTGACGAAATCCCAGCCGAATTTCCCTTTAACGCAGGTGGAAATACCGTTAACCGGACCTTCGGAGGTCGGCTGGACTTTAAGGATTTTACGGCCCTTGGTCCAAACCTCAAACGAGCAGCCAACGCCGCAGAACGTGCAGACGGTTTTGGTCTTCTTCGTGCGGGTTTCACGCATGGAAGCTTCGACTTCGGAAACGGCAAAGATACCGCCGTAACCTGGCTCGACTTCCTTGATCAGGTGAATCATAGGATCGAGCACATCTTCTTTGAGACCGGTCATGAAGCCGGCTTCGCCGAGCATGGATTTCTCCATCAAAGCGTTACAAGGGCATACGGTTACGCAGTGACCGCAGCTGACGCAGGAGGAATCGTTGATCGCTTTACCGTCATCCCAGATGACGCGAGGGCGTTCAGCTTCCCAGTCAATGGACAAGGTTTCGTTGACCTGCAGGTTCTGGCAGACCTCTACGCATTGTCCACAGGCAATACATTGGTTAGGGTCATAGCGGTAGAAAGGATGAGACATATCGACAGCCTCAGCACCGCCCTTAGGCTTGAACGGATATTTCTGATGCTCAATTTCCATGAATTCTACCGTGTTGTGCACCCGGCAGTTGCCGTTGTTGTTGTCACATACGGTACAGTACAGCATGTGGTTCTCCAGCAGCCGGTCCATTGCTTCTACTTGAGCCTCTTTGGCCGGAGCGGAAGCAAGCTGAATGCTCATGCCTTCCTCTGCCATCGTAGAGCAGGAACGCATTAATTGTCCGTTCACTTCCACGATACACGTATCGCAGGTACGGATCGGGTCTACTTCAGGAACGTAGCAGACCTGCGGGTGTTGAATGCCGTTTTCGTTGATGGCCTCAAGGATGGTCTGTCCTTTGCGGACTTCATATTCCTTGTTGTCCATCGTGATTTTAAATGTTGTTTCTGTCACGATCCATTTCTCCTCTCGACTGAATTCGTTTCATAAAGGAAAAGAAATAATGCCCATTAGATTATGAAATGAATTCATTAGGCTAAAAATAAAAAAATTCCACTCCTAATACATTTGTCCAAAAACAACGCATGTATTCAGGTGGAATAGTAATCAAGCAAAAAACTTGATAGCCAATCGCCTTTTTATGTTAGCCAGAATGCCAATATCCATAGCTATTAACCGCCAAACGGACGCACCGGACGACGATCAAAACGCTATTTCTCAATATTTAACTATAGTGCTGAATGTCATAGATTTCAACCTCGAATTGAAGTATGGCTTGCCAATCCGTAAAAATTTTGACAAAATCCATGGATAGCGTTACAGTCCAAATAAATGATTGCTTTAAATTTTATGATGATTAGATCGTGGTAATAACGTTTGGTTGCAGACAATGCGTTTGGATTCAATAAAAAGCTGTTATAGAGACGTATGAGGTGATGATAATGAACAATCCCGTGCATGATTCACTGGACCGCCCCTTACGTGACCTGAGGATTTCGGTAACGGACAAGTGCAACTTCCGCTGCCGTTATTGCATGCCGGCCGAAATATTTGGGCCGGATTATCCATTTCTGCCTAAGGATAAAGTGCTCAGCTTTGAGGAGATCGCCAGATTGGCGGAAATGTTCGCCGGTTTAGGTGTTACGAAGCTGCGGATTACAGGCGGAGAACCTCTGCTGCGCAAGGATCTGCCTTTCCTGATTGGCATGCTGAAGCCTATTCCGGGGATTACGGACATTGCTCTGACGACGAACGGCGTGCTGCTGCCCAAATTTGCGGGGAAGCTGAAGGAAGCCGGGGTCGGACGGGTGAATGTCAGCCTGGATTCGCTGCATGATGAGACCTTTCGTTACATGAACGGGAATAGAAGCGGCGTGCAGGCTGTTCTGGACGGCATTGAGGCCGCGGCGGAAGCCGGGCTGCAGGTGAAAGTAAATATGGTTGTGCAAAAAGGTGTCAACGATCATGAAATTGTGGAGATGGCGGCCTTTTTCAAGGCGCGGAAGCATATTCTGCGGTTTATCGAATTTATGGATGTCGGCAACTCCAACGGCTGGCGGCTGGATGACGTCATGACCAAGCAGGAGATCATTCAGCGGATTCACGGGGAGATGCCTGTGGAGCCGGCTGATCCGCTGTACAAGGGAGAAGTGGCTTCTAAGTTCCGTTATAAAGATACGGGAGAGGAGCTTGGCGTCATCTCGTCGGTCAGCGACGCTTTCTGCTCCAGCTGCACAAGGGCACGGATTTCGGCCGAAGGCAAGCTGTACATGTGTTTGTTCGCCTCTAAAGGTTATGATCTTCGCGATAAGCTGAGATCGGACCTTACGGACGAGGAAATTCAGGCCTATATCGCGGACATCTGGAGAGGGCGTAAGGACCGCTATTCAGCGGAAAGACGCAGCCAGACCAAGGATCTGCCGAAGGTGGAAATGTCGCATATCGGGGGCTGACGGATAGCAGTCTGATTCGAGCGGCAGCCGGGTGCCGGAAGGGCGTTTAGGAAGAGGCAGGGAGAAGCTTTGGAGCAAAGTCCGGAAGGAAGTCCGGAATCTTGGAAAGGTAAAAGTCAGGGAGGAGAACAGTTATGGCTAAACCGGTCGAAGTCAGCCGCAAAGTGATTCGTTATCACGGCCATCAGATCGAAGAGATCGAGGATCAGGTTGTAACGGAATACCCGGTCACCATCAAAATTAACAAAGAAGAGTTCGCCACTATGGTATGTACGCCGGAATATGTAGAGGATATGGTCGTCGGCTTTCTGGCTTCTGAAGGCGTCATCAAATCTTATTCGGATATTAACGAGCTTTGGTTCCAGGAACGGGAAGGCTACGTGCATATCAAGACGGAGAAGCTGAACGAATTTTACCAGCATTTCCACTCCAAACGGTATATCACATCCTGCTGCGGCAAAAGCCGGCAGGGCTTCTATTTCATGAACGATGCCAAAATGGCCAAACCGGCCGCGGGAGCTAATGTGCACTTGTCCTATGAAGACTGTTTCCGTCTTATGGAGCTGATGCAAACCTCGGCGGAGATCTTCCAGCAGACCGGCGGCGTTCATAACGCGGCTTTATGCGATAAGAACGGGATGGTGTTGTCCCGGATGGACATCGGGCGTCATAACGCGCTGGACAAGATTTACGGCTATTGCCTGAAAAACAACATCTCCCTGACAGACAAGGTCATTGTCTTCAGCGGCCGGATTTCTTCGGAGATTCTGCTCAAGGTATCCAAAATCGGCTGTGCGGTAGTCTTGTCCAAGTCCGCTCCAACCGAACTGGCTTTGCAGCTGGCCGAAGATTTAGGGATTACGACGGTTGGTTTTATCCGCGGGAATTCGTTTAATGTCTATACGCATCCGGAGCGGATTGGCGAAATGGCAGCTGCCATTTCTGAAGGGGCAAAAGCCGAGAGTACGGGGGACGCCCCGGATACTGGGAATGGCCATGGCCTGGAGAATGAATGCAGCATTCAGCAAGAATAGAGGATATGAGAGCGGAGATATCCGTCGATAGAAGCTTGCCTGAAGATAAAAGAAAAGGCCGTCTTGGCCAGGCTGCCGTGAACCGCCGGATTTGGCGGTTTTTTTATGTCCAATTGTGTTATTCCATAGGCTTAGGGATTAATTTTGTCTTGAAAAACAAATACGGAAACCGCGACATCCTGCTCTACGTTAATATCCGTGAATAAATACAGCATCTTATTATCCATATAGGCTTCAAATTCCGGCTGGAACTTGATCGGGTAGACCTTTTGAATCATTTGCGTGCGAGCGTCCTTGACCATTTGTCTGCCGTTCGGCTCCTGAGCGAAGAACTTCTCCGTTTGTGTCAGGTTTCCGTACAGTATGCTGATAGCCAGATTATCTACAAAAGAAGTTTGGATTCGCTCGGGACCCTTCCCGAACAATTCTTTTCTTACTTTACGAACCAGTTCGTTAAAACCTGTCTCCTTCTTCATGGAAGCATCCCTTCAAATAAAAAATGATTTCGGGATTCTATTATACCATATCAGCAGGCAGATTGAGGGCGCTTTCGATAGAGAAGATAGCTTAAACCGATCAGGACGGACTTTATTCAAGCATAAGGCTGGAATTTGATAGGCACAGTCTGTTTATGACGGGTACTTCTGGCGGTAATGGCTGAAGGCGAGCAGCGGCCAAATATGCCGGTAGCTGTGGTAGTTGGTATAAAAGTTGCCGGGAAGCCCGGCGCCGGTCGGATAAGAGTAAAGGGAATCATGTAGAGCAGCGGCATCGCTGGCAGTATCGCGATCGGTAGCATGATCGGTGATGTTATCGTGGGCGGTATCCCTATCCGAATCATGCTTCAGAAATGCTGCCAGCCTTAAAATGCCCCTTTCGATTTCAGGTGTAGTCTCGGGAGAAACGGCGATCAAAGCGTCCAGTGCCCAAGCGGTCTGCGAGGGTGTGCTTTGCCCTAAAGGAACAAAACGTTTCACCACATCGCTCCGGCAGGATTCACCCCAGCCTCCGTCCGGATTCTGGACGTCATGCAGCCAGCGGACAGCTTTGGTTACCGCGTCATGGTCAGCGGGGATGCCGACCGCCGATAGTCCGGTCAAAGCGGCCCAAGTGCCGTAAATGTAGCAGACGCCCCATCTTCCATACCAGGAGCCATCTTTTTCCTGATGATCTATCAGCCAATCCGCTCCGCGTTTAATAAACTTGTGTTTGATGTTTAGTCCGGCAAAGCTGCCGAAATACTCTAGCGTCCGCCCGGTAAGGTCGGCTTCAGAAGGATCGGTTGCCGCCGCTTTAGCGCCTTCGATTGCCAGCCAGGTCAGCATCTCTTTGTCTGTATTTTTCTCAAAAGCCGGCCAGCCGCCGTCTTTGTTCTGCATCGAAATCACCCAGTTCAGCCCGCGGTTCCAGGGGTCACGGAAGGAGTCGTCCGTTCGGGCCAGCCTGCAGATTGCCCGCAGCGCAGCAGTAGTGTCGTCTACGTCTGGGACCATACTGTTGTTGTTGGAGAAACCCCATCCGCCCGGCACAGGGTTTGGATTATGTACACTCCAGTCGGCCAGCTTGTGCTGCTGCTTGGAGCGAAGGTAGCCGGCAGCTCTCCGAATAGCTGCATGGTTTGCGGGCAAACCGGCTTCCTGCAGGGCATAAGCCAGCAGAGCGGTATCCCATACGGTGGAAGGTGAGTTCTGTAGAGTCGTATGGCCGTCATCGGCCGTATAGCGCATGTTGATAATCCCGTCCACGGCCCGGGTGATGATCGGGTCTCTTTTATCGTAGCCCAGCGCAAGCAAAGCCCAAACCATCAAAATAGTTGAACTGGCATAGCTGTACAGCGTCCCGTCTGCTTCAATCCGCTGCAGCATAAACCGTTTGGCTTGTTCGGTGGCTGCTTCATGCAGATAATGGCCGGGGGCGGCGAGTTTGCCGAGTCCCGATTTGATAGGGTCGAGCAGCTTCCGGTGTTCCTCCGGCGGTGGTTCGCTGCCTATGTCCCGGTTGGTATAAAGCTCGCTGAGATCGGGCGTTTGCGGAGTTTGGACCGTGAAATCGCGGTCGGCCATAATCAGCAGCGGAATAAGATGAATCCGTGAATAACCGGAGAAATCGAACAGGCTGATCGGAAAAGAAGCCGGAAGAAGCAGCACTTCCAGCGGAATGGTTTTGACGGAGAGGGGCCATTTCTGCTGCCCGGTTACGGAAAGCAGCGTTTTGGTCAGGATGCTTGAGGAATTTCCGGCGCCGCCCCTTGATAAAATGTATCGTTTGGCCCGCTCCAACGGTTCGTCCGTTGTTTGGCTGTAACCGGAATAGAGCAGGGCGAAATAAGCTTCGATTGAAGCGGCCAGGTTGCCCTCCGATTCGTCGGCATACCATCTCCAGCAGCCCTCCGGCTGCTGCGCCGCCAGAATCCGGTCGTGCAGCTCGCGGATCAGCGGTTCGTTATCCAAGTCCAGGCTCCGAAAGAGGATGATGGAGAGCGCATCGATGACGGTGCCATTTTCAAAACAAAAATGCCACGTTCCATCCGGCTGCTGCCGCTTTACGAGATCACGAGTCATCCGGTTTATAGCTTCGTTTGCCGTCTTTAACACTGGGTTCATCTGCTGGTACCTCCCGGTCCTTTTTCGACCAGTATATGTGCGGGAGCCAGCAGAAATGAGGCGGAGGGTGGCCGGGACAGTAAGCCGGGGAATAAATAGGCGTCTGTGACCCGGGATCATTCGGAAGTCCGGCGGATTCAAAATTTCGATCGGCTGCCATATCTTTTTCCCCGTACAGGCACGAGTAGGCCTTCGCCCACATACAATGAACAGACCGCAGACAAATGCACATTTCTTCAGGAGGTGTCATCCTTGCCCGGACTATTCAGTGCGATTGCCTTGTTTATTAAACAGCTCACTCTGCTTGTCTCTTACGTCAAAAACAATGCGTTTCCCCAGCCCTTAACGGAAGCCGAAGAAACGCTTCACCTTCAGCGCATGGCCGAAGGCGACCCCGTCAGCCGCAACCTGCTGATTGAACACAATCTCAGGTTGGTTGCCCATATAGTCAAGAAATTCGACAATACCGGCGAAGACCTGGAGGATCTGATCTCCATCGGAACGATAGGCCTCATTAAAGCCATTGAAAGCTACCGGCTTGGCAAAGGCACCAAGCTGGCCACATTTGCCGCGCGTTGTATTGAAAACGAAATCCTGATGCACCTCAGATCGCTTAAGAAAACACGTAAAGATGTGTCACTGCACGATCCAATTGGAACGGATAAGGAAGGTAATGAAATCACGCTGATCGATATCCTTGGCAGCGACAACGACGACGTCGCAGACCATGTGGAGCTGAAGATGGAGAAAAGCAAAATTTATCAGAACCTTGATATTCTGGATGAACGTGAGCAGGAAGTAATTAAAGGCCGCTTTGGCCTGGAGCATGGCGGGGAAGAGCGGACGCAGCGCGAAATCGCCAAGGAGCTTGGCATAAGCCGGAGTTATGTATCGCGGATAGAGAAAAGGGCGCTTATGAAGTTGTATCATGAGTTTTATAAGAAGAAGTGAAGGACGGATGAACAACCGGCTATATACAATTTATCTTAACTAGTATAAAAAGATCGCAGACTGGTCTGCGGTCTTTTTTATATAGATATAGCGGAGTATGTTGGAAATCTAAAGAGTTTAAAAACAGCGTATGAGCTCAGCTCGTTAAAATGGGATCAAAATGAATGGAATTCCTAGGAGAACCAGTAATCCGGTATTCTGTTTTTTACCAGATAAACTTAGTATGAAAAGCAGTAACAAATCGGTAGGGAAAGCCACCTTTGACATTAAAATCGAGGGTGGCTTTTCATATTGGATCGTAGGCGGTTCAGCTCTTTCCAGCTTGGCGGTGTCTTTGGCTGGCAGGGTCTTGTTGACAAACGGATCACTGATCCGATATAATTGAACCACTGATCCGGATCGGTGAAATCCATAAGATACAGCAATCTGTTCAAATGGTCCAGAGACGCTGTTCAACATAACGAAAGGGTGAACATTCATGGGAAAGCTTGAAGGTAAGGTTGCAGTTATCACAGGGGGCGCTACCGGCATCGGCCGCGCCGCAGCAAAGCGTTTCATCGAGGAGGGGGCCTTCGTCTTCATCTTCGGCCGCAGGCAGGACGCGCTCGACGCCGCTATAGCCGACCTTGGGCCAAATGCCCGCGCGGTGAAGGGCTCGGTCTCCGATCTGGACGACCTCGACCGACTCTACGCGGCGGTGAAGTCCGAACGCGGAACTCTCGACATCGTCTTCGCCAATGCCGGGGCGGGAAGCCAGCTTCCGCTCGGCGAGATCACCGCTGAACACATTGACGAAGTCTTCGACACCAATGTGAAGGGTTCGATCTTCACGGTACAGAAGGCGCTGCCGCTGATGGGCCAGGGCGGTTCGATCATCCTAACGGGATCGAGCGCCGGTACCACGGGCGCCCCGGCCATGAGCGCCTATAGCGCGAGCAAGGCTGCAGTGCGCAATCTCGCGCGGACCTGGGCGGAGGATCTGAAGGGCACCGGCATCCGGGTAAACGTGCTGTCGCCCGGAGCAACGGCAACCGAACTCGCGAAGGAATCGCTAGGCGAGGATGGCCAAAAAGTCTTCGCCTCGATGACTCCGCTCCAGCGCATGGCTGATCCGGCGGAGATCGGGGCGGTAGCCGCTTTTCTCGCATCATCGGACAGCAGCTTCATGACCGCTAGCGAGGTCGCCGTCGACGGCGGCCTGGCGCAACTTTAACGCGCTACGCCCGACCGGTGCTCCATTCGATATTCGGAGCCCGTAGGGCGTGATAACCCAGAGGAGGAGAACATATGAGCTACGCAATTATTGGCTTCGGCCAGATCGGCCAGGCCCTTGCTAAGGCGTTTGCCCGAAGCGGCATCGAAGTATCCGTTGCAACTACTCGCGACCCGGAAAGCTTTGCATCCGCTGCGGCCGCGATTGGACCAGAAATCATTCCTAAAAAATTGGTGGACGCCGTCAAGGCGGACATCATCTTTTTGGCTGTCCGTTTCGAGTCGCACCCGGATGTTGCGAAGGTGCTCCCCACTTGGCAGGGGAAGACCATCGTCGATGTGACCAATGCCTACGGCGTGCCCTCTGAGGAACTGGGAGGACTGCCTTCTTCCAAGTTCGTCGCGCAGGCCTTCACGGGTGGACGACTGGTCAAGGGCTTCAACCATTTGGTGGCTGCCGTCCTTGACCAAGATCCGGCCGTTCATGGCGGCAGGAGAGTCGTGTTTCTGGCGAGCGACGATGACGGCGCAGCAGCGGAGATTGGTGCTCTTGCGGAAAATCTCGGTTTCGCGCCGATCAAACTTGGCGGGCTTTCGGAAGGCGGACTGCTTGTGCAGGCGCGCGGAAAGAGCTGGGGTCAACTGATCTTTAAGGATTTGATCAAGTTCGACTGATGAATCATGATCGCAAATTTCGATGCGATCCTGTCTTGTAGACACGGGCAGCCACAATTTGTTTGAAGCGAAGACGATGCCGGTAGGCAGACGTTTGCCGATCATCTGGCACGTGCGCGCTTGCGGGGCTGTTCAGGCCTTCCAGCTCAGGGAGCTGGCGGGCTTGGCACTCCTGCTTGCGCACCGGTCGGGGCGTGAGGGTCGGGCTAAGGCGCTCGACCCTTGCTTCTTTCGCCAGCGTTTGCAGCTGTGCGATGGCGAATGCGCTGCGGGAGCTTGCGCATGGACGGTTTGAACGCCGAAACGATGGAGTTTCGGTCGTGGTCTGATGGAGATACAGACGAGGAAGATTGAATTTGATATAATGACAATACAGCACATTGAAGTTGATATTGGATCATGGCTGACTCCTTAGGGATTCGGCCTGCATTCGATTTATAATAAAAGCCGGGCTTGTGGTTTACTACATGATAGCCTTTGGTATTTATAAGGGATCATGTTACGTAAGCAATATTAACGTTTCAATTTCGCTTGGCTGGGGAGAAATTACAGTTGAGACCCGTTCCCTTTGATACTAAAAGACATATTAGCTTTCGATGGATTGTCCCACAAACAAATCATTTTAGGAAAAATCAACGCCTAATCGTGACAGTAAGCTTTCTATTTGAGTGAGGTGAAAACATGATGCGAGCTGACGCCAGAAGAAATTACGATCATCTACTTACAGTCGCGCGTGACGTCGTCGCCGAGCATGGTGTCGATGCGTCCATGCGAGATATCGCCCGCCGGGCCGACGTCGGGTTGGCCACACTGCTTCGTCATTTCCCGACGCGGGAAGCCTTGTTCGAAGCGTTGCTGCGTACGAATCTGGAGGCACTGACGCAGAAGGCAGGCGAACTCGAAACGTCGAAACCACCTGACGAGGCGCTTGTGTCCTGGGTTCGCGAACAGGTGGCTTTCCTCCAAAGCTATAGCGGCGTTGTCGCCTTGATGGCGAGCGCCCACGCGGATCCGGACTCCGCGCTTTACGCTACATGCGCAGCGGTGCACTCAGCGGGCGAGCGACTATTGCTCCGCGCTCAGACCGAGGGAACGGCGCGCGCCGATATGAATGGGGACGACTTGTTCGCCCTGATATCGGCACTCGGCTGGCTTGCCGGCCAACCTTCATTCGCGCCACGGGCCGATCACCTCTTCAATATTATCGCGAGCACCTTCTGGATCAGAGATCCACAAGATACAGCAAACGATGCAAATGGGCCAGAGACGCTGCCCAACACAACGAAAGGGTGAAAGTCTTGGGAAAGGCTGATAAAACGATGTTGACTGTTGACAGCGTGATGTAATTCGATTGTTGGCTTATTCGCAGGATCTCATAAAGAAATCACGGGGTACCGGATACGTTGCGCCAAAGGGTACATGACCCGGATAGGCATGGGAGCGAAGTCTCCAAAGACTGAGGTTCTGGCCTCGTCAACATCTTCATCGTATTGCAAAGGGGATGAAATCCTGCGAATAAGCGAGTTATTTTCTAGGGCGTGTATGCAAACTATAAATTTCTTCTAGATGGGTAATAGTTTGTATGATGAGAAGATACGAAATTCGTGACGACCAATGGGACAAAATGAAAGACCTAATGCCGCTGGCAAAAGGCTGGTATTTGGGATCGGATTCTAGAGCATGTGTCCATTGAACCCGACTGGGAAAGTGTGATGATTGACGCAACCATTGTCCGTGTCCACCAGCATGGAGCGGGCGCAAAAGGGGCCTTCAAGCAAGCCATTGGGCGTTCCAGGGTGGACTAACGACCCAAATACATGCGATCGTAGATGCCCTTGGGAACCTACTTCGCTTTCAGTTGACGGCTGGGCAGCGCCATGATGCTGTAATCGGTTACGAGATGCTCAAACAAATGGATCTCACAGAAAAACAAGTCTTAGCCGACCGAGCTTATGATTCCAATCGAATTTTGAAGCTTCTTGAGGAACAATCCGCCACTCCAGTCATTCCAAACAAGGAAAATCGCCGAAAGCCAAGAAAATGGGATAAAGAAATTTACAAAGAACGGCATTTAATTGAGTGTTTTTTCAATAAAGTGAAGAACTACCGTCGCTTGGTGACTCGCTTTGATAAAAAGGCAGACACATTTATGGCATTTTTAACCCTAGCTTCAATCATGGTATGGCTTGTAACTATGAATTTAGTTACTTGCAAAAAGCACAGAGGACAATAGAAATCACGGTGAAGAAAATTAATTTTATGGATTTATGGTTTATAATTACGAACTATATATTCAAAAGACCACTCCTTATTTATTTTCTTCTTCTCCTTTTTCTGTTAAATCTCGCCTACGGATACATTCCCAATATTCTCCCATATGTATTTGCTTCGGGAGCAATAGTGAGGTATCTGCTCATAATGTCGGATTGATTAAAAGCGCTATTTCTATTGGGGAAGTTATTGGGTTGACGTTTATACCTAAATTCGGTAACTATGTCTCCAAGTGTTTTTTGTTTGGTATCCTGCGTACTCTACTAACGATTATAGGGATGTATTGTTTCGGAAATATGATTTTTATGTTAGTAATAACATTTCTTTTATATGGCGCTTTCGATTCCTTAACTCAACCATTATTCAGTTATATTGTAAGAAGTATTGATTCAGACGTTCGAGGCCGGACTTTGGGATTTATTGACTCAGTTGTATTGTTGGCAGCTCCCTTGGGAATGTGGTTGGGGACTATATATTTGGTACAGCCACTCTGATATTTCTATCTACAAAGGTCTTAAGGAATATTAGTGTTTCAGGAGCGGCAGGAATTGTTTAGTGAGTAAAGTTAATATGGGCACAAAAGTTACAAGATCAGATACCACAAGCTATGAGTTTAATTATTTCTTTCCAAAGAATGTAGACCCTAATATTTCTAAAAAATACAGCGTCAGAGTTAGTTTGTCTGATAGTAAATTTTATGGTTGGTATCTATGATTTAGAGATATTCCAAGAATATCGAAATAAGGGGATTGCAACTCAATTTCTTAAAAAACTTATAAACTCTAGTCTCGCTGAGTTTATTATTTACAAACATGGAGTGGGAACTCTGTAGCGTTAAGAACCTATACTAAAGTAGGTTTTCAAATTGTAGATAAATGCTCGTTCTTCGTTAAGCCTGCGCCTTTAATATAAAAAACGCGCACATTAGTATAGCTAGGCATAGGCCGGAGTTATGTAGCTATCGCGGATAGAAAAGAGGGCACTCATGAAGCCGTATCATGAGTTTTATAAGAAGAAATAGGATATGAGAAACGCCTTTTTTACTAACGTATTGGATATATACTCTTGTTATTAACAACAAATATCTTTTCAATAAGGAAGCGAGGTAGCCGATAGTGAAACAGCTAATCCTTGGAGATGCTAGGCATGAGCTGGCCAACACCCGTCGCATACTGGAGAGCTTGCTCAATGAACATATGACGTGGAAGCCGCACTTAAAGTCGATGACATTAGGTAGCTTGACTACACACCTGGTAAATCTGCTAAACTGGCAACACGCGAAGAAGCGCTGGAGGAATTTGACGTTAATGCCGCTAAGCTTGAAAAATTGCTGGACGAATGCGGGGAGGATGAGCTTGCCGCAGAATGGACCTTGCGAAACGGCGACCATGTGATCTTTAGCCAGCCGCGGGCTCTTGCGTTTCGAATATTCGGATTAAGCCATATGATCCACCATCGAGCTCAGCTCGGGGTGTATTTGCGTCTGCTCGATATTCCATTGCCGGGGATGTACGGTCCCACTGCCGATGAGAAGGGCATTTAACGAAGAAGCAGCGCGTACAACTGCGTTAAACCTAACAGTGATGGAGGAAAGAAGGGTATGGGAGAAAAGGGATGTATCAAATGCGGCAGTCATGACGCGAGAACGAAGGAAGTGGCCATGACCGGAACAGGGCTTTCCAAAATGTTCGATATCCAGCATAATCAATTTATTGTGGTCTACTGCGCGGATTGCGGTTATTCCGAATTTTATAACAAGCAGTCTTCGGCGGGTTCGAATATTCTTGATTTGTTCTTCGGTTGATTCAACCGGATACAAGTTCAGAGCCATGCTAAATTTTCAAACAATAATGAAAGAACACACCAAACAAGCCCCCGGCTAGCCGGGGGCTTCTACTACGCCTAAGCTTTTTCTCTAAGCTTTTCCTATACACTCAATCAGCCCCGCCAATTCGCCCAATACTCGCATTGCTACCATGGAACGAGGCCGGGGAGCACGAGGACTTTCTCCCAGGACCATTTTTCGAGGAATGGTTTGAGGTTCTCTTGGCGCAGCGGAAGGGGAAGTAAGTGGCTTTTGCTTGCCGTAGACGAGCGGGAATAAGTTATACTGTACTCAAACAAGGAGAGAAGTGGGGTGCCGGATGAACGAGGAACGGAAAGACGAGATCGGGCGGAGGTTTTTGTTAACGCCAGAGATTTCGCAGGAAGAGCTCGGAGGGCTGGAAATCCAGGAACTGATTTTCTTAGTGCATACCGCCAAGCGGTTTAAGGTGGAGGAAGCTTTTCCGGACGTATATCTGGACGAGCGGATTAAGGGGATTACAGGCGTGCTGCTAGACAAGATTAAGCATGCCGATACGCTGTATCTCGCTTGCGGCAAGACAACCGGTTATCCTTATGTAGATGGGGAAGACCGGGTCTGGATGTTCTCGCAGGAGGCCTATGCCGCGAACGCGGAGGATTATTTCCGGCAGCAGCTGCTGATGCTGGAGATGAAGCCTATCGGCGGGGAGGAGGTGCTGAGGACCTTCGGGGAGTTTCATATTCTGGGATTACCGAAAATTCTTGTGGACAACGGGCAGTATCACATCGAATTGAACCGGGATGACATCATGCCGCCGCCGGATTGGACCGGAACGCCGGAAATCAGCGTTCCCGTCACAAATCCGGGGCTGCAGCGGGCGATGATCCGCTTCTTCCAAACGCTTCATGCGCCGACAGGCGATCAGGAAGCCCGTGGGCGGGAGTTGAACGTGCTGGAGGCGGAAATGCTTGATGAGATTCTGCAGGCGAGGTATTTGCTGCCCATGCAGTTGAAGGAATCCGATCGTTCGCCCACGGATGAGCAAGGTGTAAAAACGTTGAAGCAAGGGACCGTCATTCAATTCGGCGTGTTAAGTGCAGAAGACGGTTCGGCTTGGCTCCCTGCGTTTACGGATTGGCCGGAGTTCGAGAAGGTTTACGACAAAACGGCCTGGAGCAGCAACATTGCCGCTTACGACGACCTGCTGGCGGTGTCTGGAAACATGGATGGCATCGTACTCAACTGCCGAGGCATCCCGCTGCGAATCGACGCGAACAACCGGGAGCGGATCGAGGCTTTCCGTCAGGAGCGAGGTTTAAAGTAACAGAAGTCCGCAGCAGCTTGCAAGAGTAGCCTGCAACAGTAGCCCGCAATAGTAACTCGCGGCAGCTCTTACCGTTGTATAAATCGTTCGGATTTGGCACAACCTTCCTGGTGAAAGTCATTCGTTCAAATCAGAGATGGAGGTCCATCCGGGTGATATCGTTTTGTCCTGATAGTTTCAAGGAAACTGTCGGGAAATACAGGCCGTTTGACCTCGCTTTATGGAGTACGGACAGCGGAGCGTCGGATGATCCGGCAGACGTGTGTGAAGCCAGCAGGTTCAGTGAGGAACGCACTTCAGTTACGTCGTTACGCGCACTCACCCAGCATATTAATGTAATCACGTCCTGCGGGAGACCGGCAGGACGATAACGGATAACGAAGGAGAAGCTGATGAGCCAATCAAACCAAAATTCACAAACCGGATGGAATTTCGATAACACCTATGCCCGTTTGCCGGAGTTCTTCTTCACGAAGCAGGAGGCCAAGCCGGTCCGGTCGCCGAAGCTAATCGTACTGAACGAACCGCTCGCGGCGGAGCTTGGCTTGGACCCCGCGGAGCTCCGAAGCGAAGTGAACGTTGCCGTCCTTGCGGGGAGCGGGCTGCCGCCGGGAGCGGAGCCGCTGGCCCAAGCTTATGCGGGCCACCAGTTCGGGTATTTCACGATGCTGGGGGACGGCCGGGCCCTGCTGCTCGGAGAGCAGATCGCGCCTGGCGGCGATCGCTTCGACATCCAGCTTAAGGGCTCCGGCCGGACGCCGTATTCGCGCGGCGGCGACGGGCGCGCCGCGCTGGGCCCGATGCTGCGGGAGTATATCATCAGCGAGGCGATGCACGCGCTGGGCATTCCGACGACCCGCAGCCTGGCAGTGGTGACCACCGGGGAGACGGTGGTCCGCGAACAAGGCTTATGCGGGGCGATTCTCACCCGCATTGCCGCCAGCCACGTGCGCGTCGGCACGTTCCAATACGCCGCGCAATTCGGCGAGCCGGCGGACGTCCGCACGCTCGCCGACTACGTGATCCAGCGCCACTACCCGCAGCTGGCCACTCTCGCCGATACCGGCAAGGACGGGCGCTATCTGGCGCTGTTACGGGAGGCGATCCAGCGCCAAGCCTCCCTGATCGCCAAGTGGCAGCTCGTCGGGTTCATCCACGGGGTAATGAACACCGATAACATGGTCCTCAGCGGCGAGACGATCGACTATGGGCCATGCGCCTTTATGGACGCGTATGATCCGGCGACCGTATTCAGTTCCATCGACCGTCAGGGCCGCTATGCCTACGGCAATCAGCCGTCCATCGCGGTATGGAACCTGTCCCGGTTCGCCGAGAGCCTGCTGCCGCTGCTGCACGACGAGGAAGAGCAGGCCGTCCAGCTGGCTGAAGAAGCGCTTAAAGGCTTCGCCGGACAGTTCGAAGCGGCATGGCTGCAAGGCATGCGGTCGAAGCTGGGACTGTTTGATGAACAGGCAGAGGATGTCGTCCTCATCAAAGACCTGCTTGACCTGATGCACCAGCACCACGCCGATTTTACCAACACGTTCCTCGCTTTGACCTTTGGCCGTCTGGAGGAACCGGCGATGGCCGGCACCTCCGAGTGGTCGGATTGGCTTGCGCGGTGGCAGGCGAGACTCGCCGGGCAGATGGAGTCCCCAGAAACCGTCCGCGAGTTGATGCGCCGCAGCAACCCAGCGGTGATCCCGCGCAACCACCGGGTGGAGGAAGCGCTTGAAGCCGCCGTAGAACGGGACGATTACAGCGTGATGCAGCGCCTGCTTAAGGTATTGGCGCAGCCTTTCGCCCATACGCCGGAGCAGGCGGAATTCGCGGAGCTGCCGGCGGCGTGCGACCGGCCTTACCGCACATTTTGCGGGACGTGATCGGTCGGCAGGCCTGATGAACCCTGGGGAACTCCCCAGTTCCCCTAACGATCTATTCGTGACCACTGAAATCACATCATAATCAAATCACATCATAATCAAATCACATCATAATCAAATCAAACCAGATGTCTCTTGTTTACCTCTAATTCTTTTAAGTTTTTCGCTGTAAGAGCCGTATCTGAACTGTACCCCCCATTGTTAGTCACACTTAACAATTGGGGGTGTGGTTCACCAACGGCTCTTTATTCATGTGCCGGCCCGAGTTCCAGCATGTCTGCATTTGGCAACGTCCCCCGCCATGCAGTATACTCTGTTTGAACCAACTCATCATCCACTCTTCATGTAGGAAAAGGCGGTATTTTACATGTTTATCGTATTGATTGTTGTATTAGCTCTCCTCATTGGCATTACCTTGTTTATCAGGCTGAATCCGTCCTTTGGCGGAACAGCTTCGGCAGCCAATAGAGCGCGTTACGCGCAGTCCCCTCAATGGCGGGGCAAAAAGTTTGCCTACACGGAGCCAACCTCTTCCTTCCAGCCTTCGTCGGGCAACATGGTTTCGTTGCTGCGGGACTACCTGCGCGGCAATCCGCGGGTCCGGCCGGACCGGACGCTGCCGATCGTGAAACTGGGGCGCGAGGCGCTGGAGGATCGGGACCACGATAGGGTGGTTTGGCTTGGCCATTCGGCGCTGCTGCTGCACCTTGGGGGCAAACGTCTTCTGCTTGATCCGATGCTGGGCCTGTCGCCTACACCGGTCCCTCCCTTCGGAGGCAAACGGTATAACCGGCAGCTGCCGGTTGAGCCGGAGGACTTGCCGGAGATTGATGCCGTGATTCTGTCCCACGACCATTATGATCATTTGGATTACGGCACGATCCGGAAATTAAAGGATAAAGTAGGGCGCTTTTTCGTTCCGCTCGGTGTCGGCAGCCACCTGGAACGGTGGGGCGTAGAGCCGGGGCGGATCAGCGAACATGACTGGGGGGAGGAGTTTGACTGGAATGGCTTGCGGCTCGCCTGCACGCCCGCCCGTCATTTCTCGGGCCGGGGGCTGGCCAACCGGGATATCACCTTGTGGTGCTCCTGGGTGATCGCGTCCCCCGAGCGGAAGGTTTTTTTCAGCGGAGACAGCGGATATGGCCCGCATTTCAAGCAGATTGGCGAGAAGCATGGCCCCTTTGATCTGGCCTTGATGGAGTGCGGTCAATACGATCCGCGTTGGAGCGACATCCACATGCTGCCGGAACAGACGGTTCAGGCTCATATGGACGTACAAGGAGGCGTGCTCGTTCCGATCCATTGGGGGGCATTCACTTTGTCGCTGCACGATTGGAACGATCCGGTCCGCCGCGCGAACGCCGAAGCCCAGCGCCAAGGCGTGCCCATCGCCACGCCAAAAATCGGCGAGCCGGTCTATATCGGAGATCCGGACTACCCTAAGGAGACCTGGTGGGACTAAACAGCGTATGGCTGCATTTGAATTTAGGCCGGTCATGGCGCAAGCGCCACGGTTGCTGGCAGGCAGCAAAAGCCGGTAGTTTAGCTGCTCCGCGTCAGGCGGCAAGCGATAAGCGCTAAACCAACAAGAAAGCGGCTTTGTACGCGGCCGCCTGGGACTGTCCTCTGCTTGAGGCTGGAACTAAAGTATCTTTCGAGTTTTAATCGGCCAGTTGTCGGAAGCGAACCGGCGGCTTGTATGGTTTAGTTTGGTTTGGTTGTTGGATTTGGTTGGGATTAGGATCGAGTTATAGAGAAGAGGCGAGCCTGTTGGGCTCGCCTCTTCTGCTTAGGGTGGGGAACAAAAGGATGAATGGTCAGCCCGGGAACAGTTCTTTAATAAGGATAAGGGAAGCAGCCCGCCCAATTTGGTTCCTCTGCATGAATGGGTTTTAAACTGCCCGCTGCGATGCCATCCATCCTTTGGATATGTTGTTCAAGGGTATGAAGGATATGTTTAACATTACGGGTTCTTTTGGAAAAAACACCAGCTGTATCGTCCTTTAAAAGCTGGTTAGCAATTACATTAGAAGCTTTCGATGCCGTATAACCACCGTTTTTGATAAGATCGCGATATTCAGGAAGCACACCAATTATCTTTGCATTTTCGATGGGGGACCAACGTAACATGAAATCACTCCTTATGCATTTTGGGATATTGTACCATATCCTGTTAGATTTAAAAGGAGGTAAAATAACGGATTTGGACACTCGTTTGAGATGGCTTTCAATATCATCGTCAACGCAAAGCCCGGACGGGTGAGCTCAGGGGACCTATCCAGCCCAATCAGTGGAATAATAGAGGGAACAAATTAAGATTCGTCGTCTCCTTCTAGGTTTAAACGCTTACAATTATGATGCTATTATTTCCGTTCAATGCTAGAATCAAGTATGCAATGGAGCCAAGCGGACAAATGAATAATCTTCACTCACAGCAACTAAGATATCAGCAAGCAAGATCATATAGAGAGAAACGAAGGCCAAAACCACATGGAGAGAGTGCTATTGCTCGATGTGTTTTTTTTAGCCTTACAAGTTGTGTTATAAGTAACTTTTTCATACTCTTGGAGAGAGGCTCGCATGCCTGTATGCTGGGAACCCTAAAGAATCGGAGGGAGAACTCGTGAATTATTCCAAAACTATATTTCTCGGTAAACCCAAAAAACTAGCCTTTAAAATTCCCTTTGCTTATTTCCTTATCATTTTAATTACCGTAGGGTTCAGTTATTTGGTCCTTAACAAAATTTCCTCAAATTCAGCCCAAAAGAAAATCAATGAAGCATCTCTGCAAACCATCGCCTCCATACAGGCCAATGTCGATTTAATGATTGGCAATGTCAATAATTATTCTAAAATGATTTTCTCGGATCATAATCTGCAAAACTTGCTGAGGCAAGGGAACTTATATGCTAATCTGGATACCCAATCCAAAGTAAGTTCGTATCTGTACAACCTTATGCAAGCGGTTCCAATTATTGATTCGGTCTATATTTTTGACAATTCGGGTCATCGCTTCTCGGTCGGCACTCAAGAACTGCCCACTTTTAAGGAGGTAAATGTGCAGGACGCATCGTGGTACGATCAGGTGGTTCAAAATAAAGGTAAATACCTGCTAAGGCTGAACGGCAGCGGAGCTTTCTCGGAAGGAACCGTCAAAGGAAATTTTATTTCGTTTATCCGGCTGATCCGGGATATTGATGACACTTCCCCTTTAGGGGTGTTGGTCCTAAACATTAAAGCAAGCTCCTTTGTTCAGGCGTACTCCAGCCTGCTGAATCAAGATTCATTTCATATTGCGATCCTGGATGAGAACAATCAGACCATCATAGCTAATCCGGCTTTTGACCAAAACGGTACCGGCCTTCAGCAGCTAATCACATCAAATAAAGAGAAACTTCAAGAAAAGTTCGATCAGAGCGGTTCAGGATTTCAGACCCTAAATGCGGGTTCACAAAAATACACGGTATCTTATCTGTCCGGTGGAGCCTACAATTGGAGGTTTATCAGCATAAACTCCTATGAAACGATTGATTCCAGAAATAAGTCATTGGTGCTTTTAGCCCTGATTTTGCTAGTCATAAATGGAACCGTATTTTTTGTAAGTTCTTTTATTATCTCACGAAGCATCATTAAACCTATTCATAAGCTTCTTCGGGCCATGTACAAGGCGCCAAGCGGGAACTTCAGAAAAGTGAACGTTGAATTGAACAGCTATGAGTTCGAACAGCTGTATAGGGGATACAACCAGATGATCGAACAAATTGAGCAGATGCTTAAGCGAATTATTGAAGAGCAGAATACCCTCCGTAAGGCGGAGCTGACTACACTGCAAGCTCAAATTAAACCGCATTTTCTATATAACACGCTGGATTCCATAACCTCGTTAGCCCTGTCGGGATTAAATGATCAGGTATGTGAATTGATTGAGGCATTAGGCAGTTATTACCGATTAAGCGTGAATAAAGGAAGGGAAGTCATTACGGTCGGGGAAGAAATTGAAATTGTCCGGAATTATTTAATTATTCAGAAAACACGTTATCAGGATGTCTTTGATGTTCAGTTCGAGATGGATGAGGAGTGCAGGCAGACTCCAATTCCGAAGCTGGTCATGCAGCCGTTGGTAGAAAACTCTCTTTATCATGGAATACGTCCTAAAGGTTCCCCAGGAAAGATAGGAATCAGTGTGAAGGGGACAAACGAGAATGTCGTGATTACCATAGCTGATGATGGCGTGGGGATGTCTGGGGAAGAAATTGAGGAGATTTTAAACACAGAAAGAAAAGGCCAAAACAAAAGTTTTGGTCTTTGGGGAACAATGGAGCGCCTGCGCATTTTTTATGAAGATAAAGACTGTGTCCAAATCGAGAGTGAACCCTTGAAGGGAACTAGGATTACATTAATCATACCGAATGGAGCTGATCTGGGATGGGGGAACTAAAGGTCTTAATTGTCGATGATGAATATCTAATACGGAATTTGCTCAGAATGCGCATTGATTGGGAGAAGCAGGGCATGAAAATAATCGGGGAAGCCGCTCATGCCGCCGAAGCTCTTGAGTTTGTGGATAAGCACAGACCGGATGTTATTTTCACCGATATTTACATGCCTTCTATCGACGGAATTGAGTTTAGCGAAAGAGTGTTAAAGAAGTATCCCGATATCAAAATCGTAATTGTGACCGGCCACGACGAGTTTGAATATGCACGCAAAAGCATCAAAATCGGGATTTCGGATTTTATTTTGAAGCCGATTCACGCTTCAGAACTGCTTAGTGTAACTGAAAAGCTAAGAAAAACGATTGAAGAAGAGCGCACGCGTGAAAAGGAAATGGAAGTTCTGAAAGAGGAACTGAGGAGAAACCTTCCTTATCTGAAGGAAAAATTTCTATACCACTGGCTGAACGGCTCTCTCTCTAAAGAAGAAATTTATGAAAAAGCGGCGTATTTTCAAGTCCCTATGGGACGTGGCACAGAAGCATTTCAAATCGCTGTAATGGAAATTTCTTCTGTCTCAGCGACGCATACCGAGGAGCAGCTGATTCTATTACGGATGGAATGCAGGAATAAGATTGAAGCCTTTTACAAGGACAACTCACAGGTCATTATTTTGACGGATACCCGGAATCAGATCGTGCTGATTTCCCAGAGCCAAGACAACCATCTTGTCTCTGACTGCGAATGGCTGATGGCAAATTTGCTCCATTTGGGCACATGTACAGTGAGCATCGGCATCGGGCGGAGACATGAACATATAGAGGCGGCACATCTCGGGTATGAGGAGGCCTGCCGCGCTCTGCATTATCAAGCTTTCGTGGGGAAAAATCAGGTTGTCTGTTTTGAAGATATCGTTGAGGGCGGGGATGAACAGTACCGTTCGAATACGGAGCTCCTTCGTCAGCTCCAGTTCTACATAAGTGTAGGCTCGTCTGAACGTGCGTCCCAGACTTTAGGTCAGATCTTTGATGTTTCGTTTGCCTCGGTATCACAGTTCCGGATGGCAGCCATGGATGTCATTATGGAGTGTCAGCGTGCGGCGATTGAACAGCAAATCGAAAATGAACACGTGTTTGACAAGGAAACGTTGGTGTCTATTCTTACCGCCGAGCTTTTACCGCAATTAATGCAGAGCCTGGAGCGGTATGTTCTGCATGTTGCCGGCGTTATCTATTCCAGACAGGAAGCTAAAGTAGGCAATCTGATCAGCCAGGTGAAAGATTACCTGGAGCATAATATCAGCAATCCTGAGGTGGGATTAGCGAGTACGGCGGCTGCTTTTTTTGTCAGTCCGGGACATTTGGGACGGCTAATGAAGAAGGAGACCGGGCAGACCTTTGTTGAGTACTTAACAAATTTACGCATGAAGAAGGCGGAGATGCTGCTGAAACAAACGGACTTAAAAGGGTATGAAATCGGCGAACAGGTGGGTATTACGGACCCGCATTATTTCAGTATCTTATTTAAAAAGAACATGGGCCGATCCATGAATGAATATAGGAACTGCAGGGAGTAGCGGGAAGATGTTTGAATTTTAAAAGGTGATGTCTGGATTTTGAATGGAGCTTAAGGGGGAATTTCCCTAAAATTCCTTATAGAAACAGCAAACATTCATGGGGAGGTTCAATAATGAAAGCGTTATTAAAAAGAACGATGGGTGTCATTTTGGCTGTAGGATTGGCAGGCAGCCTCGCCGCGTGTTCGTCCGGATCATCTTCGAATGGAGCGCAATCAAATGAAAGCGGATCCATTAAGTTGACCCTTTGGGATCAATCCGTAGGCAACACAGATCCTACTGCGAAGCTGCTGCCGACGATTATTGACAAATGGAACAGCGACCATCCGGACATTCAGATTGAACGGACGGGGACTACAGGCGAGCAGTATAAGACCAAGATCAAAACTTCAATTGCCGCCGGCGAAGCTCCTGATGTTTTTTACGGTATGGGCGGAGGAAGTTTTATGGAGCCTTACATCAAATCCGGCAATGTCCTCGACATCTCGAGTTATCTGACGGATGATCTCAAGGCTAAACTGGGACCGGGCATGGCGGAAGCGATCGAGAATGACGGAAAAATTTATACCCTGCCCGTCTATACTCATATTGCGAACCTTTACGTGAATACCGAATTGTTTGATAAAGCAGGCGCCAAACTCCCGACAACCTATAAGGAACTGCTGGATGCCGTGGATAAGCTGAAAGCGGCGGGAATCACGCCGGCGTTAATCGGGGAAAAAGACCGCTGGCCGGGCATGTACTGGTACGACATCATTGCGATGCGCCAGGCCGGAAATGAGGCGGTTAAAGAGGCGTTCAAAGATCCGTCGAAATGGAATTCTCCGGATTTTGTAGCTGCAGCGGCAAAAATGCAGGAGCTGGCCAAAGCTGGCGCATTCAACAGCAGCATGTTCAGCATGAGCTATGATGAAATGCTGGGCGCCTTTAATGCCGGGAATGGGGCTATGATGGTTCAGGCCAACTGGGTAAATGCCGGTATTGAAGATCCTTCCTCCGCCGCCAAAGGCAAGGTTAAAGTCATCCCGTTCCCGGTCTTTGAAGACGGTAAAGGAACAAACACCGAAATTTTCGGCGGAGCCGTCGACGGCTTCTATATCAGCAGCACCACCAAACACCCTAAAGAAGCAGCCGAGTTCCTGAAATACCTAAGCGAGCAGCTCGGCACACAGGGTTACCTGGCCGGAGCAGGACTTCCAAGCTGGAAAACGGACGGGCTCGATACTTCCGGATTGTCCTCGCTGGACCTGTCCAGTGCAGAAATTATGAAGACCGCAACCTCGTTTATCGCTTGGTGGGATAACATTCTCCCGGCAGAATCCGCTGAAACCCATAAGAACTTGATTGCGCAGCTTCTGGCAGGCGACATCACGCCTGAGGAATTCTGCAAACTGATGGCCCAGCTTCAGCCGACAGAGCTGAGCCTTTAACATGAAATAAACCTAAACAAGATGTGGTCAGGAGTTTTTCCTGATCACATCTTTGAGAGGAGGACGATGATGAATTCTGTATTTTCAAATAAAACAGCCATAACGATATTTGTTCTTCCTACCCTCCTTATCTTTTGTGCGATTGTTTTGGTTCCGATCTTCGTTTCGAGTTATTATAGTTTGCTGGATTGGAATGGCGTCGGCAAAGGAGCGTATATCGGGTTCCATAACTACGTGGAATTGTTTACGGATTCGAGAGCCTTGAATTCCATGAAAAATTCGCTGCTGTTTGCAGCCGCTTCTATCTTCATCCAGCTGCCTTTATCTCTTTTGCTGGCCCTAATATTAGCATCGAACGTTAAAGGAGAGGGCTTTTACCGCACGGTTTATTTCATACCTGTATTGATTTCAACCGTAGTTATCGCACAGCTGTGGTCTAAAATCTATAATGCAGACTATGGACTTCTGAACACTCTGCTGGAAAATGTGGGGCTCTCCCATTTGGCCCAAGACTGGCTTGGACAGAAGAAAACGGCGCTGATTGCCTCGTTTATCCCGACTCTATGGCAGTATATCGGGTATCACATGCTGCTGATGTATGCGGGAGCGAAGTCAATTTCGCAGGATATTTTTGAAGCGGCCAAGATTGACGGGGCTTCCCGAGTGCGGACAGCCTTCTTAATCACCATTCCGTTAATGAAGCCGGTCCTTAAAGTATGCCTTGTATTCTCTGTCATTGGTGCATTTAAAGTATTCGATCTGATTTATGTGCTGACAGGAGGCGGTCCTTTCTTCACCACGGAAGTGCCGAGTACCTTAATGTACACAACGATTTTTGATACTTACCGATATGGTTATGGCAGTGCCATCTCGGTCTTCATTATCCTTGAATGCCTAGTAGTTACTTTGATCATCAATAAATTCATCAAAACAGAGTAGGGGGGAGAGTAGTGAGTACGGCTGAAATGGCGTTACCGAAAAAAACCATGCCCATAGGAACTATTCTGCTGCAGGCGTTTTTAATTCTTATTGCGATTACACAGATTTATCCGCTCATTTGGCTGGCCTTCTTCTCACTTAAAGATAACAGTGAAATCTTCAGCGGTGATGTGGCGAACCTTCCTAAACAGTTCCTTTGGAGCAACTACGCGAAGGCACTGTCGGAAGGGCATGTCTTGACTTATTTCTTTAACAGCGTATTTGTGACTGCCGTATCGATTATTCTTGTTCTAATCCTGTCGTCCATGACCGGTTATGCCATTACCCGGATGAACTGGAAATTAAGCGGTTTAACGCTGACCATTATCCTTCTGGGGATGATGGTGCCGATTCATGCGGCATTGCTGCCGCTGTTTATGGTATTAAAAAATTTAGGTCTGCTGAACAGCTACTGGTCCTTGATTATTCCTTATGTTGCTTTTGGTATCCCGATGGCCGTGTTTATTCTCGGCAGCTTCTTTAGGGGGGTTCCCCGGGAGCTTGAGGAAGCCGCCGTTATAGACGGGTGCGGCATTTACAGAACGTTCTTTTCCATCATTTTGCCGCTTGTTCGTCCGGCCATATCGACGGTCGCCATCTTTACGTTTCTTTCCTGCTGGAACGAGCTGATGTTTGCCGTGACCTTTATTAATAAAGAGTCTATGCAGACGCTGACAGTCGGGATGATGTCGATGGTCGGAACCTACATCACCCAGTGGGGGATTATCGGGGCGGGGCTCATGATTACGACGATTCCAACGATTATTATTTATTTGCTGCTCAACAAACAGGTGCAGAGAAGTATGATCGCCGGTGCAGTTAAGGGATAGGGTGCAGTTGGCTCATAGCCATCCACATAGACAACTAGCAAATCGAACAGTAGATCCTGAAGGGAGACTTATCTATGAACACTACCATTACCGTTAATGCAGATCAGTCGACAGGCACCATCAGCCGCCATATCTACGGGCATTTTGCAGAACATTTAGGGCGCTGCATTTATGAGGGGATCTGGGTAGGCGAGGATTCACCGATTCCCAATACCCGCGGGATCCGGAACGATGTTCTTGAGGCGCTTAGAAACCTAAGCATCCCCGTCCTGCGCTGGCCGGGCGGCTGCTTTGCGGACGAGTATCACTGGAAGGACGGCATAGGGCCAAGGGAACAGCGCAAACGTATGGTGAATACGCATTGGGGCGGTGTGGTGGAGAATAACCACTTCGGCACCCATGAATTTCTGGACCTGTGCGAGCTGCTCGGCACGGAGCCTTATATTTGCGGGAATGTGGGCAGCGGCACCGTTCAGGAAATGCAGGAGTGGGTCGAATACATGACCTTTGACGGTGAATCGCCAATGGCCGACTGGCGAAAGGCCAACGGGCGCGAGAAGCCGTGGAAGCTGAAATATTTTGGCGTCGGAAATGAGAATTGGGGCTGCGGGGGGAACATGCGTCCTGCCTATTATGCTGATGAATACCGCAGATTTCAGACTTACGTACGAAACTATGGCGAGAACCGCGTCTACAAGATAGCCGGCGGGGCGAATTCGGATGACTATAACTGGACGGAGACGCTGATGCGTGAAGCCGGCGGGTATATGGACGGTCTCAGCCTTCACAACTATACCGTGCCTGGAGGATTTGAGGTCAAACGTCCGGCGACCGGCTTTGACGAAGCGGAGTGGTTTGAAACGATGCAGCTGGCGCTCCGGATGGACGAACTGATTACCCGCCACAAGGCAATCATGGACCAGCATGATCCGAAGAAACGGGTTGGTCTCATTGTTGACGAATGGGGGACGTGGTTCCAGGTAGAGCCCGGAACCAATCCCGGTTTTCTTTATCAGCAAAATTCGCTGCGCGACGCGCTTGTAGCAGGCCTGCATTTCCATGTCTTCCACCGGCACTGCGACCGTGTTCATATGGCGAATATCGCGCAGACGGTCAACGTCCTGCAGGCCATGATTTTGACAGAAGGCGCCGAAATGCTGCTGACTCCAACCTACCATGTGTTCGAAATGTTTAAGGTCCATCAGGATGCGGAAGCACTGTCACTCCATCTGGATACGGGCGATTACACCTTGGGGGACGAGTCGATCCCGCAGATCAGCGCATCTGCATCCAAACGCGCGGACGGAACCCTGGACATCAGCCTCTGCAATCTTGATCCTAACCGTGAGGCTGCCGTCTCGCTTCAGCTGAGGGGATTAGCCGGAATTCCGGAGGTCAGCGGGCGTGTGCTTACCCATAACGACATGAATGCGCACAACACCTTTAGCCAGCCGGAAACGGTGAAACCGCAGGCTTTTGAAGGAGTCCGGAGTGTGAGTGCAGACGGATTATCCGCTGTCCTGCCGCCAGCCTCCGTCGTTGTGCTGACGCTGCTTTCCTAGCCGTATGGCCGTGAATCAGACATGTAAAGGCTGCTCGGCGGATGTATGGGTTACGGAAGCCCAAATCCAAAAACTCCTCGCAGGGATGGAGGGCAAGGGCTTCAGCTTTGTGAGCGAGACCGTTTATCAAACCCGGCTTGCGGTTTGCCGGACGTGCCCGTCACTGGTATACGGAACAACATGCAGCCATTGCGGATGCCTGGTGGAGGTCAGCGGGAAGCTTGCGGGGAAAAAGTGCCCCCATCCGGCGGGCTCCAAGTGGGAAAAGGCAGAACAGGCATCTGCATCTGCAAAATCTTAAAGAAGGAAGTGGCCGTATGGCTGAATTAAGTTTGATCAATAAAGTCCCGACCCGGGGAAAAGCGGTTGCCTTTACCTTTGACGACGGGCCTGATCCGCTTTATACGAGGCAGATCATGGATATATTCCGCGAGGTTAATGGCCACGCCACGTTTTTCATGATCGGTCGCCAGATCGAACTTTACGGGGATTTGGCAGCAGAGGTTCATGCAGCAGGGCATGAAATCGCCAATCATACTTATACCCATCCTGATCTAACCAAGCTGACGCTTAAGGAGGTTCGTACCGAACTGGAGCTTGCAGATAGCCGGATTAGGCAGGTGACAGGGAAACAGGCTTCCCATTTCAGGCCCCCCTATTTTGCGGTCACACCTGAAATTATCGCCCTTGCGGCAGAAATGGGCTATACATCCATAGGATGCGTGAATGGGGAAGCCAAGGACTGGGAGCAGCCCGGAGTAGGCTTTATCGTGGATCAGACCCGGCTAACCGTGGAGAGCGGAAGCGTTTTCTTATTCCACGACGGTTATGGCGAGCGGTCCCAAACCGTTGAAGCTGTGCGGATTTTGGTGCAAGAGCTGTCAGCGGAAGGATTTAGTTGTGTTACGGTAAGCGAGCTGCTGCAATCAGCCGCCGCTGATCAGGTTTAACAGTAAACGTTGTCTAAGCGAACATCCACTATTTAGGGCGACTCTAATCAGCACAATAAGCTGAATTCAGAGTCGTCTTTTCTTGTGAGTATCGAATTTCCGCTATTATTGTCGAAATGAATAATATGACTATAGATCAATAATACATGAGGATATGTCATTGCATCCAAAGGTCAGAAGGCTTACTTTTAAAATAATAAATGAAAACGCTATCACCAATAAATTCAACCGGTATCCATGTGCAGATTAGGAGGTGAGCGGCATTTTGCTGTACCCATTAAACTTGTCGGCAGATAGGGGGAGACCTGAAGATTTCGAGTATAAATAATAATAGATCAATAATATTTCCCGTTTTTTTTGGTTCCAGTTAGGACTTTATGTTCATTCATTGGTTACTACACTTGCCATGGGCATGAGTACAAAGGGGGATGCATATGAAAAGATTTTTGGCTATTCTGCTGATCGGGGCTTTGATGACAGCTCTTACTGCTTGCGGTGGAGGAAATCAACAGGCGGAGGAGAACCCTTCGGGCAGCTCTAATCAAGGGAAAGAAATTTCGGGTGACCTCACCGTATTCGGGTGGGGCGGCGGCGAGGAGCTCCAATCCCGGAAGGAAGCAACCAAAATTTTTAAGAAGCTGTACCCGAAAGTGAAGGTTCATGAAGTGTGGCTTCCGGCGGATAATATCGATGTCAAGCTGGATGCGGCTTTGGCTGCGGGGAATGCCGGCGATGTGATCATGATGTCCCCGGACTGGAAAGGGCTCAGATCCAAGTGGTTTGAAGATCTGAATCCTTATATTGAAAGGGACCAATTGGACCTTGAAGCCTTGTTTACGCAGGGGGTTGACGGAGGGTATGTGGATCCGGACGGCAAACGGGAAGGCATGCCGACCACGGCCTCGGATTTTATGATCGCATACAACAAAGATATCTTTGACAAGGCCGGCATCGCCTATCCTACGAACGACTGGACCTGGGACGATTTTGCGGCCACAGCCAAACAGATTTCCTCGGGGGAAGGCGCTAACCGGGTTTACGGGATTGTATCCCATTGGATTCTGCAAAGCTTCGCACCGTTTATTTACGGCGGCAAGCCTTATAACGAGGATTGGACCAAACAGACGCTGGATGATCCAAACACCCTTAAAGGTTATCAGCTGTTCGGCGATCTCGTGAAAGCCAAAGCGATGCCGGATGATGCGGCTGCCAAGAGTATGCCGATGGACCAGATGTTCGCTGCAGGTAAAGCGGCTATGTACCCGCTTGGTCTGTTTGAAGCATCGACGATCGCCAAAAATATCGGGTCCAACTTTAAATGGGGAATCGTCATGCCGCCGAAGGACCCGTCCGGAAAAACCGTCAACATTAAATTCCAGACCGGCTTTGCCATGAACAAGGACTCCAAAAACAAAGAAGCCGCCTGGGCTTATATTAAAACGGTGTCCCTGAATAAAGAGGTAGGCGACTTGTACAGCAAGGTTAATCTCCCTGCCGCGAAAGAGTCGGCCGACGGCACGTTTGCCAATCTGAAAATTGAAGGCACGGATATTTCCATGATGGACTTTATAACGGGGCTGCAGGACGCGACGACCTTCCCTTGGGGAGGCTCCATTGCCAAAGCCGGCGACCTCTATGAGCAGACCTGGCAGCAGGTTACGGTTCAGGGGAAATCGGCTGAGGAAGCGGCTAAAGCCTACACCTCACAGATTCAATCCGCTCTCGATTCCATCCATCAAAGTAAATAGCAAACAGGGTAACGAGGCATTTACGCCCGGTTTATCAAAGGGAGGATACCTGGCATCCTCCCTTCCTATTCTCATCCGGTCTCAAGCGGAGGTTTTAAGGGAGGCAAGAACATGAAGGCGCGTATCAACGGCATCGATAAAAGAGAGGAAAAGCATTTTTTCCTCTTCATCTCGCCATGGCTCTTGGGCTTTTTGATTTTCACCCTGTACCCCATGGTTTTTTCTATCATTTTGGTCTTCACGAATATGGATATGACCGGCTCCGGTCAATTTGTCGGTTTCGCTAATATCATCCGGGCCTTCACAGAGGATCCGCTGTTTTACCGCTCTTTGCTGAATACGCTTTATTTTGTGCTTGTGTCCGTACCGGTCAGTTTGCTGGCGGCTTTTCTGATTGCCCTTCTGCTTAATCAAAAGCTTAAGGGGGTTGGTTTTTTCAGGACCAGCTTTTACATTCCTTACATTACTTCAGGCGTTGCGGTTACCCTGCTTTGGGGGTGGATCTTTAATGCACAGTTCGGCCTTGTCAATTATTTTCTGTCTCTCTTCGGCATTACGGGACCCAACTGGTTAAGCGATACCCGGTGGGCGATGCCGGCGATCATTATTATGGGGATCTGGACCATCGGAAACTCCATCATCATTACGCTGGCGGGGCTGCAGGATATTCCGGAGGCCCTGTACGAAAGCGCAGAAATTGACGGTGCAAGCAGTTTTGTAAAAATCACGCGGATCACCCTGCCTCTGGTAACGCCTACGTTATATTTTAATCTGGTCATGGGGATTATCGGCGGTTTCCAAATCTTTATGCAGCCGTACATCCTGACCGAGGGCGGCCCGAGCTACTCCACCTATACTTACATGATGCATATTTACAACAGCGGATTTAAATACAACGAGATGGGGTACGCTTCCACCTTGGCTTGGTTATTATTCCTCGTGATTATGATCATCACTCAAATCGTAAACCGGACCTCCAGACACTGGGTTTATTACGATAACTAATTTGGGAGGTGCAGCCATGGAGGCTTATTATAAAAGTAAAAGAACCAGCGACCGGATCAAAACCAGCCTCAGCTATGGGGTATTAACGATTATAGCCGTTATTTTTATTTTCCCGTTTATCTGGATGCTTTCCACCGCTTTTAAAATCCCGTCTGAGGCTTATACGCTGCCTCCCAAAATCATCCCGAATACGTTCACATGGGATAATTTCGTCCAGGGCTGGCAGTATGCGGATTTCACGCGATATACATGGAATACCTTGATTGTAACGGTGCTTGCCACACTGGGAACGGTGCTGTCCGCTTCCTTTGTAGCTTACGGCTTTGCACGTTTTAAATCCCGGTACAGCGGAGTATTGTTTACCGTCGTGCTTGCCACCATGATGCTCCCCAGCCAGGTGACCCTGGTCCCTACTTATCTCCTGTTCACCAAACTGGGCTGGCTTGATACCTTGAAGCCGCTTATCATTCCTTCCTTTTTTGGAGGCGGCGCATTTAACATTTTCCTGCTCAGGCAGTTCTTCAAGACGATCCCGAAAGATCTCGACGAAGCGGCTTATATTGACGGGGCCAATGCCTTTCAGATTTATTACAAAATTCTGATGCCGGCCATCAAACCGGCGCTGATCACGGTCGGCCTCATGTCGGTGACCTTCCACTGGAATGACTACATGTCTCCACTGATTTACCTGAACAGCGACCAGAATTTCACGCTGGCCATCGGTCTGCAGTTCTTCCAGAATTCTTTCGGGTCCTCGCAGATTCAGATGCTGATGGCGGTTTCCTTGATTACGGTTATTCCTGTATTGATATTGTTCTTCATCGGTCAGAAATATTTTGTGCAGGGAATTACGATGACCGGGATCAAGGGTTAAGCTTGGTAGGGCCCGGCGTTCCTGCGCCTGAACCGGTGTTTCTTTTGTTGAATTTCTTGGGCGAGGAACCGGTTAGCTGCTTGAATTGTCTGCAGAAATGCTCCACATTCCGGTACCCGCACCGGTCTGCAATCTCCGCAACCGTGTAGGGGCTGTGGATGAGATATTCCTTGGCTAAGCGGATCCGGCTGTGAATGACATCATCCATGCACGTCAGGCCAAAGGATTTTTTGTAGATGACCTGGAGATACCCGGGGCTGATGCTTAAGATTTCTGCCATTTCCGACACCGTCCAAGGATGGGTAGGGTTATTATGGATAGCCGACCGCAGCTTTAGAAGATTGTAATGCTGAGGCGTAATTTCCTCGCGGAAATAAGACTCCAGCAGTTTGTTGAACAGCGTTCTGAGCAGGCAATCAATGGATGATTTTTTGTAGTCTTTGTTGAACGAGTTCTCAATGACCAGAAGCTGGAACAGCCTGTGGCAATATTCGGGGTCGTCCAAAGGAAAAGGACTGCCAAAGGGCAGCGAAGTTTCAGTCACGTAAGGCTCATCAGTTTCAAAGCGGATCCAGTCATTGACATATTGTTCGGCGCATGCCCGGTAATAGATCTTTTGATGCGGTTCAAATAGCACTGCACAGTGGGGCGGATACTCCCTCAGCTTGCCGTCCACCCAAAATTGGGCGGGGGTCTGCGTAATAACCAACAGCCAGCAATTATGGCCTTCCGGAATATCAAAAACAAAACTGCTGTTATGCGCCGCATCATATTCGACGTAAAAAATGTTTGTCATGTTTCTCACCTTCGTCAGGAGGTATAGTCGAGCGAATCCAAAACCGCATCCCACGGCTCGGGGATAGTCTTCAACAGGATAACTCTTTTCCAGCTGGGGCTGTTAAGCTCTTCATTTGTTTTTTTCTATTATAGAGGGTTATAAACGGAATGACTGGCGGCTGGCAATAAAAAACGTTCCTTTCAATTTTGAAGTGCATCCCTTAGAATTTGATGGAGTACAGAAACGCGCCGTTCTTGTAACCAATGAATTGACTGGATGGAAAATTGTCGGCACCATCAACATGGATGAAATTACGGAAGTTAGCAGCCAAATTCTTATAACAACCCTGATTGTCATTGTGATCGCTGTCGTGCTTGGCCTAGCCCTTGTATTTGGAATTGTTCGATCCATTCACAGCCCTTTAAAACGTTTGATGACTGCAACAAAAAGGATTGCTGACGGAAATTTAACTGAAGAAGTGGCGGTTAAATCCAAAGACGAGCTTGGGCAATTGTCGGTTTCTGTAAACCAGATGACAGCCAACCTGCGTCAATTGATTAGTCAGGTCGGTTTCAATTCATCCCAAGTTGCCGCAACCTCGGAAGAGCTGTCGGCGAGTGCGGAGCAGACAGCCCAGACGGCAGAACATATAGCGAATTCTATTCAGGAGATTGCCGAAGGCTCGGATAAACAGGTTAGTACCGCTAACGAGTTCACACAAGCAACGACTGAAATATCAAAAGGCATGGATCAGGCTGCGGCCTCGATTCAATACGTGTCTCAGTTGACGGGAACAGCGAGTGACAAAGCTAGTGACGGCAACAAGGTCGTCGACAAAACCATTGAACAAATGAGACTTGTTCAGGGGACGGTTAGCCAAACCGCGGACGTTGTTAATACGTTAGGAGAAAAAACGGGAGAGATCGGCAACATCGTTGGATTGATAACGGAAATCGCAGGCCAGACCAACCTATCGGCACTGAATGCCGCTATTGAAGCAGCAAGACGGAAGAGAGTTTGCGGTTGTAGCTAATGAGGTTAGAAAGCTGTCTGAGCAGACAGGTATGGCAGCCGGTCAAATCCGGGGACTTATTGAAGAGTTCCAAATAGAAGCAGAGAATACAGTTCATTCTATGAACGAGGGGACCTCTGTTGTAGATGAAGGCATTAACATGGTGAATTTAACAGGTGATACCTTCAAAGAAATCGTATCTTCCATTGAGAGGGTAGCCGCTGAATCGCTTGAAGTGTCTTCGATTGTCGAGCAAGTCAATGCGAGTTCGCAAAATATGGTGGAGCTGGTGACAGAGGTTGCCACCATAGCTCAGCAGTCAGCTGGCAATACACAAAGCGTTGCCGCATCTACACAGCAGCAAAATGCCTCGATGGAAGAGGTATCCGCTTCGGCTGAAGCTCTTAGCAAGATGGCTCAGGAGCTGCAAGAAGTCATTAGCAAGTTTAAGGTTTAAAACTTCCGGGATTTATTTTATGGGGGTAAGTCCCCGTATATTTTAATAGATAGGAAGAGTAATACGCTAGCGGTTCCTGTATATGTATGCGGGACCGCTTTTCTTTTTTTTATCAATTATATTTCCCCGTCCTAAGGAGATTTAAATGAGCGGGACGTCATTGGAGCTGCAGCTTTTAGAGCCGTTAAAGCCGGAGTTGACATCGTTTTGCTGCAGAATGCTGGCATCAATTGAAGACCAGATGAATAGCTTTTTTCAACCCCGAGAGATATTGATCGATCGCTTCTTTATTTAAAAGCAGCGTGATACCACGTTTGCCGTGCGTTGTATTGAAAACGAAATACTGACGCACATGAGATTGCTCAAGAAGACCCGGAAAGATGTCTCCTTGCATGATCCGATTGGAATGGAAAGAAGGCAACGAAATTACACTGATCGATATCCTTGGCAGCGACAATGATGATGACATCATGGATGATGTGGAACTGAAGTGGGAGAAAAGCAAAATCTATCAGAACCTTGATATCCTGGATGAACGTAAACAAAGTGGAATTAAAGACCGGTTTGGCCTGAAGCACGGCGGGGAAGAGCGTACACAGCGCGAAATAGCGAAGGAGTTTGTAATATTAATTCGCCCTCTGAAGTGAAAACGTAAATCAATAACGGGAGTTAAATCAATTCAGGTGGAACACTTGAAGGCGAAGGAGAATGGGACCTAAAGATAGAATATCAAACGTAATCGCAGGCACAATGTCGTGGGCACAATGATAGCATTAGTCTATGGGACTATGGAGCACCTGATGTCCTTCGTATTGAAGAATTAAAAAAATTTCCGTTCCCTTTGCGGGGCCGGCAGTCAAAGCGGGTGCAGACGTCAAACAGCTTCAAAGGTAGTGTTATTCTGGAACTGCATAATGATCCTTGTTGAACTGCTTAAATGAACTGAACTAGCGGATAACAATAGGTTCAAGAAATCGAGGAAAACAAAGAGGAGGCAACTGGAATGAAAACGATCAAGCGAATGATGGACCACTTGTACTGGGCTGACGGGCGTATTTTGGACGCAATCGAGGAGAATGAGATAAAGAACAAGGACCTGCTGAAGCTTGTTCGGCACATCGCGGTCGCGGAACGAGTCTGGCTGTCAAGATTGCAGGGCAGGGGCGCCGCGCACTATTCGTTGTGGGAAGAAGCGGAAGACCTGCTGACGATCCGTACGATGTTCGAAGAAAACGCCGAGCAATATCGCATCTATATCGAAGGAATCGAGGAATCCGATTTGGATGAGATAATCGATTATGCGAACCAGAGCGGTGTTCCGTTCCAAACGTCCGTCCGCGACATCCTGCTGCAGGTCCTCTTACATGGACAATATCACCGGGGACAGATTAACCGGGCACTTCGGATCGAAGCGGCTGAGCCTGTCCAAGTCGATTACATTACGTTTGCGAGACTCTAACCCGGCGAAGATTTAGAAGATCTGATCTCCTTCGGAACGACGAGAGCACCCTTTGACATCTAAGACCTATATTGTAAATTGAGTATCTCACTCATAAAAATTGAAAAGAGTTCACTTATGGCTCACCCCCTTAGCGAAGAGAAACGAAAAGCATTATTAATTAACTTCCGCAACGGAAGAGGTAGCAATGGCTGGAGCTTCTGCATCCACCATTAAAATCGCCAAGAAAGCAGGGGTTGCAGAGGGGATTTTGTTTGTCTACTTTCCAACCAAGGATGACTTGCTCAATCAGCTATTTCTGGATTTAAAATCGGATTTGATGGGATTTATAATCATTGATTATCCGATTCAGGGCCCATCCAGGAGAAAATCAGGTATCTATGGAAACGTTACATTGACTGGGGAGCAACCTATGCGGACAAGCGTAAGGCACTGCGACCGCTAAGCGTCTCGGAGCGAATCACCGATTCAAATAAGGATGTAAGTGATGAACTATTTTATAACCTGAATGTAGGGATCGAAGAGGAATTTAAGGCCCATTGGGCGTTCCAGGGGTGGACTAACGACCAAAATACATGCGATCGTAGATGCCCTTGGGAACCCACTTGCATTCAGTTGATGGCTGGGCAGGCCATGATGCTGTAATCGGCTACGAGATGCTCAAACAAATGGATCTCGCAGAGAAACAAGAAACACGCCCTAGAGGAATAAGAACTTGATGAAAGTCTGGATAGGTTCCAGGCTTTTTGGTTTTGCGGTTTGATAATTAGAACTTGGTCATACCACCTCTATCACTTGCCTGCATCCATGCTAAAATAAACCTATGTGTAGAACGGGGTGGGGCTATTCTCATAAGGCATCAGAAAGGGGAGTAAACATTGGAGAATAATACGAAAAGCTTCGTGATCAGCATGGAGCGGTTTATGCCCCATACCTTTCAGGCAGAGAAGGGTGAGGGCCTTTTTATGTCGCATTCCCACGAATACGATGAACTGACACTTATTTTGGAAGGCGAAGGGTATTACAGTTCACTGGAACAAAATATCAAGGTATCCAAAGGGGACCTGATTTTGATTCCATCCCGGCTCCACCATGGTTTTGTATGTACCGAGCCTTGGCAGGGGATCTCTTTGCATTTCTACCACGACAAGCTGCCTGCATACTGTCAGTATCTTTTCCACAACGCAGAACGGGAGCCGGATCGGATTCGCAGTGCCCATCTTAATGAAGAGGATATGCGGTGGGCGGAGATTAGCCTCTTTCAAATGGAGAAGGAATGGAAGTTAGATAAATATAGTGCAGATTCCTATGTTCTAATGAGGGTTGCTCTGGAGACGATTCTGCTGCTATTCCAGCGGAATAGAGTAACTCTGCCTTCGACTGATGGGTTAAATGACCAGTTGACCATTCAGGAAGTCTTAAAAGAAATCCATGCCAGCTACCATACGCAAATCACGGTCAGCGAGCTTGCCTCGCGCTACTTTCTTTCAGAAAGCAATTTGCGCAAGAAATTTTCAGAGCTGATGGGCGTTTCGCCAAAGCAATATATCATCAATCTTCGTTTGCACGAGGCCAAGCGGCTGCTGCAGCAGACCGACAAGCCGGTTGAAAGCATCTCTTATGAGGTTGGCTTCACATCGTCCAGCCGGTTCTATAACTTTTTTGTCAAAGCGGTTGGCGTCACCCCCCTGGAATGGCGTAAACAAAGTCATTAAATACGAATTCACCGACAACCATCCCTTGCGGACGGTTGTTTTGTTGTTTTTGACCGTCGAAATCGCTTTCAGTTGTGTTTTTTTTGAGAATAAACTAAAGCGGTTTCATAATTGTCCCGGCTGACGATTCCAATAATAATTAGGGAGTAAGGAATAAAAGAAACTGAGGGGTGTCGAAAAGATGAAGTTATCGAAAAGGAATTTCGGCAAGGGTATGCTGGTGTCCCTATCCTTGGCAATGATGATCGGCGGCTTGATCGGTTGCGGTAGCAAGGAGAGCAGTGGAAATACCCCGGTTGCAGATGGACAGGTTACTATCCAGTTCGCTGGATGGGGAGATCCGTCGGAGAAAGAGGTATTTACCAACCTGATCAAATCTTTTGAAGAGAAGAATCCGACCATAAAGGTCAATTATCTGCACATTCCATCAGGCGATTACGTAGGGAAGATGAATACGATTCTAGCCGGTGGAGATGCTCCGGACGTCTTTTATGTGCCGGATGGTGACTTTGGCAGATGGGTAAGCCAGGATCTGATTATGCCCATTGACGACATGGTGAAGAACAGCAATATCGATACCGCTGATATGTGGGAATCGGGCCTTTCCCGCTACCGTTATGATGGTTCAGCTATCGGACAAGGCAAATTGTATGCGCTTCCTAAAGATATCGGTCCTCACGTGCTTTTCTATAACAAAGATCTTTTCACGAAAATGAATGTTCCGTTCCCGTCAGCGGAAACGCCAATGACCATGGAGCAATTGCTGGATACCGCCCAGAAGCTGACGATCAGCAAAAACGGCAAAACCACGCAGTACGGCATGGGACCGGTCTGGTGGGAGGATTTCGTGCTTGCCAACGGCGGCAAATTCCTCAGTGATAATAAACAGGAATTTGTCGGCAACAGTGAGGAGACCGTTCATGCGCTGCAATTTGCGGCAGACCTTACCAATAAATATGGAGTCGTTCCGAGTTCAGCTGCACTCAAGGATTTGAACGACAGCGAAATGTTCAAGACAGGCAAGCTGGCCATGATGGTAACCGGCCGCTGGATGGTGCCGGAATTCCGCAAGCTGGGCTTTGATTGGGATGTGGCGCCGCTCACAGGCAATGACTGGGGAGGCATCAGCGGTTCCGTAGGCCTGGGTATCTACAGCAAGACGAAGAATGTGGAAGCCGCCTATAAATTAGTCGAATATTTGGGCGGACCGGAAGGTCAAAAGGAACAATCCCTGATGGGCTTCTCCATCCCAAGCTTCAAGTCGATGGCGTCTACCGATGTCTTCCTGCAGCCGGGACAGAAACCGGAGCATGCTGAAGTATTCATCAAAGCGGTTGAGAAGGAGGAAGCAGGGCCATGGACTGTTTTGCCTAACGCGAAGTGGTACGATCTGCTGTCCCAAGGACTGGCCCCGATGTGGGAAGGCAAGAAATCGGCGGCAGATGTCCTAAACGATTTGAAACCCAAAATCGATGCAGCTATTAAAGAAGGCAACCCTGCCTTGTTCAAGTAAATAGAAGCGAGTCCGGCGAAGGAGAAGCCTTGCAACAGCTTGTCCTTCGCCCTTGAGTAATGGAGGATAATCATGAAACGAAGGGAACAACTTTGGGCGTACTTATTTATTGCCTCACCGATACTGGGATTTCTACTGTTTGCCTTTATTCCTCTCAGTTATTCGGTTTATGTGAGCTTCACGGATTATAGCGGCTACAAAACACCTGTACTTAACGGCGGGGACAACTATGTGAATTTGGTACATGACGAATTGTTCTGGAAGACGCTCGGCAATACGATTTATTCAGCACTCAGCATTCCCATTGGCATGATCTGTTCATTGGGCCTGGCTACGGCTCTTAATCAGAAAATTCGCGGCATCCGGTTTTTCCGGACCCTGTTCTTCCTGCCGACCATCAGCTCCGTTATCGCATTGACGCTGCTCTGGAAGTGGATCTTTAACGATACCTACGGCTTGCTGAACCACTTGTTAGAGGTCGTGGGGATCAACGGACCCGCCTGGCTCAGCAGCGAGCGGTGGGCGATGCCGGCTATGATCATTCAAGGGGTATGGTCCGGACTCGGTATCAATCTTGTCCTTTATCTGGCTGCCCTGCAGGGAGTCCCCCGGAGCTTCTATGAGGCTGCGGAAATGGATGGGGCGAACGCCTGGCAGCGCTTCCGCAGCATTACGATCCCTTGTATTTCACCGACGACCCTCTATATTCTGATTACCTCCATTATTGGAGCCCTTCAGGATTACCCGCGGTTCCAGATTATGACGGAGGGCGGGCCGAACTATTCCACGACGACCATTGTTTATTATCTATTCCAGAATGCATTCCGCTACATGAATATGGGGTTTGCATCGGCTATGGCGTGGATTCTCGGGATCATCATTCTGGTCATCACGCTGCTGAATTTCTACTTTTCTCGGCGCTGGGTGCACTATGAATAGGAGAGGATACGCATGACGACAAAAACCATAAATTCAAGCGGTACATGGCAACGAAAGAAACACACAAGGGAGCTTGTCAGCAAAGGGTTCGCGTACCTGTTCCTGACCGCCGGAGCGCTTATCATGGCGGTGCCCTTTCTCTGGATGGTATCCACTTCGCTGAAACAGCAGGGAATGGAGTTTGAGATGCCTCCGAGATGGATCCCGCAGCATTTTGAATGGAGCAATTATCATTTTGTATTATTTGATTCTGATATTGCCAAAGGGTTCCTGAATACCCTGCTCGTTATCGTGCTGCCTTGTCTGGTAGGCTTGTTCACAAGCGCGCTGGCCGCATACGCCTTTGCGCGAATGAATTTTCCGTTCAAGAACCTTCTGTTTACCCTGCTGCTGGCCACGATGATGATTCCAGGCGTGGTGACGATGATTCCTTCCTTTATGTTGTTCAAAAAAATAGGTTGGATCGACAGCTGGATGCCGCTGATCATCCCTGGGATGTTCGGGGCTGCGGCGGCCGTATTCCTGCTGCGCCAGTTCTTTATGACGATTCCGCGGGAGCTTGAGGAAGCCGCCAAAGTGGACGGCATGAATCCGTTCCATACCTTCATCCGGATTATGCTGCCGTTGTCGAAGCCGGCATTGATTACACAAGGACTTTTAAACTTTATAGCGGGTTATAACGATTATCTGGGTCCGCTGATTTATATCAACTCGCCGGAGAAGTATACCCTGCAGCTGGTGCTCGCTTCTTTTCAAGGTTTCTATACTTCGCAATGGACCTATATTATGGCCGGCTCTGTATTGGCGCTGATCCCGACGCTGCTGGTGTTCTTTTTCGCCCAGAAATATTTCGTTGAAGGTATCGCTTTGACAGGTATGAAAGGATAGATTCCAGGCGGTTATGACTTGAACAAAAGATAGATTAAATGAAACGAGGAGAGAGAATACATGGCAAGTACTGAAACATTCCGCAACCCTATCGTTGAACGCGCGGCTGACCCTTGGGTGCTGAGGCATACGGACGGCAACTATTATTTCATGCATACGCAGTCCGGATGTTTGGAGCTTATCCAGTCTTCCAGCCTGACTGGTATCGCTCAAGGCCGGAAGAAGAAGATCTGGGTCCCGGAAGAAGGGGGACGTTACAGTTATAACTTGTGGGCCCCGGAAATTCATCATGTGAACGGCAAATGGTATATCTATTACACGGCCAATGACGGCGGAGGGGATGAATCGCGGCGCATTTGTGTGCTGGAGAACGGAGAAGACGATCCTATGGAAGGGGAGTGGACCTGGAAAGGGGCACTGCCTACTCCTGTTCCCGGACTTGACGGTACGGTCATTACGATACAGGGACAGCTTTATTTTCTGTATGCCGGATATGGTCACTTCCCTGATTACGGCTCCGCTATTTATATGATGCGAATGAGCAACCCTTGGACCCTGGAAGGAGATCATGTCCTGCTTACCGCCCCGACCCTGGAATGGGAGAAGCAGGGGGGCATGGCCATTAATGAAGGACCGGTTACGCTGCATCGTAACGGACAACTTTTTCTCGTCTATTCGGCAAGTACAACCTGGTCAGAGGATTATGCGCTTGGCATGTTGACGATGGAGGAATCGGCTGATCCCATGAACCCGGCTTCCTGGTCAAAGTCTCCTGTTCCCGTGTTCCGCAAAAGTGTGGAGAACGGAGTATATGCCACCGGACATAACAGCTTCACGGTATCGCCGGACGGCAAGGAAGATTGGATCGTTTATCATTCCCTTCCGGAGCCGGGGGCAGATACGGGGCTGCGTGCAACCTGTATTCAGAAATTTGCCTGGAATCCGGATGGAACTCCGAACTTCGGCGTTCCAGTAAGCTCCACCCAGGACGTTGCGGTTCCGTCAGGCGAATAATATAGCGAAGGGATGAGGATCTGAATGAAAAAAACGATGTTATTCACCCTGATCTTAATTTTGTTTGTTACAGGAGTTTCAGTATCTCCCGCACAGGCGGCGACGACTGGATCGGTGATTTCAAGTAGTGCATCTGAGCCGGAGCCCTACTATTCGCGAGCAGTGAAGCTTGCAAATGGCGATATTCTAAGCACCTTCACGCGGAAGTTCCCTGGAAATACGGGCTGGACCGGCATGCAGCCTTTCCCGTTCTACCGGAGTACGGACGGCGGGGCAACCTGGTCTTTGCTTAGTGAAATTGATCCCAACAATTACGGGCTGAACCGGGATCAGCAGGGGATGACGACGTTATACGTCCTGCCGCAGAAGGTCGGAGCGTATCCGGCGGGCACCCTGCTGTTCGCCTCAACCGATTGGGACAATTCCGTTCCCTATACGATCCATATTTGGAGAAGCACCGATAATGGGGCTACCTGGCAGTTCCACAGCAATTTGGCCGCGCGGGGAACCGCGGGAACAAAACGGACCTGGGAACCGGAATTTTCAGTAACAAGCGACGGACGTCTGATCTGCTATTATTCGGATGAACGGCAGGCGGGCTACAATCAGGCGATTGCCCAGGAGATCTCCAGTGATGGAGGACTCACTTGGGGGGATTACAGCATTGTGGTCGGGAATTCGTCGGATTGGAACTGGCGTCCGGGCATGCCGCGGGTAGTGAAGGTGAAGAACGGAACTTATTTCATGTTTTTCGAAATGCTCGGTGCGGCTCCGAATTTCGCAGTTCGTTATAAAACATCAACAAACGGGATGAATTGGGGAAGTGCCACGGATCTCGGAAATGTTGTAGGCACAGGTATTTATCGCGCCTCGCAAACGCCGGAGGTTGCCTATATCGATGACGGAACGGCGAACGGCAGATTGTATGTACGCGGCATGACAGACGTGGTTTCCTCTGCCAATAAAATGTTTACAAGCGGCGACAATGGAGCCACCTGGACGCAGGTGGATGCACCTCTAACCGTAAAAGGCACCAATCAAAGCACCCCTGCAGCCTGGAGCGGTACGCTTCTTCCCCTGAGCAATTCCCTGCTGCTGGAGGTCAACACGGTGAAGGTGGGGGACCGGAATGAAATCCGCGCTAACGTAGCTCAGGTGAACGGGGATTCCTCCATTGTGTCGGGGGGCATCTACAAGCTGATTAATCAGAATAACAACCTGCTGCTGGATAACGCTGGAGGCGGCTCGCCGGCCGGTACGGAAATCATCCAATGGAATGATCTTGAAGCAAACACCCAGTGGTGGCGTCTTGAGTATAGAAGTAATGGTTTCTTCCGCGGGACGAACGTGAATAACAACCTGGTATGGGACGATCCAAACGGAGTGACTACACCGGGAACCAAAGTTATCTTGTGGACCAATAATGATCTGGATACCCAGCGCTGGAAATTCGCCTACCAGGGCAACAGTTTTTATACGGTCATGAATGAACACAGCGGTCTGATGCTGGATAACGCCGGAGGCGGTTCGCCAGCCGGAACCAAGGTCATTCAATGGACGGCCAATGGCCTGGATACGCAGAACTGGAAATTGGTCCGGGTCGATAACGATATTCCGGTTAACCAGTTTGAAAGCTTTAACATGGGCAGCTTTGTGCGTGATCAGGACGGGCGAGGAAAGATAGACGGAGGACAATACAATGCGGAATCCCAGTGGAAAATGGTGAAAGGACTGGCGGATGCCTCGGCAATATCCATAGAATCCGCTTCTAAACCGGGTTACTTCCTTCGCCACAAGGACGGAAAGGTGTGGCTGGAAGCCAATGATAACACAACCCAGTTCAAAAATGATGCCACCTGGCATCTGCGTACGGGACTGGCAAATGCATGGGCAGCTTCCTTTGAGTCCTATAATATTTCGGGAGCTTACCTGAGACACCGGGATGGCTTGCTGGAAATATCCTCGATATCCACGGACCTGGATCGGCAGGACGCTACTTTCTATGTAAAGTAGGCTATTAACGGCTTCTTCTATATATAGAAGGAATTATTGGATTGTCCATGAAGCTTAGGCTTACAACACACGAAGGAGATACAGACAACATTGAAAATTCCACGTACAGAGTACCCAAGACCGCAGTTTGAGCGGAAGAACTGGCTGTGCCTGAATGGCGAATGGGAGTTTGCTTTTGATGATGCCAATATCGGAGAGAAGGAGCAATGGCAGACCGCCAAATTTCCTCAAACCATCACCGTACCGTTTGCTTTCCAAAGCAAATTGAGCGGTATTGAAGCTCCCGGATTCCACGATGTGGTGTGGTACCGCAGAACCTTTGACATTCCTCCGGCTTGGGCAGGCCAGAAAGTGATTTTACATTTCGGAGCAGTGGATTACGAGGCCAAAGTATGGGTGAATGGACAACTGGCGGCGGTTCATGAAGGCGGCCATACTTCTTTTGAGGCTGATATCAGCAGTTGTTTGATTCCAAACGGGGAGAATGTGCTGGTTGTCCGGGCAGAGGATTACAGCCGGGATGTTACATTGCCGCGGGGCAAGCAGTATTGGCTTGAGCATTCAGCCAGCATTTTCTATACCCGGACTACAGGGATTTGGCAAAGCGTGTGGCTTGAGCCGGTAAATGAAATCCACTTGTCAAAAGCCGAGTTGACCCCGGATGTGGACCGCAATGAAATCCGTATCGTTTCTTTTGTAGACGGGTTTAGAGAAAATGAAGAGATTCGCCTGGAGGCTGAGGTTTACTTTGAAGGCAAGCTGATCACAAACTTCGTCCAAACGGTGCGGCAGGCCAGCGAAACCCGGGCAGTCGGGCTGAACGATTTCGCCGAGCATGGGCACGGCCGCCTATGGAGTCCGGAGCATCCTAATTTATATGACATCCAGTTCCGATTGCTGCAAGGTGAAACCGTGCTCGATGAGGTCTCCTCCTATTTCGGTATGCGCAAAGTGTCGGTCGAGGGAGGCAAATTCTGCCTGAACAACCGTCCCTATTACCAGCGTCTTGTACTGGATCAGGGTTATTACCCGGAAGGCATTCTTACCGCGCCAAGCGACGAAGCCTTAAAGGGAGATGTGGAATGGGCGAAAGCCCTGGGCTTCAATGGTGTCCGCAAACACCAGAAGACCGAGGATCCGCGTTTCTTGTACTGGTGCGACAAGCTAGGCCTTCTGATGTGGAGCGAGGCGGCAAATGCCTATGACTATTCCGGCGAATACGTAACCCGGTTCACCAAAGAATGGCAGGAAATCATGCAGCGGGATTATAACCATCCTTGTATTGTCACCTGGGTACCGCTGAATGAAAGCTGGGGCGTGCCTAACGTGCAGAACAATTCCAAACAGCAGCACCACGGCCTGGCTATGTACCATCTGACCAAATCACTGGATGACACAAGACCCGTAGTCTTTAATGACGGATGGGAACAGATGACCACGGATCTGGTGACCATTCATGATTATGAAAGCCGGGAGGAAGTGCTGAAGGAGCGGTATGCCAGCGTTGAATCGGCCCTGGAGGCGATGCCTTCTAACAAACGTATCTTTGTAGGAGGCGCTCAATATGAAGGCCAGCCCATTCTGGTCTCTGAATTCGGGGGTATCTCCTTCAAGAAAAGTGAGTGGGAGGGCTGGGGATATTCAGGTGCCGAGAACACTGAGGACTTTCTGAAACGGCTGAAAGCGGTACTGAATCCTATGTTCACTTCACCGGTTATTCAGGGTTTCTGCTATACGCAGCTGACGGATGTGGAGCAGGAGATTAACGGCCTGCTTACCTATGACCGGCTGCCGAAAGCACCGGTTGAACAGATTCGCAGTATTATAAAGGGAGAGTAGGCGCGCTCCTGCACCCATCATTTAGGGCAAGAAGACCACAAAGCTCGTGTGAACGAAGGCTTTGTGGTCTTTTTTTATATTCATTTGGGCATTAAAACGGCACTTTAACCGCTAAAAATAAGGTCTGACAGTTAGAGGGCAGTTCACGAGATGAAATTGAATTCGCTAAAATTTTTAATAATAATCTTGACTTAAAGCTGACTCTATGCCCTAATAACAGAGGATAGAGAGAAGCTAAACAGGAGTGGAATGGAGGGAAATGGAAGTGATGTAGACTTGAGAATGGACTTGAAAATAGAAACCATTTTTAATAGAAATCATACTGGGGACTGGAGATAAATAAAAAATGAGAGAGAATCAAAAAAGGAATGTTGTTGGCTTAGCTTTATTGCTGGGTTTATTTTCGACGCTAGGCCCGTTTACGATTGATATGTATTTGCCGGCATTCCCTCAAATTGCTGAGCATTTCAATACGAACGCCTCACTGGTGCAGTTTAGTCTGACTGCTTGTTTGCTTGGATTGGCCATCGGCCAGCTTGTCATGGGCTCCCTGAGCGATGTTTATGGACGGAGAAATCCTTTGCTGATTTCGATGGCTATTTATGTCATCTCGTCGTTAGCATGCTCGTTTGCACCTAATATCGGATTGCTGATCCTGTTCCGGTTCGCCCAAGGGTTTGCTGCTTCCGCAGGGATCGTAATCTCACGGGCAATAGCCCGCGATCTTTACAGCGGTCATGAACTTACTAAATTTTTCTCTTTGCTGCTCCTTGTAGGGAATTTGGGCCCGCTTGCTGCGCCGATTGCCGGTAGTGGTATTCTTTCCTTCACGACATGGGTGGGTGTGTTTATCGTGCTGGCCGTGCTGGGAACGTACTTACTTGCAATGACAAAATGGCGGTTGGAGGAGACCCTCCCGGCAGACCGGCGTGAGCCGGCCAACTTCGGGCATCAGCTGCGCAGCTACGGCATGCTTTTGCGTGACCGTAAGTTTGTCGGCTATATGCTGGCGCAGGGTATCATGATCGCCGGGGTTTTTGCTTATGTTTCGGGCACACCTTTTATCTACCAGGATATTTACGGCGTTACGCCAGCTGTCTTTGCCTTGCTGTTCGGCTCGAACGGCGTTAGCTTGATTATCGGTTCGCAGCTGGTCGGACGGATGGCGAATCGCGTATCTGAACAGACTTTTCTATTGTTTGGCTTATGGGTTGCCTTATTTGCGAGTGTGGCCGTATTAGTGGTAGCTTTGGTCCATGGACCGCTGTTCGCCTTGGTGATCCCGCTCTTTTTCTTTGTTTGTTCCATTGGTATTACCTCAACCGCAGCATTTCCGCTTGCGATGGAGAGCCAGGCCAATATGGCAGGAAGCGCTGCGGCGCTGCTCGGCGTTATTCCTTTCCTGCTCGGCGCGGTGGTCGCTCCATTGGTGGGTATTGCGGGTGAAGACACCGCCGTTCCACTGGGCGTCATTATTTTGGCGACGAGCACGGCTGCGATGCTGGCTTATTTCGGATTGGTTAGAAAAGCTCCTAGTGAAGCTTCGGCAGCCAGCACGCATTGATCTTGATTCTTGGGTCAACACTGGAAAATAGATCATAGATCTGGATCAACACCAAGCTACCCTCAAAAGGAGGAAGAGTGTAGAACGATGAATTTTGAAACGGTTATGCAGGAGCTTGAGGCTCTCGGTAAGGAAAGGCTCAAGAAAATGTACTTGTCCAACGGGGCGAGGGAACCGCTGTTTGGCGTGGCTACCGGCGAAATGAAGCCCATTTTCAGGAAAACGAAGCTCAATCAGGCTTTGGCAGAGCAGCTTTATGCGACGGGAAATTATGATGCGATGTATTTTGCCGGCATTATTGCGGAGCCAAATGCCATGACCGAGTCGGACTATGACCGTTGGATGGATTCAGCCTATTTCTACATGCTTTCCGATTTTGTAGTGGCGGTGACTTTGTCGGAAGCTGATATTGCCCAGGATGTCGCGGATAAGTGGATGGCAAGCGGCGAAGATTTAAAAATGTCCGCTGGCTGGAGCTGTTATTGCTGGCTGCTCGGCAGCCGTCCGGATAGCGAATTTTCAGAAGGCAAACTGAGCCAGATGCTTGAACAAGTGGAAAAAACGATCCAGGGCGCTCCTGAACGAACGAAATATTCGATGAATAATTTCCTGTATACAGTGGCTACTTCCTATTTACCGCTTCATGATAAAGCCGTGGCAGCCGCGAAGGCGGTACATCCGGTAGAAGTCAAAGACAATAAAGGGAAGATCAAGACTTTAAACGCTGTAGAAAATATTCAAAAGATGGCGGACCGAGGGAAACTTGGTTTTAAACGCAGGCATGTAAGGTGTTAGCCTTTTGGTTTAAGCGGGCAGTCATTTCATAAAAATAATAAGGGCAGCAGGTCGTCTTGACTTGCTGCCCTTTTGTATTTTACGAGACTGACTGCTTACTGTAGCGGCCTATATTACACCCACCGCCTACTGAACCAACGGCCTGCTACTGTACCAATTGCTCCAAATCGGGCTGCAGTTTATTCCGCAGAACATACAGCATGACGGCTCCAACCAGGAAGGCGGCGGCATCCGCAATGACGAGGGACCAGACCACCCCATGGAAGCCGTTCAGGCGATCGGCGATAAACAGCACGGGTATCAGCGTAATTGCCTGAATAATGGACATAATGAACGCGGCCGTTCCTTGCGCTGTGGCTTGGAAGATCCCCGTAAACAACGTGGTCATGCCTGTAATGAACAAGGATAAAAATGTGACGTGCAGAATGTAGCTGCCCATTTGAATTAACTGCGGGTCATTCGTAAATAATCCGATCAAGTGGTCGGAAATGAGGTAAACGACGACGCCGAATAAGGCGGCCAAAGCCACGATCGCTTTGATCGTAAATCCAATCGTATGTTTCATCCGTAATTTATTCGCTGTAAAAGTGAAGGCAATAAGCGGCACAACTCCCTCACACAAGCCCATCAGAATAAACTCCGGAAATTGCAGCAACCGGGAAGAAATGCCATAAGCCGCTACGGCCTGATCCCCGTATTCAACCAAGAAGCGGTTAAAGATCAGCGACATAGCCCCGAGGAAAATGCTCATAATAAATACCGGAACCCCGATTTTAAAAACATTGCCGAGAATGTCCTTGGTAGCCCGGAACCATTTTACGGAGACCGTCAAGAATTGACTTTTAGATCCTATATGGAAGGCGTAGAAGGCACTCGCGACCATGTTGGAAATAACCGTTGCAGAGGCAACGCCGATAACTCCCCAATGGAACACAAAGATGACCAGCGCGTCGAGCAGAATATTTACGATAACGCTAAGAATCATCCCGATCATCGAGGTGATGGCCGCGCCCTCGGAGCGAACGATATTTTCCAGCGTGAAAAACAAAACAACAAATGGCGAACCAATCAGCATAACCGTGACATAGTCCTTAGTGAAGCCGAAGGATTCCGGTGTTGCTCCCAGGCCGTGAACGATGGGATCAATCAACGGGAGGCCGACGGCAATGACGAGAAGACCCAGAACCAGGCTGCTGTAAAAAGCGAAGGAAGACACATGTTTGACGTCCTCGTATTTCTTCTCCCCAAGCAAACGCGAGATGAAAGTGCCGCTGCCCATGCCGATCAAATTGCCTAAAGCCATAATGACGGCGAACAACGGCAAGGTTAAGGCAAGTGCGGTTAACATGGCGGTATTGTTGAGTGTGCCGAGGAAATAGGCATTTAAGATGGAATAGATGACACTCATTGATGTGCCCAGCATCATCGGGACGGCGAAGTGAGCTACGGCTTTGGCGATTGGCGCTTTCTCAAAGTAATGGAGGTTTTCTGCATCCATGCGGATCACTGCTTTCTTTATAGAGTTTGATAGATTTTGTTTCAATCTAACGGTGTTAGTTTGAACCTTACAGTGTTAGATGATATCATGAACTTATAAACCTGTAAAGCATAAACTTACACTGTTAGATAAAAGGGCGGATAACGATGAAAAAGCAGCAACCTCAGATTTCGGAGGATAAGATTTTGGAGGCCTCGTGGGGGCTTCTGGGGGAAGAGGGGATCGAGAAATTCAGCTTGAGGCGGCTCGCCGACCGGCTGGGAATCCAGGCCCCCTCTCTGTACTGGTACTTTAAAAGCAAGCAGGATCTTTACCAGCGTCTGGCCAACCAGGTATCGAAGATCATTCTGGAGGAGTTCCACTCCGAGGGAGATTGGAAGGAGCAGCTGACAGGGCTAGCGGTAACCGTGCGGAGCGTGCTCAGCCGGTATCCCTGCTCCACGCAGCTTATGATGATGACACTGCCTCACGAACCGGATATTATCCGGTTTACCAACCGTATGCTGCTGTGCGTGGAATCGACGCCGCTGGAGCAAGAGCAGAAAATGCAAGTCGTCACCACGCTTGTGAACTATGTCTTCTATTTCGTTCTGGACGCCTATCAGCATGAGCGAAATGTCGCCGCTATCGTTAAGGACAAGATAACGCTTCCGAGTGAGGAGATGTTTCGTCTTCTTGACTCCATGAGCGATTCGGAAGCCGGACTATTTCGGAGAATGTTTACCAATGGGCTGTTCGAGCTGATGGGGACTGACAGTGCGTTTGAGTTCGGTTTGAAGCTGATTCTGCTCGGGATTGAGCAGGTGATTCAGGAGAAGGAGAAGGAGCCGGGGAAGTAACAAAGGAACAAGAGAAGTGACTAAGGAATGGGAGAAGTAATGTGGAAAAGGGGCTGTCTAAAAGGGTAGGTTCATTCGGATGATCCAGTCCCAAAATCGGAACCAAAAAACCTCCAAAACCACTGCATAAGTGGGGTTGGAGGTTTGAATTTTGCTTGAGTATGAACTGCAGTGGGAGCCGGGAAAATCACAAAACAAAATGACTTTCGAGACAGTCTGTTGTTGATGGGATCTTGCGGAGCAGCGGGTTCAACCAAACAAGATCGCCAAGGTTTTTATTCTAATTCGATAGTCCGGTTGATATCGGTATCTTCGGTATTTTTGCCAAGCAGTCTGCGGAACAAAAATTTCCCCATTTTAAACTTGTTGCCCGCATCCCAATATTCGGCGGCGTCTGCTTGTACCTTGATCAGAATAAGGTTCGGGTCGTCAGGGGTAGTGTCTAGAACCTTCTCGTATGCCGGGCTCCAGAATTCCTTCAGCTTCCCGGGGTCGTCCACAAGCTCGGCTTCGCCTCGGATCGAAACGAAGGATTTGCCGGCATAGGCCACATTCACTTGGCGGTTATGGAGCAGCTCATGGAATTTGTCGGTGTCTTTTTTGGTCAGAAACCAGAGGTCGCCATCGAACTCTACCTCCTGGGTTTTCATGGGCCGAGAGACCAGCCCTTCTTCCGATACCGTTGTCAGCATCGCGGTTTCTATGCCTTTGATCAGCTCACGAATTTGTTCAACCGCTTGCTGGTTTTGAGAGGTTGTATTCATGATATTCGATCACCTTCCCGTAAATGGTATTCCTTTATTATTACACCTATTAAAGGGGGTTAAACCTTCTTAAGGGGCGCTAAACCTTGTTTAGAGGCGTTAAACCCTGTTAAGGAGTTTAAACCTTGGCAGGAACCAAGGAGTGTTGAACCTTGGATGAAAAGGTGCTCTTCTGCAGGGGGAACTGACGGTAGGCGTGGCTTCTGTAGGGTTGTCTACAAGGCGGGGATTTCCGCCGTTGGAATGGAATGAACAAAGTGGAGGTGAATGGCTGGCTGCTTGGGCTGCTTACTATTGATGGGATTCATCTGCTTCGTATAGAATGATGAAAGGAGATTCATTTCATAGGGGTTTAATAGATTCCGAAAGCATCGGAAGGCGGTTTTCTTTTCCATAAGGGGAGAAAGCGGCCTTTTTTTTGTTATCTGCGTTTGAAGGAAACTAGACGGAGACAGTCTTCGGTAACTTTTTATCGAAAAGGAGAGGTCATGAACATGATAGAGGTTGTAAAATTGAACGCTGATTCACTGGGCATCAAGCTGCCTTACCATCCGGAGCATATCGTGTCCATCCGTAGAATTCAGGGGAGACGTTGGGATGCCGGGCAGAAATTATGGATCGTTCCGTATAAGAAATCTGCCATTTTACAGCTGCTTGAGATGTTTCCAAGAAAATTTCTTTCGTTTGAAACCACACTGCTGAAGGAGTGCGAATGGATAGGTGCGGTTGAAAAGGAGGACAGGAACAAAAGCCGTTTTAACCGTGCTGTCCTGATCGAAGAGTTAAAAAAGCGCGGTTACAGCAGCAAGACGATCAAGGCCTATTGCAGCCAAGTACAGCGTTTTGTGCAGACCCTGCCGCGGGATGCGCCCGAGATCAGCAGCGAAGCTGTCCAGAAATACTGTCTGGCTCTACTGGATAATCACATCTCCCATTCCAGCGTGAATCAGACGATCAGTGCGATCCGCTTCTATGCCAAATACGTGTTAAACAACCCGGTGAATGAAATTCAGTATATCCGTCCTAAAAAGCAGCATACCTTGCCTAACGTTTTGTCGGAAAACGAAGTGAAAAAGCTTTTAACGTCGATAACGAATTCCAAACATAAAGCTGTTCTCTATCTGACCTATTCTTCCGGGTTAAGAGTAAGCGAGGTGGTCCGGCTGCGGATGACCGATCTGGATACGGAAAGGCTGACCTTGCGTGTACGGCAAGGGAAAGGGAGAAAAGACCGGAATACTCTCTTATCTCGAGCGGCTATGAACATGGTGCAATCCTATATTGCTCAGTTTCAGCCTGAGGAATGGTTGTTTCCAGGACAGAATCCCGGACGACACGTAACCGAGCGTACTATCCAGAAAGTGTTTGAAGAGGCGAGAAGACGAGCGGGTATAGTCAAAAAAGTAAGTATTCACTCGCTGCGCCACTCTTTTGCGACTCATTTGCTTGAGGGCGGAACCGACCTCCGGTATATCCAGGAGCTGCTAGGCCATCAAAGTGCCCGGACCACCCAGCGTTATACCCATGTCAGCACAAAAAACATACAACGTATCCAGAGTCCGCTCGATCGGATGGATCTGGAAGAGCAGGAGTAGGCGATGATTAAAATTCACTTCGCCTATACCTCTTTATGGATTATACTAGAAGAAGTTCGGATAATTACCGATATGTGGTATTTATATGAAGGTCGTATAAATGACGTTATGTGTAACTTCTGAAGAGCATATTTAAGATCGATTTAGAAGCTGGAAATTGTTGAAGGTCTGATAAGATCGACGAAGCAAACTCGGATACGAAGCATGCCCGGCGAAGAACAGAGTGGACGAAGCAAATTCGGATACGAAGCGTGTCCGGCGGTAAGAAAACTTTCGAAGGTAACGCAGGAAGACAGAAGCAACACATAACATCATATTCACGCTGCGGACATTCGTCCTTGGCCCGGCATTCGCCGGACACCCGACATACGTCGGGTCGTGAATACAGGAACGTTATGTGTAACTTCTGAAGAGCATATTTAAGATCGATTTAGAAGCTGGAAATTGTTGAAGGTCTGATAAGATCGACGAAGCAAACTCGGATACGAAGCATGCCCGGCGAAGAACAGAGTGGACGAAGCAAATTCGGATACGAAGCGCGCCCGGCGGTAAGAAAACTTTCGAAGGTAACGCAGGAAGACAGAAGCAACACATAACATCATATTCACGCTGCGGACATTCGTCCTTGGCCCGGCATTCGACGGATACCCGACATACGTCGGGTCGTGAATACAGGAACGTTATGTGTAACTTCTGAAGAGCATATTTAAGATCGATTTAGAAGCTGGAAATTGTTGAAGGTCTGATAAGATCGACGAAGCAAACTCGGATACGAAGCATGCCCGGCGAAGAACAGAGTGGACGAAGCAAATTCGGATACGAAGCGTGTCCGGCGGTAAGAAAACTTTCGAAGGTAACGCAGGAAGACAGAAGCAACACATAACATCATATTCACGCTGCGGACATTCGCCCTTGGCCCGGCATTCGCCGGACACCCGACATACGTCGGGTCGTGAATACAGGAACGTTATATGACATCACAGACAAATGAATATTAGAAAGAGGAATCTAGATGGGATATATTTCAGAACTCCGGAAATTGGTCGGTACTCGACCTTTAATTTTGACTGGTGTGACGGTTATCGTATTGAACGAAGAAAAGAATATATTGCTTCAAAGAAGAACGGATACAGGAGATTGGGGAGTTATTGGAGGAGCCTTAGAAATAGCTGAAACTTTTGAAGAAGCAGGACATAGAGAATTATATGAAGAAGCTGGACTCAATGCAGAAGAACTGAAATTTATAACGGTCTTATCTGGAAGTGATATGTACTATCAATATCCTCATGGCGATGAAGTTTATAATGCAATTATAGTATACGAAGCCCACAAGGTATCTGGGATTCCAACAATCAATGATAATGAAGGACTTGAATTGAAGTATTTTAGTTTAAAAGAGCCAATAAATGAATTGAATTCAATGACCTATAAGATCTTAAAGAAGTCAGGATACATTCATTGGTAGTTAATCGAAGAAGTCTGTGACGTCATATAACAATATATTCACGCTGCGGGCCAGTCGGCCCTTGGTTCGCCCGATGAGGATGAAGCTGGAAGTGGATTCAGGCGAACAACCCTGCGAACCTAACCGCGTCGCGGCCGGCAGCTGTGGCTGCCTTAAGGTTCTCGGGTTCATGAATACAATAACGTTATCCGAAAGACTTGCAAAGAAAATAGTAGTGAGGTGCACTGATGTTTTTTCTTCAAATGTCGGGATTTCCTGGTTCAGGGAAAACAACTCTTTCTCGAAGAGTTGCACAAATAACCGGTGCAATTATTGTTGATCATGACACCTCAAAGACTGCGTTATTAAAAGCCGCAGAAGGACATGATATTGAGCTATGGGTTTTGGGGAAATTCTCATACACTGTGGATTGGGAATTAATAGACTTTTATTTATCGCAGGGGAAGAGTGTCATTTTTGACAGTCCGTGTCTTTATCCAGAAATGATTAAGAACGGTTTAGATTTATCAAGTAAACATAAGGCAGAATACAAGTATGTTGAGTGTTACTTAAACAACCACACGGAAATAAATCGTAGACTTAAAGCAAGAGATAGGTTGATAAGCCAAATTGAAAGTACAACTCAAGAATCCTTTGAAGCGACTATTAATAATTGGACTGTCAACAGTAAATCAGACAACTTTTTTAAGGGCTGTAGTTTTGTACTGAACGGGTGTCATGTAACCTAGTGAGCCATGAACTCTATGTCTGTTGAACCAATTCACATAGTCATATAATTCTACGTTTAGATGGTGAAGACTTTGGAAATGCATCTGGTTAATGAATTCGGTTTTCATTACTTTGTAGGTCGCTTCAGCAACGGCGTTGTCGTAAGGACAGCCCTTCATGCTTAACGAGCGACCAATGTTAAAAGTCCTTAACAGCGCATCAATATTCTGGTTTTTAAACTCACTTCCACGGTCCGTGTGGAACCACTGAATGTCGCTTAAGTCGCCTTCTACTGTGGCAAAGGCACGGGAAATTAGAGCAGCGTCCTTACGTGGACCTGCACTGTGGCCAATGATTTCTCTGTTAAATAAGTCGATCAATACGCAAATATAATGCCACTTGTGCTGGACTTTCACATACGTCAGATCGCTGACGACAAAGCGTTTCGCTTCCTTTTGGTCAAACTCACGCTTCAATACATTAGCTGTTTCTGCATCGTTACAAGCCGTTTTATGCGGCTTATACTGGGCGATTGTGTATGTGGACACAAGGCCTTGCTCTTTCATAATCCGTCCAATTCGGCGCCTGGAAACGATGTATCCTTGCTCCTGAAGTTTCGTTTTAATCTTCCGTGTTCCGTAGGCTTTGCGGTTGCTCTGGAAAATCTCGACGATAGTCTCCGTAAGGATACTTTCATCTTCGTTTTCTTTATCAATCGCTTCATAGTAAAAAGTGCTTTTCGCGATTTGTAGGACTTTGCACATTGCTGATACCGAGTATTTATCACGATTTTGCTTTATGATCTTTACTTTCGTCCCATGATCAGCGCGGCTTGCTTTAAAATGTCATTCTCCATTCGAAGCTGCTTAAGTTCTTTGCGAAGAGCAATAAGTTCGTTTTCTTCTGCCGTTCGGTTATCCTTTTCAGCGAAGGAACCCGAGGTGTTCGCTTGTTTAATCCAGCGATCTAGAGCAGATGGGCTTAGCTCATACTCTTTCACAATAGCCGCTCTTGATTTCCCGTTTTCATATAACTGAACCATTTGTCTCTTAAATTCTGCTGTAAATGTACGTCTTTCTTTTGGCATAGTAGATCCGCTCCTAATTGTGATTGTTTCATTCTACTAGCCCCTAATTTTTCTGTCCAACTAAGTGTAGCCGATCCATAATAGTCAGAGGCCACCATCGAATGTTGAGTATTTAATAGTTGACTCATCACAACCATTAGATACATACCTTGATAAGGTAATTGATTACATTAAATAAAAACATTTTTTTGAGAGTGTAATCAAGAAGGCAAGTCCATCGGATAACACCGCATTCACGCTGCGGGTCGCTGACGCGCCCCTTGGTCCGCCCGAGGAATTTCGAGGAAGCGGAACCAGGCGGACAACCCTGCACTGCCTAACCGCATCGCGGCCGCTCCCGTTGGTCGCTTAAGGCAGTGACGGTTCGTGAATGCCTGAACGTTATCTGAAACCGGTGCAATACAAAAATAAAAGAGACACTAATTAGTGCCTCTAAGCTTTATAAACATCACCACGAGAACCAACCTTGATAATCACAATAATCAACTGATCATTAAAGTAAGAGTAAATAACTCTATAAGAACCAACCCTAAGACGGTATTGATTTTCAGTACCTTGCATTTTTTTAATATCCAGTTCTGGATGTTTTGGGTTTTCTGAGAGTATGTTGATATGATCAAGAATACGATTTCGAGTTGGTTTATCTAGTTTTTGGATGCTTTTTATTGCATCTTTATAGAATTTAATTTCGTAATTCATGCTCGATATCCTTTAAGCTAATGAGTTCGCCTTTTTCCATAGCATCATGAGCTGCCTTAATTGAAGCTAAGTCATCTTGAGTAGTAGGCTCATCATCAAGAGGGATTTCCGGATAATCATTCTGGATGAGACGCTCCATCAAATCGGTTACAAGTTCGAGATCTTTTTCTGTCAAGTGATTAATGAGGTAGTTAATTCGATCTTTACTAATAGCCAAGATCAACAACTCCTTTCAAACTAATTATAGACATTATAACATGAATACAGACCACTCTAAAGAATGAAGAGCTTATTTTGTAAGTAACTCAAAGATGGCACCGGCATCAGATAACATCGTTTTCACGCATCAGACCATTCGGTCCTTGGATTGCCAGAAGGTAAGAAGCGAGGAAGCGGAATCAGGCGATCAACCACTGCGAGCCTAAGTCTGACGACCCGTTCCCTACGGTCACTTAAGGCTCTCGGGTTCGTGAATACTGAGAACGTTACGTGAAATTGGGGCAAGATTCAGAACATTAAGTACTGAAAATTGCTATTAAGGAGAAGAATCATGGAGAGAGTGAAGTATTATTCACCAAACGATTTAACGTGCGGACGGAATCTTAAAAATAGTGAAATACTCATTAATGAGTATGAGTCTGGGAATAAAGAAGCATATGATATTAATGACATTATCGAACTTTACAATATTAAAAAGTATTTTGATAATAAATTGTACTTAATGGAATGGACTCTGGAAGATATCAAACGGTTCGAAAAAAATATTAGTGTTTTTTTCGGAATAATAGCTAGATATATAAAAGTAATTACTGATGATAAAATTTCTGAAATCTATGATGATATTATTTTTTACTATAAAGATGATTTTTGGGAATTGATTGATAGGTTCAAGGTATATGAGGATATATCAGAACAAATAATTCAAGAGCTTCTCTTTTCATCAAAAATTAAGTTGTCTGAATTATTGAAATCCAAGAATATAGTAGAACATTACGGCAGAATAATTAGGGAATATATGCTTAGTGACAGTTCTTCTGCTAAGTTACTTCTAGATAAATATGAAATGAAACATTTTAGACAAACGGAAGAAATACATCTTCCTAAAGAATTAAGCATCGAAGACAAGGAGACAACAATCTCTAATTATATTGATTGTGATCAACCTAATCCTAATTACTTACAGCTCATTGCAAATATTCAAAGCAATAAAGATAAACTCGTGATCTCACCAAAGTTGATCTTGAAATCAAAAAAGAAGATCGAAGAACAGGAGAAAGAGTTTTTTAAGGATAACTCGGGGATGAGGATAGAAACGAGTGTAATATTTGCAAGTAACCAAGAAAATGTAGTCTCGATAAATAATGAAGGCTTATCAACCACTGGTACATATAATTCTAATTGGATAAGGGATAATCTTGATTATGCAACGTTACTAAATAATTTCATTTATTTGTTTGAATACGTTGACTTACAAATGAGATGTACTTTAGTAAATAAGGAAAGTGAAATGGGAGTATTTGAGCGTCATATTTTAACTTCATCAAAGAATGCTTATGTTAAAGGATTTTCTTTTGAACATAAGAATAATTTCTCATACCTCCAAATGGCAGGCTATTATGATCAGCTATTCAGAAATGGTATTAGGTTGGAAGAAGTTATCGAATGGTTTTTTGTTGAATACTTATCAACGGAGTTTGGGGCCACTAACTTCAGAGTTTCAATGCCATCAGCAAGCTCAACTTTTCTCGAGAAATGTACTAATGTGATGCCAGCTTTAGAATCAGTCCTAAAACAGTTCATTCTTTATATTGAGGAAGGTCATATCGATATTGAGCTTTTTGAAATTCGTTCTGAACATTTGATTTATAGAAATATCCCGTCTCTCATTGATAATAAGTATGTATATGGTATTGGCGATGAGTTTCGTAATGTTACATTCTTACTTTTTTCAGATCAAAGTGGCCTAGGATATATTGACGAGACAAAGAAGACATATGATTGTTTTTTCGAATTATTATGCAATGAGAAAGTTAAAATAAGTGATTACCCAGAGTTTGATACACCAAAAATTGAGTGGCTAATTAAGAATAACTATTTGACAGTAGATGAAGCTGGATTAATAGTTTTTCCAAATGAAGCTCTAATCATATTACTTTATGAGTTATATACGAATGATGTAATAGCTTACTGGAAGTACTCATTTAGTGGAAGGAAAATCTTAAACGAGCTTAAAGATAAGAATATTTTGGAATTTGAAAGCACTCTATTTTCAAGACCGGAACAAGAATACATCAATTATTTATTAAACAAATCACAATTTAATAATGGATTAGATCTGAGGAATAAATACAGTCATTTGCAACCATTCTCTGCAGATGATGAAAACAAACATACTCAGAATTACTATATATTTTTAAGATTATTTATCATAACAGTAATTAAGATAAATGATGAATTTTGTAGTAGAAAACTCGAGGATGGCCCCAACATCACATAACACAATATTCACGCATCGCAGCCTTGCGGCTGCTCGGTCCGGCAGGAGTCCGAAGTGAATCAATTAGGCAATTCAGTATGCGGGGAAGCAGAATCAGCCGGACACATCCGCACCGACTTAAGGCTCCTGTAGGAGCCTTAAGTCGGTGAGACGTCGTGAATACAGTAACGTTATGTGAAATCCTCGTAAGAAGAAATGAGACTATGTATCCAAATTTAAATTCAAATATTGGGGGATAATTATGAAACTAAGAACCAGTGAAGCACTAGAACTATCAGAGGAAATACTAAGAAATTTTGAACTGTCTGAAATACCAACTCAAAATATTGTACTAAAGTGTCTTAGATTAGCTAGATTGATTAATGATTTTGAATCCGTAGAATGGATTAGATATGAAGCAAATGGATTTGAAAGAAAATCTAACGGATATTTAACAGCAGAATCTTGGAAAGCAGCAACTAAATCAGGAAGAACGTATTTTATTGATGATCCTAATGATAAAACCTCGAAGACACCAAAAAGAGTTGAAAGAGCCTTTACAGATACTATTGCAGTAATGGAGGCATCAGTTAATGCTGCAAGATCACGGATGGAAGTAGCATACGATCGTAATGTTTCGATTTCTAGTCAATCTGATCTTTTACCAATAATTCCACCAGGTAATGCATCAGAACGAAATAGTATATTACAACTTATACGAACTAATACAGAGAGAATTGAAATAGTTAGATCACGACTATACCAATATGTCTTTAATCTAAATTATGAATTGAAGTTTGGAGAAATAACGGAAGATATTTTTACAAAGAAACGTATTTTTGTTGATACAAAGTTAAAGGATATTTGTCCAGAAGCAATTCGGAAATTTATCTCTGTCTATGAAAATCTAAAATCAGATAATGATGAAGATTGGGCCAATGCGGTACATACATGTCGAAGAATAATAAAAGAGGTGGCAGATGTACTATACCCTCCTACTGATGAGCCTATATTACTACCAGGAGGTAAACAGTTAAAGATTGGGGGAGACCAATATATAAATAGACTCATTCAATATATTGAAAGTAAATCTACTAGTGAGAAATTTACATCTATTGTGGGTTCACATTTAAAATTTATCGGTGAACGATTAGATGGAGTTCATGAAGCTGCTAACAAAGGTACACATGCTGAGGTAACTCTCGAAGAAGCTGAAAGATATATTATTTATACATATCTAGTAATAGGTGATATTTTATCATTATAAACATTTGAGACCATCTCAAGATGACGAGGACATCACATAACACTGTATTCACGCGTCGGGGCTATCGCCCCTTGGTTGACAGATGTATAATCATGGAGGAAAGCTCAGTCAACAAACGACCCAGCCCAAGATAAGAGCTATCTAGGGCTGGGTCGTTTCGTGAATACGGGAACGTTATGTGTAACTTCTGAAGAGCATATTTAAGATCGATTTAGAAGCTGGAAATTGTTGAAGGTCTGATAAGATCGACGAAGCAAACTCGGATACGAAGCATGCCCGGCGAAGAACAGAGTGGACGAAGCAAATTCGGATACGAAGCGCGCCCGGCGGTAAGAAAACTTTCGAAGGTAACGCAGGAAGACAGAAGCAACACATAACATCATATTCACGCTGCGGACATTCGTCCTTGGCCCGGCATTCGCCGGACACCCGACATACGTCGGGTCGTGAATACAGGAACGTTAGGCGAAATTAATTCTTGCAAGGATGATGATAATGATGTTCTGGAAATCCCCAGAAGTAATAAATGAAGAGCAATTAAAATCGACAAAAGATATGGTAGATAAGTGGCTAATATTAATTGACAAGATTAGGGAGAATCTTCTTCAAAACTCTACTATTCTTGAAAACAATAAAGACTATGCAAATCAAAGACATATAATATTGTCAGAATTAAGTATGGCCCAATTTTTTACTTTCAGTTCAATATCAACATTAATTTCGAATGCACATTATTCGGATGCATTCACATTGTTAAGAGTATTATACGAAGGACATTTACATTTATGGAATTTGTGGAATTGTGATGACGAAGAGTTTCAAAAATACGTAGTCTTAGTGGTAATGCATGAATGGGGAGTAGCCAACGAAGTTCTATCTATAAAAGATACTATACTTAAAGAAGAATACTACAGTAACGAGAGGTTAAATACCTTAAAACAACGTTATGATGAAGCAAGACTGTTATTCAATTGCAGGGAAGGCAAGATCCCAAAGAACTATACAACCAAGACGATATTAAAGCTAGCTCAAGAAGTTGATGAATCAGAAGGTGGTAAACCTTTTAGGCAATTAATGCATAGCAGGTTATACTCGTCTGGGTCGGAATATGTGCATCGCAGTTTCTATGGATTGCGAGAAGGATATGCAGTAGTAGAACACAATGGAAAACATGTATTGTTTCCAAATCCGCGTAGAGGGATAGAGACTTGTTGGTGGGCGACCTCCATAGAATTAGATACAGTAATATGGCAATCGATTTTTTTGGGAGTAGAGGATGTTACTAAGATAATGAAAGAACTTAGAAATGAAGTAAGAGAGTTAGCTAAAGAATGGTTGTTATGAGGGAGGAATTAACTTCGCCTAACAATGTGTTCACGCATCGGCGGACAAGCCGCCTCGTTCCCGGAAGATAAGTCGAAGATGCATATGCCGGGACACATCCATTCACCCAACCGCATCGCGGCCGGCTGAGATCGTGCTAGTCGCACGACTCTGGCAGCTTAGGGTGAATGGACGTCGTGAACACGGAAACGTTATCAGAAATTGGGGCAAACCCAAATAAATTCAAATACATAAGAACAAGAGGTGTTAACTTGTCACATGTTAGAGTTAGATGTACTGGATTAATAATCGAAGACAATTCAATTTTATTAGTTGAGTATGATAACAATGGAATTCATTACAATCTACCGGGCGGAGGATTAGAGCCTGGAGAAACAATAGTTGATGGTGTTATTCGAGAAGTATATGAAGAAACCAACGCAGACGTCGAAGTCGGTAAGTTAGCTCTAATTTATGAATTTGCTCCTCATAAACAGTCAGGCGACTATAAAGTGACAGAAAGACATGGATTACATCTTATTTTCGAATGCAAATTAATTAATAATTCGATCCCAAAGCCCCCTCGGCAACCAGATCCTCACCAAGTCGCTGTAAAGTGGATACCATTAGATGAAATAGAATCAATACTATTAATACCAAATATCTCGAAACAAATAAAGGAATATGTAAACAATAGAAAAACAATAGACTTGATTGAAGATCATCAATTAGAAAGACTGAAATTATAAGAAGAATAAAGATCGTTATGTGAGTATTTCAGAGATGGCCCCAACATCTTATAACATAATATTCACGCGGCGGATCGGCTGAGGCCGATCCTTGGTCCGCCTGAGGCATTTTCGAGGAAGCGCAGTCAGGCGGACAACCCTGCGAACCTAACCGCAGTCGCGGCCGGCAGCTAAAGCTGCCTTAAGGCTCTCGGCGTCGTGAATACAACAACGTTAGATGAAATCGGCGGAAAAAAGATGATATAAAATACAATGGGAATGCTGAACTATAAGTATGATAAAATCAAGACAGGAAAAAGAAATGGTAAGAATTTGTGGGAGGTAGAACGAATGAAATGGCAAGAAGTAAGAGAATTGTTTCCTGACCAATTTGTTCTGGTGTCCATACTTAATTATCATGAGGAAGGCAACAAAAAAATAGTAGATGAAGTTGCACCAATTCGTACTATATCAGAGCAAGAGGCTAATAAAGAGTTTTTCCAAGCAGAGCCTGGGAATTTAGTATACCATACTTCAAATCAAGAATTTGTGATCCATATTCGCCGGGACCCATTAATAAGAGTGAGACGTAATAGTAATGAAAATTAACTATGATGGACAGTTAATTACGACGTCGCTTACCGTTACATTCAGAGGAAGAGCATTAAGAATAGATGATGTGATTATAGATACAGGGTCCTCACATACTATAATTAGTCCTGATATTTTGGAGGAAATAGGTGTGACCTACGAAACAGGTGATTCTATATATGAAGCATACGGGATTGGGGGAAGCGTTCCTTTCTATACAAAAATTATGGACAGGGTTGAAATAGGTACAAGAAGCATTGAGAATATAGAAATAGATGTTGGCATACTGCCGAAGGACCATAAAGGGTTGCTCGGATTGGATATTCTTAAACAACACAGCTTTATTATTGACTTGAAAACATTAGAATTACGTACTTAACCAATAGAATGAATGACATTAATAAGAGGAATCGGAGAAGTCGCCGACATCATATAACAATACATCTACGCTGCGGAGCATTCGCCCCTTGGTTGCCCAGATGTATAATCATGGAAGAAGCTCAGACAACAAACGACCCAGCCTAAGATAAGAGCTATCTAAGGCTGGGTCATTTCGTGAATACAACAACGTTATAAGAAATAGCCGCAAAGCATACACCCATTCATCAAAGCTTAGATATACTTTAAACTAACTGGGCAGAAGAGCTCTATGATTATTAATTATTAAAGGGGGTTATTACATGAAACAACACACCACAAACTATTTTAATGCATTTATCGAAGTGGCAGAGGATTGCCCAACAACCAAAGCCACGGAACCACCGTTGAAAGACCCAAAGACTGCTGTGCGAATCGAGTACGAAATGCTTATAGACAGACCCTATCAGTATACTTCAGATGATGTACTTTACGAAGCTAACGGTAATCGTAGAGGAATAAGCCGCGAGGACTTTTTCTCAAAAGGCCAACCGTGCTTTCGTTCTTCGGCTCTTTCCAAGCGTTATGGCTGGGGAGTGCATAGTGACAAAGACGGAAAAATAGCTATTTACGCCATAGAATCAGACGATTATTCACGCTTTGCAAATGACGGAACTCTTAAGCATGTTAAGGCAATGCGCTCAAGCAAGAAATGAAGTGAAGGTTTCTTTGTAACCAAAGGGTGCTTCTCTAGAGGTCGCGTAGTGAGTTATTGGATACGTTTGCACAAATAATTATTAGCCCTTGGGAGTATCTTTTTAAGAAAAGGAGCGAATTGTAGTAGACCTTGAGTCTCCTACTCAAGTGTAGTTGCCATAGAACGGTTAGTTAGTCCAAAATCTTCAACACAAGGCTGCTGACGAAAGATCGGCAGCTTCGCTCCGTTAATTGGAAGCAATGCAGAATGATACGAAAGCTGAAAAAAGGTATTACTTGTACTGTCTTATTATTAACAAATCTAAACTAACTGAGAACGATAGTTGAATGTTGTGAGAGAACATACTTGTAGGTATTCGAAGAAGACGGCTACATCTTATAACACAGTACTAACGCATCGGGGCGTAATGCCCCTCGGTCAGCAGAAGTTTTGACAAAGAAGCAGATGCTGCTGACAACCCTGCGAGCCTAAGTCTAACGACCCGTTGCGCTATTGCTCCACTTAAGGCTCTCGGCGTCGTGAATACAGGAACGTTATGTGAAATTCTTGCAACTAATAAAAATCCCAACTAACTAAGGGAGAAAGATATGAAAAGATTAGTCTTCATACTTTTAGGTGTCATTCTTATTACTAATATCATTTGGGGTATTGTATATAACGAAAAAAATAGTAAATCATCAAAAAGTGTTGTTCATGTTTACACTCTTAATGGCAAAGGCGAATTGTGGGACATTTCTGATTATAAGATCATAGTTACCGAAGATAAAATTCTTCGAGGAAACGGCAAATTAACTTACAAGGGAGCTCCCAAAAACATTGAAAATAGCACTTATTATAAATATGATTTTAAGGAAATGAATTCAACTGAAAAATACGAAACTGTATATACACATGAGGCAAGTTCTTCGGGGGGACCAGTAGCTATTCTTGAAAATCTTGATAATGATACAGGTTCAATTACTGGGGATTATTCGTACAATGAACTTTTAAAGGATAAACAAAATTATGAAAGCACCACATTAACTATCACATGGAATGATAATAATAAAGAACTTCACACGGAGACTATTGATCTCGATATAGATAGTGAGATCGCTATAGATAATAATTAGTACAAGCAAAATCAGGGAAGGCAAGAACTTCACATGACATTATATTCACGCGGCTGATCGGCTGTCGCGCCCCTTGATCTGCCAGGGGAGATTGGCAGAGAAAAATGGAATCAGGCGGACAACCCTGCACCACCTAACCGCAGCCTCTGTCGGACCCTGGCGGGTCCATAAGGTGAGGGGCTGGTGAATACAAGAACGTTAACTGAAATATTTACATATGAAGGTTGAATCTTTTAGTAAGCGTAATAATGAATAAAAATCAGGGGGATTAGAAGGGGAGTTTTTGATGAAGAATCAAGTGTGGTATTACATCTTGGGAGTTATTGTGATATTAATAAGTACACCTTTAGGGAAGTTGTCAGTCGATATAGTGTATTCAAATAAAAATCTAACTGGTGAGTACGTTCCTATATTAGATGGATTTATACATTCTTATATCATAATTGGGACTTTAATTTTTAGTATTGGGTTATTAAATATATTGAGAAAAAGAACATCATAAAAGAATTGCAGCAAGATTTAACGTTATTTCGATGATTAAAACTAAATGATGTTTTTCGAATATTCAATGTGGCAGAGACTTCAGTTCAGCTGCGGAGCTACTGCCCCTTGATTATCAGATGTATAATAATGGTATATATAAGCTCAGACAACAATCGTCCCAGCCTAAGATAAGAGCTATCTAAGGCTGGGGCTTTTTTCGTGAAACTACTCAGTGCTACTCCACTTTACCCCACTCGAAAGGAATAATTGAGACTAAAGGAGGAAAAGGATATAAGCGCGACAGGCTATCTAAGTGATGCTACAAGTAATATTACTTTTTTTGTTGATACAGGTTCCAAATAAATGGAAAATGAAGAAATCTATTATATCAATGCCGGTCTGTTAGCAGAAGGCGAGATTGATAGGATCATGGAAGAATCGCGGAACACTAAAGGCTTGATCATTGATCTCAGAAATTACCCTTCTACCGAACTTACCTATAAATTTGCCGAGTATCTGATCCCTTCTGAAAAAGAATTTGCTATACCTGGACTGTCAACAGTAAATCAGACAACTTTTTTAAGGGCTGTAGTTTTGTACTGAACGGGTGTCATGTAACCTAGTGAGCCATGAACTCTATGTCTGTTGAACCAATTCACATAGTCATATAATTCTACGTTTAGATGGTGAAGACTTTGGAAATGCATCTGGTTAATGAATTCGGTTTTCATTACTTTGTAGGTCGCTTCAGCAACGGCGTTGTCGTAAGGACAGCCCTTCATGCTTAACGAGCGACCAATGTTAAAAGTCCTTAACAGCGCATCAATATTCTGGTTTTTAAACTCACTTCCACGGTCCGTGTGGAACCACTGAATGTCGCTTAAGTCGCCTTCTACTGTGGCAAAGGCACGGGAAATTAGAGCAGCGTCCTTACGTGGACCTGCACTGTGGCCAATGATTTCTCTGTTAAATAAGTCGATCAATACGCAAATATAATGCCACTTGTGCTGGACTTTCACATACGTCAGATCGCTGACGACAAAGCGTTTCGCTTCCTTTTGGTCAAACTCACGCTTCAATACATTAGCTGTTTCTGCATCGTTACAAGCCGTTTTATGCGGCTTATACTGGGCGATTGTGTATGTGGACACAAGGCCTTGCTCTTTCATAATCCGTCCAATTCGGCGCCTGGAAACGATGTATCCTTGCTCCTGAAGTTTCGTTTTAATCTTCCGTGTTCCGTAGGCTTTGCGGTTGCTCTGGAAAATCTCGACGATAGTCTCCGTAAGGATACTTTCATCTTCGTTTTCTTTATCAATCGCTTCATAGTAAAAAGTGCTTTTCGCGATTTGTAGGACTTTGCACATTGCTGATACCGAGTATTTATCACGATTTTGCTTTATGATCTTTACTTTCGTCCCATGATCAGCGCGGCTTGCTTTAAAATGTCATTCTCCATTCGAAGCTGCTTAAGTTCTTTGCGAAGAGCAATAAGTTCGTTTTCTTCTGCCGTTCGGTTATCCTTTTCAGCGAAGGAACCCGAGGTGTTCGCTTGTTTAATCCAGCGATCTAGAGCAGATGGGCTTAGCTCATACTCTTTCACAATAGCCGCTCTTGATTTCCCGTTTTCATATAACTGAACCATTTGTCTCTTAAATTCTGCTGTAAATGTACGTCTTTCTTTTGGCATAGTAGATCCGCTCCTAATTGTGATTGTTTCATTCTACTAGCCCCTAATTTTTCTGTCCAACTAAGTGTAGCCGATCCATACCTTCATTTCCTACTCATGCAATACCGGGGCAATTTTATTACGATGACCCCTTGTCTCTGGGGGTACTCAAAATATAAATGACGAGATTTATATAGGGAAAATAGTGACTTTGGTTAACGAACATACTATGAGTAATGGTGAATTTGTAACCATGTCTCTCAGAAATGCCAAAAATTCAATCGTTCTTGGGAGGCCAACTGCTGGAGCTGATGTGAATGTAGTTTATTTCTCTTTACCCGGAAACATAAAAACGGCAATGAGTGGACACCAACACCAAATGATGAGTGGGATAAGATTGTAGAAGGCTTTTCAGCAGAAGAGAAATGGATAATAGATGGTGATTACTCAAGAACCATAGATATCAGAATCGATAGGGCAGATCTTATCATATACCTCGACATGCCTAGATGGCTTTGTCTTTATCGAATAGTAAAACGAAGAATTATGTATCATAAGAGAACTAGACCTGATATGAACGGAGAGTGTCCAGAAAAGATCGATTATGCATTCATTAAATGGGTTTGGAATTATAGGAAAAGAAGCAGAACACAGACAATAGAAAAACTTGAAAAGGTAAAGAAACAGAAAGAAGTATTCATTGTTAAGAATCGAAAACAAGTAAACCATATTGTCAGAAATTTTGAGAAGAACAGAGCGATTTGAAGATATTATAAAGAAGCAATCATAAAAGAGGTGAACATCATATCAGTTCTCTATTCAATAGGAGCACTAGTTATTTTTATGTTCTTATCAGAATTAGTTAAAGAAAAAGTTGAATCCAAAAAAACGGCAATAGGGTTGAACGTCATATTGATTTGCAGTTTGGTATCCGTTTATTTATTTAGATCTATTTATAGTTCGCTAAAAACTACAAATCTAATAGAAATCTCCACCATATTAATAGAGATAATGATATTGATAATATTCTTCTTAGTATATTTTTATAGAATTCAACTAGAGAAACACTTAAAAAGACTACTTGATTATTATTCTAAGAGAAATAATTAAGTATAGTGTTTGAAGAAGCTGTTAACTTCTGAAAAACATCATATTTACTATCGGGGCATTAGGCTCTCTATCCAGCAGAAGTGGATCAGGGCTATCGTCCTTTGATTGGCAGATGTATAATTTCAACATTTTCGATATCCTATCAGGAAAAGAGGACCATGGGATAGTATTAAGTAAAGGACTAAACGAAGCATAATAAATACAGAGGTGATTATATGAAGACTCCTTTTAGAGAGATCTTATCTTCAGAAGAAGAAATTAGAGATATCTTGGGCTTTCCAAGTGAACTTGTAAAGAAAAAAACTGTATATGAATTAGACAATCATTGTCGGAACTTCATCTCCATGTCGCCGATATTATTTTTATCTACTTCGGATGATAAGGGCTTCTGTGATGTGTCACCGCGAGGTGATGCACCAGGATCAGTTTTCGTTCTAAATGAAAAGCATCTAGTTATTCCAGAAAGACCCGGTAATCGTAGGATTGATTCATTGAGGAATATCTTATTGAATCCCAGAGTAGGCATAGTATTTATTATCCCTGGGCTTGAAGAAACGCTTAGAATTAATGGAAAAGCATATGTAATAAAGGATCATGAAATTCTTGATCTCATGAAAGCTAAAGATAAAAAACCGCTATTAGGTATTGGAGTGGAAATTGAAGAATGTTTTATACATTGTGCTAAAGCATTCAAGAGGTCAAGGATATGGGAAAGTGAGTCGTGGGTAGCTGTTGATGCACTACCATCCATTCCAAAAATCCTAAAAGATCATGTAAATTCATCTGAATATACAACAGAAATGATCCGTAAAGGACTTCAAGAAAGCTACGAAAAAAGACTATATTAAAGAGAATTTAATTGTAATAATCTCAAATCGGGGCATTCACCCCTCGGTTCGGCAGAGAATTCGGGGGGATAGCAGCAGTGGAGACGTTCGACTACTTCGGACGTCGTGAACACAATAATGTTAGACGAAACATGTGGAGAATAACTGGAAGGAAAGTGATTTCGAAGATGATGAAATATATTATTAGACCAGTAATAGAGAATGATATTGCTTTTTTGTGGGATATGCTATATGAATCTTTATTTGCTCCTGAAGGTCAGGAGCCATTCAATAAAGAGATTATTAATGAGCCATTAATTTCAAAGTATGTTGAAGGATGGGGGCGGCCTGGAGATTTTGGATTTATTGCAATGAATAATGAAGACAAGCCAGTTGGCTCGGTAACAGCACGTTATTTTAGTGAGAGTAATAAAGGTTATGGATTTATTGATAAGGATGTGCCGGAACTCGGAATGGCGATTCTAAAAGAATACAGGGGAACAGGGATCGGTACAGCGTTGTTAGAGGAATTGTTTAAGGAAGCCAGGAGGAAGAAGATTGGAAGGATCTCGCTGAGTGTGGACCCATCGAATAAAGCAGCGATGAGACTTTATCAACGCTTTGGTTTTGAGGAAGTAGGTAAAATAGGCACCTCATTAACTATGGTTGCAAATTTGGTTGATTTTGATGGGCAAGATAGGAACTGACAAGAACTTTGAAAGTAAAATCGAAGAAGTCAAGGGCATCGTCTAACACCTTCTTCACGTATCGGATCGTCTTCGCCGCCGCTTGGTTCGGCAGCTGAATTTTGAGAAAGCGGATTCAGTAGGTCTACCCCGCGGGATGCCTTGAGCCATTCCTTGGTCCTGTTATGTGAAATTATTGCATATCAAAAAAAAGTATATAGCAACAGTGAGGTGTTTTATGAAAAACATAGTTCTTGTAGGTATGTCTGGTGCTGGTAAAAGCACTCTCGGTGTGTTGCTTGCTAAGCTTTAGGCATGGATTATGTGGACACTGATATTTTAATACAAGAACATGAAGGTAGAATGTTGCAAGAAATTTTAGATGGTGAGGGTGTTGAGAGGTTTCTTGAAGTTGAAGAAGTGATTGTTTCAGGTCTGCAAGTAGTTAACAGCATTATTTCGACAGGGGGAAGTGTGATCTACTCTGATAAAGCTATGAACACACTTAAACAGAATGGACAGATTATATATTTACATGTCCCGTATGAAGAAATTAAACAGAGGCTAACAAACATCTCAAGCAGAGGAATTGTAATAATGAAAGGACATAGTCTTCAAGAAGTTTATGATGAAAGAGTTCCTTTGTATATAAAGTATAATGATGCCATCCTTGATAAAGAGATAGAACAATGTATTAGTGAAATTATAGGAATAAGAGAACTTGAGTAACTAAGGGAAGGTAATAACTTCACAGTCGTGAAAGCTAGAACATCAGCCGAAATTAACAGGTTCAAGATCCAAGAATACAGAACAATTGTTCTTCAAATAAATGGTGGATGATGGTAAAATAGGAAAGGCAATTGAATTTTGGGTGGGCATGGTTTCCCTTCGAAAGGAGGTGAAGCCATGGAAGTTAAAGATGCGTTGACGATCATGTTTTTATTTGGATCATTCATCCTCGCACTTCTCACTTACATGAATTCGAACAACAAGAGAAAGTAAAAAACCCACCCCAAGGTTAGCGCCAAAGGTGGGTTTTATTCCTATACGACTTAGAAGGGAATAAACCATCCAAGCCAATTGTTGAGCCGAGTGTTAGCCACACTCGGCTTCTTTAAAAGTAATGATAACACAATTGAAAAAAGAAGTGAACCAGGAAAGTTCATTACAGAATATGCAAAGGCGAACTAAAAGCCTACATGGAAGCGAGGGGGCAACTCAATGGAGCTAATCTTTATAAGACATGGCCATGGAGAACATCTCCTGGATTATCCTAACCGATTAAATTCACTCCATCCTGGATTGACTGAATATGGTGTTCATCAAATTTATCAACTTAAAAATCAAATTTCAATTCTCCCTGATGATTTAGTTATTGTTAGTCCAACGAAGAGAACCATTCAAACAGCTGAACAGCTTATGGGAGAAAAAGAAAAACCATATTTTGTATCGCCATTTGTAGGCCCTCGAATGTACCCTCAAAACCCAGACTCACCGTTCTTTGGTTGTGATCAGATCTATAGCAGGAAAGAAATTCATGAAATAATTAGGGAAGAAAGAATATTGGATTTTGGTTTGAAAGATTGGGGAGAGGGAATTAATCGGATGGATCAAGATCTTTTTATGTATTATGGCATGCAATTATTAGAATGGTGTATATCGAATAGTACAAGAGCCTACATCATTTCTCATGACGGAACAATAACAAATTATCGATGGCTGCTGGGGGAAGAAGGCCTTACAAGAAATGATTTTCTTGGAGAGGCAGGGATATACCAAACATATTATGAGAGTAACGCGAACAAGTCATGATCATCCGGTAACACAGCATTCTGCATCGGAGGTGATAAGGCTTTGAAATTGTAAATTCCTTATCCTCATTACGACCGTTCTAACATTAACCGCTTGTAAGACTTCTGTTACCAGCACATCTTCTTATATTCAAAGCATCGACAAAAAATGGATTCAAAAAATAATTATATTATAGAAGTGAAGAATCCCTATGATAAAGATGCTGAGCCATTTAATATTACAGTAGATGATGAAAGGGTTTGGAATCTTATTCAAGAAGATCGTATTTATTTATTAACATATGAATATAAAGATATAAACAAAAAAGTTGAACTAGTCTCAATAAAATCTTCATCAGAAACTAAATAGATCAATTATTTAGGTCATCCGAGGAGAGGGGACTTTGTATAACGGCGTTTCGTCATAATGGGAATGTAAACGCAAACAACTGAAGAGCAGAAAACCACAAGCGAATTTCATGTTATTTTCAAGGGGGGCTCGCAATGTTCTATAGAAGGAAATATTACGTAGTCAGTAATGATTTCGTTGAAGTCTTTAACAAGCATTTCGTTGAAAACAATTTACCTAATCAATTGAAAAATGGAGCCAGGTTAATAGGAAGGTGGATGGCTCCGCACTCGGAGACAACGACAGAGATTTTTGCAATTTGGGAATATGACAGTAAAGAGCGATATGAAGAAATCGAACGGAATGTTAGAAATCTTGAACAAGCTAAGAAGGTTAATGCTTGGTACGATAGTCAAGGCGGAAGAGAACGAGTGTATAAGTAAAAAAATGTTCAAATACGCAATAGATCATTCGTTATTTATATCATTGCTGGAAACCAGAGATGAAGCCGTGCGATTCCAGAGAAATTATGATTCAAACATGAAGGTACAATTAGAGATTATGAATACATTAATGGAAAATATCTCGATAGAATGATTTATGGATTGAAATCTAACGAGTGGAAATCTAATGAATGGAGAGCAGATTGAATTTTGCTATAAGACATTACTGTTTTTCTATTTGTAAAAGCGGCCGAACTAACCTAAACAAGGAGAAGATAAATTGAACATAAAAGGCATCAATCATTTGTGTTTTTCGGTTTCAAACCTGAATAATTCCATTGAATTCTATGAGAATGTTTTGGGGGCCAAGATACGGGTCAAGGGCAGGAAGCTCGCTTACTTCGATTTAAATGGTCTATGGATCGCATTGAATGAGGAAGAAGACATACCAAGGAATGAAATCCATGAATCCTACACTCATATAGCATTCACAATCGAAGAAGGGGATTTTGATACATGGCATGATCGATTAATTCAATTGCAAGTAACAATATTGGAGGGCAGGACGAGAGACGAGAAGGATAAAAAGTCCATTTATTTTACAGATCCGGATGGACATAAATTTGAATTTCACACAGGAAAGTTGGAAGACAGAATGGATTATTATAGGGCAGATAAGAAACATATGACCTTTTTTGAGTAGCCTGCTGTGGTAAGAATATAATAATGACTACTCGACAATGGTGAAGCCTATTCTAATCATATTTGATCTCCTGCCAGCCTGGTTATTTCTGTTGACCATCTTATTATAAATTCTTCAACAAACGGGTGGAACTTAAGGACGACTTTAATCCATAACAGACATTACGCATATTTTACAGTCAGCGTTTTTCAATGATGTCCCTTCCTTCGTATAATGTCGCATCCTTTGTATAACAACTCATTTTCTCCCGCATGGGCATTCCCCTCGGTTCGCCGCTAAGGTACTGAGTCGAAGGTACTAAATGGTTATGAAGGATATTCGGAAAAATAACTTTATTTTAGTTTGGACTTGCCAAATGGATCATAAAGTGATGAAAGCTAAAATCGGAGGCCCTATGATGGACGTAGAGGATATATTCAAGGATTTACCTGTACTGGAGACTGATCGAACCATTCTCAGAAAAATCGAAAAAAACGATGTACAAGATATCTTTGCTTATTGCAGCGATGAAGAGGTATCAAAGTATACGACTTGGGATACCCACCAAAAAATAGAGGATACAGAAAACTTCGTTCATTTCGTATGTGACAGATACAGCAAGGGCCAACTAAGCCCATGGGGCATACAAAATAAAACCAAGGGCAAGATCATTGGAACCTGTGATTTTGTAAATTGGAATTCGGACCATTGTAGAGCTGAGATCGGTTATGCATTGTCCAGAGAATATTGGGGACAGGGCTACATGACCGAATGTGTTAAGAAATTAATCGAATTTGGATTCATGAATATGAATCTAGTTCGAATTGAAGCAAGATGTTTACTAGGGAATATTGGCTCTTCCAGAGTAATGGAGAAATCAATAATAAAGGGAGATTAAAAAGGCAGGCGGAGTGATGGAATTTAAAATGATTAGAAGCTCTCTATTCCTTATTGTAATGAGTCTAATTTGTTCGCCTCTCATTTTTATGGCTATGTTCTTAGATTATAAGTCTTCAATTTCCTGGTTTTATCTAATGCCTGCCCTTTTCCCCGTGTTATTTCAAAGAAAGTTCACCCATGTGGTAATATTTTCAATAGTTGGAGCCGTTGTGTCTGGTGTGTTGGTTCATTACATTATCCATGTCACGGGAGTTTATTTTTACCCTTTTGATAATCAGCTAGAAGTTTTAGTGATATTAGAAGCTCTCTTCTTTGGAATTGTCCAGTCGCTCTTGTTTATGATAATTAAGTCCTTCAAGGGGTATAGAAAACCATCTTAATAGTTATACCGTGGTTGGAGCGCAAACTCGCCGAGGAGTGAAACAGATGCCAAGACGCATTAAGGTTATTTTGACCTTGCTGGTGACAGTGCTGCTTGTATCGGCAGTATTCAATTATGTCTTGTACCGCCAATCCAAAGAGAGCAAATCTGCGTTGAATCAAGTCGTGGATATTGTCCTTAGTAAGGACCTCACGGAATACTACCGGATTCGATCGGTCTCTGTGCCCTTGAACCAAGCCATCTCTGAGAAAGAGATAGGTCTGGACGAAGCGGAATTTTTACAGCGAACGTTGCTGCAAGAGTTCTCCACTTATCAGGAATTGATCCAACTTTACGTCAATTTGCACGGGTATAAAGAAATTAAACTTGTTGGCGCAAGCAATCGGCTGGTCAGTATGCTGCAGGACTATGCCAGTTACTTTGATCAATTATCCGGCCAATTGCAAATTGAGGGCGATAACGGGACGGGATCGATTAAATTATCGGAAAATGATTTGGAAAACATCCGGATCATAGTGGAAACGTTAGATCAGCTAAACACAATAAAAGACGATAGCCAATCGGATTCGCTGCGAGAAGACTGGGGGAAAATGATGTTGGCCAATGAGGCTTACGTTAATTCGTCCGACGTAATCGACAAGCACCAAATTGTGGTGGATCGGTTGATTACAATGACGGAACAATAAACGATACTGCGTAAATAACGTAGATGGTAGTCGACTTTCTACAGACAAGGGCACTTATAAAGTTAAAACTACCGGCAGAAGATGACTCCTGGTTGTACGGGGTCATCTTTTTTTTCTTCCCTTTAAGCATTCTTCAGAATTCCTTAAGAATTTCCCTGACTCATTATTAAGAATCGGAAATTACAATAGAACTACCCAATAAGATAGAACGAAAGAGAGAGAGGGGGCAAGAGCTTTGAATACCAGTCATTACCGCGTTCTGGTTGTGGATGACGATCAAGAGATTCGGCGTGCGATCGAAATTTACCTGAAGAACGAAGGTATTTCGGTTGTCCAGGCTCAGGACGGGGTTGAGGCGATTGAAGTGCTGAATGAGCAGGAGATCCATTTGATTGTTCTGGATCTTATGATGCCGCGCCAGGATGGAATCACCACGACCTTTAAGATCAGGGAGCAGAAAAATATCCCGATCATCATGCTGAGCGCCAAAAGCGAGGATATGGACAAAATTTGGGGACTGCAGGTCGGAGCCGATGATTATGTCACCAAACCGTTTAATCCGCTGGAACTGATTGCCCGCATCAAGTCGCACCTGCGCAGGTATGTGTCGCTAGGTCACTATGAAGGCAAAAGCAAGGCGGTGGACCTCAGGGGATTGGTGCTGGATTCATCGGCCAAAGAGGTAACGGTTCATGGCGAGCCGGTGAAGCTGACGCCGATCGAATATAAAATCGTGGAACTGCTTATGCTCCATGCCGGCCGTGTATTTTCGATCAATGAGATTTACGAGCGGGTGTGGAAGGAGCCGGGCTTCAACGCGGACAATACCGTAGCGGTACATATCCGTAACATTCGAGAAAAGATCGAAATCGATCCTAAAAATCCGAGTTTTTTAAAGGTGGTCTGGGGAATTGGATACAAAATGGAAAAATAGCCTGCTGATGCTGGTCTGGGTAGTTCTGATCACGCTGAGTGCCAGCACATTGTTTCAGGTGGCTCAGACCCGCAGCACGTATTTTAAGAAAAATTATTTCTATACGGCGGAGTATGCCAACCAGGTGCAGCAGCTGATCAATTACGTGAATCAAATGGATTTTAACGAGCTTCCGGCCGATCAGGACAAACCCAAAATCATCGTCACTCAGACGGAAATTGAAAACTACCGCAGCCGGTTAGGAAGCTTGACTGGCCAGATAACAGGGATCAAGAATCAATATGAACCCCAAATTCAGGAAGCGCGGGATTCCGGTAATGAGGAGCTCGTGACCTTTTTCACCAAAGAAATGAACAGCAAAATTGCCGATATAACGGCTGATTACACAAGTGATGATGCGGTCAAAAGCAAAATCGTGAAGGAGAAGGAACAGGAGATCGACGAGTATGTTCAAGAGCTGGAGAGATTTCGTTCCAATTATACAAGCTTTCAAGCCTCGTTCGTCTACCGACTAGTAGAAACAGAAACCGGCAAAGTCTTTACGAATGTGGCTTCCAGTGACGGAGGCAGCGCGGATACCAGGCTGAAAAGCTCCGGGATGAGGTTCCTTCATACCTACCGTTCGTTAACGGCATCCAATCAAGCCGTCTATACCAACTCTCAGGTGGATCAAAGTGCGATTGACTTCAAATATGGAACCTATGAAGGACAGATTGGCGTCCCTAAATCCGCACCGGAGAACTCTCCGATCATGGCGGAATTTCATATTTATGAGAATAAACAGATCACGTTTTTGATTTATACCGGTCTGGGTTTGTTGGCCTTTGCGGGCTTGATTTGGATGACTCGCCGGTATCGGACGGAAAAGCTGTTTGGTTCCACTGCTCTGGTGGCCCCTTATTACAACCTGATTCCACTCGACTTAAGAGCCGTCCTGCTGCTCATTACAGGGCTCACGGCGTTGGTGCATTTGCAATGGGCACAAAATGCCTTGGGGTATGGCTTTAGCCTTGGAGATATGATTTATCATTCGCTGACGTATGTATTGGTGAATACCTTGTTGGTGCTGCTGCTGGTCCTGCAATTGGGAATGCTCATCAAAGAATACCGGAATGAGCAAGCCTTTAAAGAAGCCCTGCGCAGAACCGTCATTTTCTGGACTTATCAGCGTCTTAGAGAAGCGGCGTTAATTAAGTCGCTGATGTTCCAGGCGTTGTTCGTTTTGGCGGTGGCTTTCGGGGCGGGCATCGGATTTGTTATAGTATGTATTCAAAATGAAGCGATCGTGATTTACGCAATTCTCTTAATGCTTTTTGCGCTTCCTGCTCTTTGGCTGACCTTGAAACGGATCAGTTATTTCAATCGAATTGCCACTCATACAGCCCAATTGGTCAGCGGCAATTTGGAGCAGAATCTGACTGTTGAAGGGAAATCGCAACTGGCTTCGCTGGCAGCGAACATTAATTTGCTGAGAAACGGCGTGAAAACCTCACGCAGGGAACAGGCCAAAAGCGAAAGACTCAAGACGGAGCTGATCACGAACGTCAGCCATGATTTACGGACGCCGCTGACTTCGATCATTACGTATACGGAACTGCTTAAAAACAAGGAGCTTTCCGAAGAAGACCGGCAGGCTTTTGTGGACATTCTTGACCGCAAATCACAGCGGCTGAAGGTGCTGATTGACGATTTGTTCGAGGCCAGTAAAATCGCCAGCGGACAGGTCGAGCTTGCACAGGAGCGAGTAGACATCGTGCAGCTGCTGGAACAGGCACTTGCCGAATACAATGAGGCCATTAAGCAGTCCAGCCTTCAGCTCCGGGTGACGACGCCGGATCATCCGGTTTCTGTATGGGTGGACGGTCAAAAGCTGTGGCGGGTATTCGATAATCTGATTGGCAACTGCGTCAAATATGCGCTTGAACATACGCGGGTTTATATAGCCGTAGAAGCCAAACCCGGACGAACGGTCATTACGTTCAAGAACGTAACCAAATATGAGCTGAGCGAAAATATCGACGAGTTGTTCGAACGTTTTAAACGCGGGGACGCTTCACGCCATACGGAAGGTTCCGGCCTTGGTCTGGCCATCGCCAAATCGATTGTCGACCTTCATGGGGGAGAACTGGACCTCGATATTGACGGCGATTTGTTTAAGGTGACGGTTACACTGGAGGAGAGGCTGGAGTAGCAGCGGCTGGTTAAAATAGATTAAAAGTTCAGGATAAAAGCACTTTTGAATCCGCGGTTTCCGCGGATTTTTTTGTGAACATTTCTGACAGCTAACCTCCCACTATCTTTAAAAATCTCAGTAAGTTCTTTAGTTCCTCGGGTACCGCTAATTTTGCAGCCCCCTATAATGGAGCTTGGGGAAGGAGGGAAGACAAAAAAAATGTAAGCGTTTCCCATTGAGGTTTTTCCTCATAGGATTTACGTTGCTCGGTTTAACACTACGATTTGGAGGAGAGTGACAACAAACAATGCTTATAGGGTTCAAAAAGGGGATCTCCCTTGTTCTCGCAGCTGCGCTGCTTGTCCCGCTGGGATGGCGTGCGCCGCTTACCCAAGCTGCCGAAGCTCCAGACATTCCCGTCCTTTTATACCATGTGATCAGCGACAATCCGCAAGGGGAGTACCAGTTCAGCACGGATCAGTTCGAGCAGCAAATGAAGTATCTGCATGACAACGGCTATACGACGTTAACGGCGGATCAGTATGTGGATATCGTTGCAGACGGTCAAGCTGCCCCCGACCATCCGATTTTACTTACTTTTGACGATGCCACACCTGACTTTATTTCAAATGCGCTTCCTATATTAAAAAAATATGACTTCAACTCTGTTCAATTTGTTGTCAGTGATTGGATTGGCGGCGGGTACAGCATGACGAAAGCGCAGCTGCAGGAGCTTGCCAATGAATCAAGCGTCAGCCTGGAGAACCATTCCAAAACCCACAACAACGATATTTCCCAAGGCGGAGTCTGGACGAACCAAATCACCAAAGACCAGGCACTGGATGAAGTAGAGGCCGCAAGCACCTTCCTGCAGGATATTACGGGCAAACCCTCGGTATTGTTCGCCTACCCATACGGCGCCTATAACCAGGAGGCCAAGGACGCGCTGAAGGACAGCGGCATCCAGGTTGGATTCAAGGCCGGCCCCGGTGACGAAGGCCCTTATGCAATGGGACGAATTCTCATCAAAAATGGGGATACCCTCAGCACCTTCGCCAGCGCTATCGGAGGACCGGCCCCTGCGGATTCAGAGGAACCTGCTAATCCTGAGGCCCCTGGCGGTACGGTTCTGCTTAACCAAAGCTTTGAGGACGGGCAAACAGGCGGCTGGGCCAAGTTGTCCTGGGGCTCTAACGGTGAAACTTCCGTTGTATCGGGCCTTGCCTCCGAAGGCAGCAAGTCTTTGAAATTCTCGAATCGGGCAGATGAGAAGGCGATCCCTGCTCTCGTTTTAACCGATATTTTAAAATCTGAACACCAGTATGATATTTCCTTAAAAGTAAGACTCGGTTCCGGCAGCGGACAATTTCATTTAGGGTCCAAAATAGATTCGACGCTGCTCACCAACCAGTATCCTTGGATCGTCGGCAATCAAACCGTAACGGATACTGGCTGGACAACATTTGCAGCCAAAGCCTATGAAATTCCGGCGGATACTAAAGAAGTGATCATTTGGGTGGAACCGTCGGAGAACACGTTAACATCCGATATTTACATCGATGAAGTGGTAATCACGGATGTCACGTCCGGGCAATCCGATCCGGGGGAAGTGGACCAGACAGGAATTAAGGCCGACTTCGAGACCGGTACACAGAATTTTATCCCCCGAAATAACCGTGAAACGGTAGAACTTACTACGGAGGATAACCACACGCTTGAGGGCGGACAAAGCTTGAAGGTAACCACGAAGGGCCAATATGACGGCGCATTGGTGAATGCAGCCGGCAAGATGGCCAAGAACAACCAATATGAACTGTCTGCCTGGGTGAAAATGGCGCCGGGGCAAAACCCGACCAGACTGCGGATCAGCGTGCAGTCCGGGGACAGCACGTTTACCAACGTATCAGAAAATGCTACTGTCACAGACCGTGATTGGGTCCAGCTGTCCGGCAAATATACGCTTGCCGTGACCCCGACTGTGCTCAACGCCTATATTGAAACTGCTGATAACGACAACGGAGACCGAACCTTCTTCCTGGACGATTTTCAATTAACTTATTTGGGGCCGGTCAATGCTCCGCCCCCGGTTCAGCAGGACATTCCAAGCCTGCAGGAGGTATACAAAGACGATTTCTTAATAGGCAATGCCGTGTCCTCCACCGACTTTGAAGGGCAAAGACTGGAGCTGCTCAAGAAGCATTTCAACGTCGTAACGGCAGAGAACGCCATGAAGCCGGATCAGGTTTACAATACGAACAAACAATTTGACTTCACTGCGGCAGACGCGCTGGTTAGTCAAATTACAGCTGCTGGTCTTAAGCTGCATGGCCATGTGCTGGTGTGGCACCAGCAGACACCGGAGTGGCTGAATACGGGAGAGGATGGCAAGCCGCTGACCCGGGAGCAAGCCCTGGCGAATATGCGCAGTCATATCGAGACCGTAATTGAGCATTTTGGGAATAAAGTTATCTCCTGGGATGTTGTTAATGAAGCGATGAATGATAATCCTTCCGATCCGACGAATTGGAAAGCGGCGCTTCGCAGCTCGCCTTGGAAAGCCGCGATCGGGGATGACTACGTAGAGCAGGCGTTCCTTATAGCGCGGGAAGTGCTGGACAGCCATCCGGATTGGGATATCAAGCTATATTACAACGATTACAATGAGGACAATCAGAATAAAGCTACAGCCATTGCCAGCATGGTTCAAGAGCTTAACAACAAATACGCTTCCGAACATGATGGCAAGCTGCTCATCGACGGCATTGGTATGCAAGGGCATTACAATCTCAACACGAGGTCTGAAAATGTGGAGGCGTCGCTGGAGAAATTCATCCAGCTTGGCGTAGAAGTGTGCATTTCCGAGCTTGACGTGACGGCGGGAAGCGACAGCAAGCTGACCGATAAGCAAGCGAATGCGCAAGGTTATTTATACGCCCAGCTTATGAATATTTTTAAGGAGCATGCCGATCATATCTTCCGCGTCACCTGGTGGGGATTAAATGACTCCTCAAGCTGGAGAGCTTCACAGAATCCATTGTTGTTCGACCAGAATCTGCAGGCCAAAAAGGCTTATTACGGCGTAGCCGATCCGGACAAATACATGACCGAATACACGCCGGATACGGAGGAGGCTCGTGAGGCAGCTGCCTCTTATGGCACGCCGCAAATCGATGGCATCGTAGACGACGTCTGGAATCAGGCCGCCGAAATCCCGGTTAACAGGTTCCAGTCGGCTTGGCAGGGAGCTTCCGGCGTGGCTAAAGCCCTCTGGGATGATCAAAATCTTTATGTATTGATCCAGGTTGCGGACACGCAGCTGGACAAAACCAGCGCAAACGCCTGGGAGCAGGACTCCATTGAAGTGTTCCTGGACCAGAACAATGCCAAAACAACCTCTTATCAAGAGGACGATGGGCAGTACCGGGTAAACTTTGAGAACGAGACCTCTTTTAACCCGGAAAACATCGGCAAGGATTTTCAATCGGCGGCTCAAGTGAGTGGGACGAATTACACGGTTGAAGTGAAGATCCCGCTGAAGCACGTAACACCGGCTAATGATATGAAGCTTGGTTTCGATGTACAGATCAATGACGCAAAAGACGGTGCCCGTCAAAGCGCGGCCGCATGGAATGACCTGACCGGCCAAGGTTATCAGGACACATCCGTATACGGGATTCTGTCGCTCATGGGCAAACCGGCAGGCGGTGGAAACGGCGGGGGCGATAACGGTAACGGCAATGGTGGGCATAGCGGCGGAGGAAGCACCGGCGGAAGCGGAGGAAACTCGGCTAACAACCAGCCGGTCGTTCCCGGTAATGGTGCAGTCACGACTCCACTGCAAGTGACTCTCGAAGGCGGTCTCGCCAAAGCTGCTCTCACCGCTGATCTTCTGAAACAGAAATTGGAGCAAACGGCTTCTGCTGCAGACGGCGTGAAGACAATCGTCTTCGAAATCCCGAAACAAACCGGCGCCCAATCTTACGAAATCCAATGGCCTGTTCAAGGTCTGCAGGGTCAGGATAACTACAAACTCTTGCTGAAGACGGAATTTGCAGCCGTTACGCTTCCAAGCAGCATGCTGGGAAGTGCGGCCGAGAATGCAGAACAAGCTTCCGTCCGTATGACTAAAGCTTCACCGGACAATTTAAATGAAGCTGCCCACGAGCAGATTGGAAATCGTCCGTTGATCGATCTCAGCTTTGCCTTGGATGGCCGTGTGGTGCCATGGAATAATCCGCTAACGCCAATAACGGTAAACATTCCTTACACGCCGGCCCCTGAAGAGCTTGATCATCCGGATCAGCTTGTCGTGCTGTATGTTGACGAACACGGAAAGGCAACGCCTGTTCCAAGCAGCCGATATGATGCGGCTGACCAAGGGCTCGAGTTTAAGACAACTCATTTCAGTATCTACGGGGTTGCAGCGGTTCCAAACACCTTCGGAGATTTGCAAAACGTTCCTTGGGCTCAGCAGGCAATCGGAGCCTTGTATGCTCGCGGCATTGCCGAAGGAACGTCAGCCGACCGCTTCTCGCCTTCGAGCCGCATCACGAGAGCAGATTTTATCTCGCTCCTCATGAATACGCTTGAACTGAAAGGCACAGGCAGCAGCGCAGCGGTGTTCTATGATGTTCAAAGCACAGCAGAATATTATGGGGAACTGGCCGCTGCGAAGGAATTAGGGATTGTCACGGGGAATGAGGACCAACTTTTCCTGCCTAATCAGCCAATTTCCCGTCAAGATGCGATGGTCATGGCCTCGCGTGCGCTTAAGACAGCAGGCCGAACAACCGAAGACCGCAGCTCTCTCGAGGTTTTTGCCGACCAAGCAAGCATTTCCGATTATGCGAAAGATAGCGTCTCGGCTATGGTGGGCTCCGGCCTCGTTCAAGGCAAGGGCGGCAGCAGGATCGCACCTCTGGATTCCCTTACCCGGGCTGAAGCAGCAGTGATTCTTTATCGGATTTGGAGCAAATAGGGCTAAAAATAAACAGGTGAGTCCAAGTTTAATGGGACTCACCTGTTTTTAAATCGAAGGCATTTTGCGGGATTTTCCTTTTATGTTCACTATACATATGCCCAATAACACAAGGGCAATTCCGGTAAGCGTAGTCGCTCTCAGCTCTTCGTGCAGGAAAAGCCAACCCGAAATGACTCCGATAACTGGAACGGTTAATAACGTAACGGAGGCTCTGCTTGCTTCAATTTTCGACAGGATATACGTCCATAGAACGAAGGCAAGGGCCGAAGCTAAGAGGCCGGAGAACAACAAGTATCCGACAGCCTCAAGATTCCAGTGGGAAGCGCCATGCTCGAAAAGCAGGGAATAAATAAACAAGCCTAACGTTCCGAAAGTCATTTGCCAGGTTGTGAACTGCACTTTATCGCTGTCTTGAAGTTTTTGTTTGATGATGAGGTTAGACATGGCCCAGGTAATAGCTGAGGACAAGGCCAGCAGAAGCATCCAAGGACTGCCTGAGAGATGAATGTTCATGGCAAGAATCAATCCAATAATGCCAATGGCGATGCCGGCCGTCTTGCGTGGGGTAAGCTTGTCGCCGGGAATCCAGTAATGGGCCATGATAGATAAAAATAAAGGCATGCTGTACGTTAACACCGAGGTCAACCCGGCACTGATAGAGTTCAGCGAAACCTGGATGGCTATATTAAAATAAGTCGTTTGCAAGAGGCCGCAAACCAGATACCATTTGAAATGCTTTTTCTTGGGAAAGGAAATTCTTTTATAAAATATAATCAGGAACAAGGCCCCTGAACCAATCAGGAAACGAAAAGCGGCAAATAAAACGGGCGGGAACAAACCGTTCCCAAGCTTCATAATCACGAAGTTAAATCCCCAAATCAGACATAAAAGCAAACTTAACAGCTGCATGAACTCATCCCTTCAATCCGTGGTAGCTAACCTTAATCATAGCATGATTGGAAAAATCGAGGGAAGGGAATAATCCTTCTATAACGGGAGAGGTAATTAAAGTTCTCTTGACACCGCTTCAAGTGATTTCGTATTTCGTAGTCCAATTATGAAAGAACTCTCTTTTCTAATAGCATACCTTGTTGCATTAATTTAATATAATAAATATATTAACTAAGAAAGCTAAATGGTCGCAGTCCCTGAAGGAGGGTGCGTGGAATTTTGAAAAAGCTCAGTGATCAACTCGATCCTCTACTGATTGAGCAGGGGTTAACCTCATCCCAGTTGGAGGAGATCGTGCATATCCTGGTCGAACATGTGAATCCAGCTTCTATTATCTTGTTTGGCTCTTTCGCCAAGAAGAAATCTAGACCAGATAGTGACATGGATTTGGCCTACATTCCCGATCAACAAAAGCCAGATGCCTACGAACGATTTCGAATCGCTGCTCTTATTGCAGATAAGACGGGGCGTGAAGTGGATCTGATTGATTTTGAACAGGCTAGTCCGGTGCTGCGGGCCCAAATCATAGACAGCGGTTTGCTGCTTTATGAACCTGATTCCTTGAAGAGGCAATTGCTGTTTATGCGTTCTCTCAAAGAATACGCCATGCTTAATGAGGAGCGACGGGAAATTATCAAAAGCCGGATGCGGGAGGAGCCGTTATGAACCCTGACATCGTATTGAACAAGATAGAAGTGATTCGTAGGTGCCTGTCCCGGATTGAAGAGGAATACGCGAATGACGATCGAAATCTGCAGAATTTCACAAAGCAGGATTCCATCATTCTCAATCTGCAAAGATGCTGCGAAGCCAGTATTGACCTTGCCATGCATGCTGTTTCTGAGCTTCAGGTCGGGGTTCCTCAAACGAGTCGTGATGCCTTTGATATTTTACTTAGTCAAGGAATCATTGACGAAAAGCTGGCTGGCAATATGAAAGCCATGGTAGGGTTCCGCAATATAGCGGTGCATGATTACCAAGCTGTGCAGCTAGAGATTTTAAAAGCTATACTGAATAAGCATCTTGCAGATTTTATTGCATTTACGAATGCTTTGAAGAAATTTGCAAGTAGCTAAGCTCATGTTCAGTTAAAAATAGCCGGGATTTCTAAGTAAGTAAGCAAAGTGGTCACTTGGCCATTTGGTGCGAACCTAAAGCTCCCATAAAATCTCCGGGGGATTCGCACCTCAGATTTTGTCGAAAAAAACGCTGAATCGTACCTCAGAACATTAGCTGAGAGTTGATTGATCTAGTTGAGTAATGAGATATAATGGAAATGACTCGAATTCATCTTGTTAGGAGATGGAATAGAGGTATTTTCGCTGTCGCACTCCATGTGAGTGCGTGGATTGAAATTCCAATTCCATTTCCATCATCAAGCAAGTCCCTTGTCGCACTCCATGTGAGTGCGTGGATTGAAATAAGTTCTGGAGTAAGGATCAAGAGCCGCGGTATGGTCGCACTCCATGTGAGTGCGTGGATTGAAATTTCGCAGCCTGGACGTCTCCGTTGATGATGCTCGTCGCACTCCATGTGAGTGCGTGGATTGAAATCTGCAGGCTGGTCAGATAATAAATGATGGCCTCGGTGTCGCACTCCATGTGAGTGCGTGGATTGAAATACTTGGTTTTTACTCATTTTTTCTTATATTTGTGTCGCACTCCATGTGAGTGCGTGGATTGAAATCCCTCCTTTCCAAGAATTAGTTAACAACAAGGAATGTCGCACTCCATGTGAGTGCGTGGATTGAAATATAATTACGGGTTTGAATCCGTCCAGATACGCTTACCGTCGCACTCCATGTGAGTGCGTGGATTGAAATATAGAAAGCCTGGTACTGTTCGTCCGTGTAATCGTCGCACTCCATGTGAGTGCGTGGATTGAAATAATTAATTTAAGGAGTGAGATCCATGACGCAAAACAAGTCGCACTCCATGTGAGTGCGTGGATTGAAATTTCAATGGGTTCGCCATGTACTTTCATGTATCGGTCGCACTCCATGTGAGTGCGTGGATTGAAATTTGGTAAGTGTTCATGTACGGCTCACCAAGCAGCGGTCGCACTCCATGTGAGTGCGTGGATTGAAATGCTACCGTGGGCAGTTGTACCGGTTTGATCACAGCGTCGCACTCCATGTGAGTGCGTGGATTGAAATCTCACGCATGGTTCCCGGTTGTAATGGCAACTAGAAAGGTCGCACTCCATGTGAGTGCGTGGATTGAAATATTCGTAGAGTTTTTTTACAATGCTCGTTTGGAGTCGCACTCCATGTGAGTGCGTGGATTGAAATCGAACATGTTTTCATCGGCGGCGGGACGGGTTCGGGTCGCACTCCATGTGAGTGTGTGGACTGAAATTGCTCTTCGACGGTCCAAGTCGCCACTGCTACCTTGTCTCCCTCCCCATAAGCGTGTAATTACCTATGAAGCACCAAGTTTTAACCCGCCCAGACCCCAACTGCAATTTTCAAATTTTTCTCTAGCGTTAATCCCTAAAAACTACCCTCGACCATTTCTTACAATTTGAACTTGCCTTTTCTTGCCCGTACTTCATTTGGTCCGTATTAAATCTACCAGGCAACACCAACACAAACTTCTGAAAGGAATCAAAAATGAACCATAAAGAAGAACTCACCGGCGGAAGAACCGGACAAATTCATAAAGTTGAAGAGACGGTTATTCGTCCTGCGAATGCTTGGACTCCGCACGTACATAAGTTTCTAAACTTTCTTCATGAAGAGGGGGCAGTTTTTGTGCCTAAAGCGTATGGGATAAATGATCGGCAGGAAGAGATCTTATCTTTTATGCCAGGTGAGGTTTTTCATTATCCTTTACCGGATCCAATGCTGAGCGACTCCATGCTTGTGTCTGCTGCCTGGTTATTAATGAAATTTCATCAATCCAGCGAACGATATATTTCCAAATTAACAAACCATGAGCAGTGGATGCTGCCTGCCGTTCTCCCGATCGAGGTCATGTGTCATGGAGATTTTGCGCCCTACAATGTCACTATAGTAGGCGATGAAGCGTCAGGGATCATAGATTTTGATACTTTACATCCAGGGCCGAGAATGTGGGATATTGGTTATGCTGTTTACAGATGGGTCCCGTTCCATAATCCGAAAAGCCCAGGCTCCAGTGGGAATTTGAAGGAGCAAATAAGAAAGACGAAACTGTTTCTGGATACGGTTGGAGCATCCCCTCAAGATAAGAAATCTTTTGTTGCTGTATTAATCAAACGTTTAGAAAGCTTGACTGAATATATGCGAAAAGAAGCTCGCAAAGGGAACCCAAATTTCCAACAGCATATTGAAGAGGGCCACCTGCAGCTTTATCTGGATGATATTGAATATTTAAAAATGAATGAGAACGAGATTATAGACGGCATATTGTAAAGGTATTTTCAAATTCTAAGCATCTAATAATCACGCGGCAATCCACTGTTAGGAACTCTTTCAGAAGTGGACTGCCATATTTTTTATCCTCTTAACCCGTCCAAAATCCGTTAAAATAAAGTAAAGTTCTAAGGAAGGGAAAAAGAGACTTGAATATTTCCACCAAACTGGCGCAAACGATCGTGGTCGATATGAAGGAAATCGTCAATCAGGAGATCAACTACATTGATACGGACGGCATAATCATCGCAAGCACGGATTTAAGCCGAATCGGCACGTTTCATGGCGGAGGCAAAAGAGTGGTCGACACCCGCAGGGAGGTTGTGATTCAAGAGGACGGGGAATATGCCGGCGCACGCAAAGGCCTCAATCTGCCCGTAACCTTTGAAAATTCGATCGCGGGAGTCATTGGGATCACCGGAGAATACGAGGAAATCGAAAAATACGGAAAAATTATTAAGCGGTTTACGGAATTGTTAATCAAGGATGCTTATCTCAACCAATTGAGAAGCCAGGAGAGAGAAAATCAGCGGATGATTATCGAGGAACTGCTGTTTCGCAGTCCATCCACCGACGAACAAAGCATCCTGAATAAATTAAAGGTGTTCAATATTCGTCCGCATGTGGAAAGAGTTGTTGTGGTATCGGAAATCCTGGGGGACGACAACCGGCTGATCGAGGAGAATGATAACCTGTTCAAGCTGTATTCAGACCGCTTAACCACGTACGCCGACCCTCTGCTTATGCAGAACAAAAATAAAATGATCATGGTGCTGCAGAAGCTTCCGGAAACTTCGCTTGACGCCTTACTAAGAGACCTGGCCAGGGAGCTTCAAGCCCGGTACGGGTTCCCGGTGAAATCCGGAATCGGGACGGTGGAGGACGAGCTGACCGGCCTTAAAGCCTCCTATGAAAAAGCGCAAACGGCCTTGGATTGGGCATTGTTCTCGGATGACAAGGCAGTCCAGTATTATAACCAGATGGATATTGAAATTATAGCGGAGAAAGTGTCCGCTGATATCGCCGCCGAATATATCCGGAAGGTTTTTGCGGAGTTGGAAGATAAGGACGCCCAGGAATACAGCCGGATCTTTAAGCTGTTTGAAAAATATAACGGGTCCATCACCCAAATTTCCGAGGCCCTTTATATTCACAAAAACACGCTCCAGTATAAGCTGAACCGGCTCAAAACCTTAACGGGGTACGACATGAGGCGGTACGGGGATTTTGCCGTGCTTAAGCTGGCTTTTCTGTTAAATGCAAGACGGACCGCTTGACGCTTTAAATGCATGTTGGAACCGATGAGCTAGTCCAATTGGCTGGAATTAACGTTCAAAAAAGAAACATTAAGGAAATCAGGAGTGCTCTTTTATTACGGATACCAAATCTAACCCCTAATCATTAGGGGTTATTTAGTATGGGTTCCATATTCAAATGTAACCGCTTTATCTAAAATGACTAGTAAAGGAAGCGCTTTCCGAAAGTCTTATAAAGATAGATAAAGGGTGTGGGGAATTGAAAATCGTGATTGCGGCCGACTCCTACAAGGGAAGTGCCACTACATTTGAAGTCGCAGGTTATATCGAGCAAGGCATCCGCCGGGTGCACCCGGATGCCGCCATACTGAAAATACCGCTGGCTGATGGTGGAGAAGGAACGGTAGATGCGTTAGTCTCTGCCTGCGGCGGCCGTTATATCGAGCAGGAAGTAACAGGGCCTTTAGGCAGCAAGGTGAACGCCAAATTCGGGCTGCTTCCCGGCGATACGGCTGTTGTGGAAATGGCGGCAGCCTCCGGGCTTCCCTTGATCAAGGAAGAGGAGCGGAATCCTTTTATCACGACTACCTTCGGCACCGGCCAATTGATTAAAGCCGCACTAAATGAAGGCGTCAAAAGGATTTACGTCGGAATCGGCGGCAGCGCCACCAATGACGGCGGTTTGGGGATGGCCCAAGCGCTTGGGGTTTCTTTTAAAGACAAGTCCGGCCGTGAAATCGGCTTTGGCGCCAAAGCGCTGGAACAGCTGGACACCATCGATATTTCCGGATTGGACGATAGGCTGAAGGACACGGAAGTGCTGGTGCTTTCGGATGTCACCAACCCTTTATGCGGAGACAATGGTGCTTCTTACGTTTATGGGCCGCAAAAGGGAGCTTCTCCTGGTGACCTGATCAAGCTGGACTGGCTGCTGCGGTTATTCGCCGAGAAGATCGAACTGCAATTAGGCGTCAGCATTATGGACGTCCCCGGGGCAGGAGCGGCTGGAGGTCTTGGAGCCGGATTAATGGCGTTCTGTCAAGCCGAAATAAGCTCGGGGATCGAGACAGTCTTGAAGCTGATCGAACTCGAAGAGAACCTGAAGGACGCGGATCTGGTTATTACCGGCGAAGGCCGGATGGATTTCCAATCTACGCAGGGGAAAGCGCCGGTCGGCGTAGCGAAGCTGGCCAAAAAATTCGGTCTGCCGGTCATTGCCATCGTAGGCAGCGAAGGCGAGGCGATCCAGGACGTATACGACCACGGCATTGATCTGGTCATTGATATTATTAACCGGCCTTTATCGCTTCAGGAAGCTATGGACAAGGTGGGCGAGCTGACGGTGAACGCCGGAGAGAAGGCCATCCGGGCATTCCAATTAAACAAGAAATAAGGGGAGGTTTTGAAATGGGTTTGATGTCCGTGAAAAAAACAGTTGTGAAACCACCGGTCCACAGAATCAGCAGCCGGGAAAAAGTAGGTTATGCGACAGGGGACCTGGCCTTTAACCTGATTTATCAGACGGTCAGCAGCTATCTGCTGTTTTTCTATACCGATGTGTTCGGCATCTCGTCGGCCGCTGCCGGCTTGATGTTTCTGATCGTACGGATATTTGATGCGGTGGTCGATCCGCTGATCGGCACGGTGGTAGACCGCACCAATTCCAAATATGGGCGTTTTCGGCCGTATCTGCTCTATGGCGCAATTCCTTTTGCGATCATGTCCGTCCTTTGTTTCACAACGCCTGGGTTCTCGGATACAGGGAAATTAGTTTATGCATACATTACCTACATCTTATTATCCGTCACCTATACCACGATCAACGTTCCTTATGGAGCTTTGACTTCGGTTATCACACAGGACAACAAGGAAGTCGTCAGCTTGACGTCTGTACGCGTGTTTTTCTCCAATATCGGCGGGATGATCGTTACTTATGGGGTGCCTCTGCTGGTCGGGGTTTTTGCGGCCGCAAACATGAAGACCAGCAGCAGCTGGCAATTGACTATGACGATTATGGGGGTTCTGGGATGTTTACTGCTCTTCTACTGCTTTTTCAACACCAAAGAAAGAGTTAAAGTCCCGGATCATGCTGCTGAAAAAATCAACCTGAAGGACGCCTTCGAGCAGTTTCGGGTGAACCGGCCGCTTGTTCTGATCTGCCTGTTCTTTATTATCAACTTTGGCGTCAACTCAATTATTAACTCGGTGGGCGTTTATTACATTACGTATAATGTGGACAGGCCCGATCTGGTGAAATGGTATGGTCTGCTGGGCGTTCTGCCGGCCTTGGTTTGTATGCCGCTGATGCCTTTCCTTTATAAATGGATGGGCAAGAGAACACTGCTCTTCACCACGTTGACCTTCAAAATGGTGGGCTTGCTGGCCTTGTGGGTTATCCCGCCTTCCATGGTTCCTTTGGTGCTGACTGCCCGGATCATCTCTGCAATCGGAACCGTTACGGCCGGCGGTCTATGCTGGGCTTTGGTTCCAGAAACGATCGACTATGGGGAATATAAAACAGGCAAACGGATGGGTGGTTTAATTTATGCGATCATCGGATTTTTCTATAAATTTGGGATGGCGCTTGGCGGGATCGTTCCTGGACTGATCTTGGACCGGTTCGGCTATGTGGCCAATCAGGCTCAAACGCCGACCGCGCTCCACGGCATTTTGCTGACTACGACCATCATTCCGGCGGTCTTTATCATCATAGAGCTTGTTGCCATCTATTTCTATAATCTGGATGAGAAGGAACATAAGAGAGTGGTTGCTGAGCTGGAAGCACGTCAATAAGCGGCTGACCTTTGGCAGCCTAATAAACAAAAGAAAGGAAGAGGAAGCAGATGGACAGACTTACGGTTAACAAGAACAAGATTATCGATTCGCAAGGAAACCCCGTTCAACTAAGAGGCACCTGCATTGGCGGCTGGATGAACATGGAGGATTTTATTAACGGGTTTACGGGGACGGAGCACGCTTTGCGGTATACCGTTTCCGAAATCCTCGGCGCAAGCAAGGCGGAATTTCTGTTTGAACGGCTCCAGCATTACTTTTTCGGCGAAGACGATATCCGGTTCATCAAAAGCTGGGGCGCCAACACCGTGCGAATTCCTTTAAATTACAGACATTTCGAAGACGACGAGGTTCCTTTTACTTACAAAGAATCCGGTTTTGAGCAATTGGACAAAATCGTGAACCTCTGCGAGCAGTATGGCCTGTATGTGATTTTGGACCTGCACGCGGTACAAGGCTACCAGAACACGCATTGGCATTCGGATAATGATGTAAGGCACAGCTTTTTCTGGCATGACCGAACCTATCAGGACCGTTTTGTGGCTTTGTGGGAGGAATTCGCCCGCCGTTACCGGGGCAAAACGGTAATCGCCGGCTATAACGTAATGAACGAGCCTTGCGTCAATTCGCCTCACGGCGACTATCCGCATACCTTTTTCGGGAACTACAAACCGGATTGGGACCGGATGAATGCCGTCTACCAAAGAATAGTCGGGGCGATCCGCAAAATTGATCCGGCGACGATTATTTTTCTGGAAGGGGATATGTATTCGAAGCTGTTTGAAGGTTTGGAAGCTCCTTTCGCCGATAACCTGGTGTACAGCAGCCATAATTATACGGCAGCCGGCTTTGGCCCTGGCCCTTACCCGGGAATCGTGGATGCGCGCAATGCCAACATGGACCGGGGCAAATACTGGGACGCCAAGGTGCAGGAGGAAGAATTCCTGAACCATCAAGGCACCCGTTATACCCAGCAGCATCAGGTTCCCCTTTGGGTCGGCGAGTTTGGCTCCGTTTATAACGGACCTGCGGGGGAAGTCCAGGACCGGTTGAAGGCGATGGACGATCAGATCGGCATTTTTGAGCAGTATGGGGCGCATTGGACAACCTGGACCTATAAAGACGTAGGCGTTATGGGGCTGGTCACCTTGGACCCCGAATCCGAATATATGCAGCGCATCGCCTCTATTATTAAAATGAAACATGAACTCAACACCGACGATTGGATGATCTGGCTGCCCGGCCATAAAGCGAGACAGCTCGCCGGAGAACTGGCAACGCACCTTGAGGAAGCGATCGGCGATCCGGGCATCAACCACAGCTACAATGTGGCTGGGATTTCGCAATCCATTCTGACCGTGTATGCGGGCGCCTTAATCCAGCCTGCTTACGCCAAGCTGTTCCAAGGTTTATCGGAAGAGGCGATCGACAAAACGATGCAGTCTTTTGCTTTCCGGAATTGCAGCCTCAACGAAGGACTGTTTAACATCCTGCAAAAGCATACCTCTCAGGATTCCGGCGTGAATAAGCAGTAACTAGGAGCAGCCGGCTTCATTACCGGCGGTTCAGCTCCCTGTCGAGGCCGGCCAGCCGGACACCGCCGTAATGCAGGTTAATGCTAAATCAATATTAGATTTTATAATCGCCAGGGCAGTGGTTGGCTGCCATAGAGAAGGACCCGTTCTCCGGTCGAATTCGATCGGGACGGGTCTTTTTCATCGCAACAACGCAGGAGGGGCGGGAAGCTCAGGAAGCTGCATAAACGGGAGGCCTCTTTTTTGAAACTTTATTTTATTGGAGATTAAAATTCATCGTCGCCGAACTGAACAGCATGTTCTGAAATTTATAGCTCAAAATCCTTCTCGTGCTTCTCTTTATGTGATTGAAAACTCAGCTTTGGTTGGAACAAAAGCTTATGCTTTTTCTCAATCAATTCTTTGACAGTAGTGAATTTAAAGATAAAGTCATCGGCACTTTCCAAACCAATGAATCATAGCTGCATTGCCTTCCTTCCCCTTGTCACCCTCTCCGGCATCCGATATGCTTTCTAAGAGGTGATAACAAACATGGAACAGCACAAAACATCTAAGGAACGAAATCTATCCGCCCCCGCTTTTTTTGCACGGCCAAGCGTACAGCAGTTTACTCAGCAATCGGATGAACAGTGGCGAGTAAGCGGTGAGTCCAAGATCATCATCATCGAAAATGCAAACTCATCCGGCAATCCGGTATTGGCTGACATGGTTTCGCTAGTCCAGTCCGAATTCGCGGCCAGACAGCTTCCGAACGAAGACCGGATAGGCCGGATTCCTGTCCAGACAGGAACGATCAGCGCTGCCGGTGCCGGTGATTTGGTGGTAGAGCTCATGGACCTGGAGTTTCTCCGAAATCACATCCAATCTCTGGGCCGCGGCGAGCATAACGCGCCGTCTGCAAGTCAAGGCAGCGAAGCCTACACGCTTGAGATCGGCAGCTTCGTGCACCTGAAGTCGGCCACTGAACGGGGGCTTCTCTATGCCTTTCGTACCCTCCTGCAGCAGCTGCTGGCACAAGGCTGCCTGGCTTATGGAACCGTAGTCGATTATCCTGCCGTTCAGGAAAGAGCGTTGCACGTGGATATCGGCCGGAAATTTTTCAGCAAGGATTGGATCCTAAATCGCATTAAAGAGCTGTCCTGGCTCAAGTTAAACGTATTGCAGCTGCATTTTTCGGAAAATGAAGGGTTTACCCTCCAATGTGACAGCCATCCGGAAGTCATGTCTCCGCAGTATTTAACCAAAGAGGACCTCGAGGAAATTCTGCAGACAGCCAAAAGGTATCACGTAACAGTTATTCCGTCGCTGGATTCTCCCGGGCATCTCGGTTATGCGCTGAAGGACCATCCGGAATGGCTGCTTCAGGATTCGTCAGGCGCGCCAGCCAAAGGAGCTTTGGATATCACAAATGAAGAAGCCAAACGTTTTGTGCTTGATTTGATCGATGAATATGCAGAGCTTTTTCAAGAGAGTCCTTATTTCCATATCGGCGGGGATGAATTTATTGATTTTGAGCAGTTTGCCCTGTACCCGCAATTGGAGAAATATGCCCAAGAGAAGCTTGGGATTCAGGAAGGACAAGGCGTAGATACATACATCGACTATATCAACCAAATAGCAGTGCATCTCGAAGAGAAGGGCTTTATTGTCCGGGCCTGGAATGACGGCTTGTACCGCCAGGACCAGACGCAGCGCGTCCATCCCAAAGCCTCCATTCAGATTACGTACTGGACGAAATGGCACCGCAACATGGCAACCGCTCAAACCTTCCTGGATCTGGGCTACGAGCTTATCAATTATAACGATGCTTACTTCTACTATGTGCTGGGGGAAAACGCCGGCTATAAATACCCTACAGGTGACAAAATCTACGAAGACTGGCATCCTGGTCTGCTGCCCAAGATCAGCGATACCGAGAAACAGGAGTATCCGGTGCCTTACCCGTCCAGCCTGATCGGCTGTTCCTTTGCGATCTGGAGCGATACGCCGGACGCTCAAACCGAGCAGCAGGTGGCTGAGGGCATTTATGAGCCGCTGCGGGCAATGGCGGAGAAAGCCTGGATCGCAGAGAAGCGGTATGGAAGCTATGAAGCATTTAAGCGGATGACAAGCAGCATAGAATAAGATCACGAATATTTATGAAAAAACACCGGCAGCCGTTGTTCGGAATTATCCCTGCGTATTGGTTTCTTTAGTAATTAGGGAGGTTCCGTCACGAGTTTGGCCGGTGTTTTTTGTCGATCTCCGTTATATGAACACACCAAACAAATAAAATTTAAAATAAATCTGATAAGTGTGACTTTTATCACACCTATTGTGAAATAATTCACTTATAATAAAGCCATAAGAGATGATCATCAAACAAAAAAACTAAAAGCAATAAACAAAATCACAAATGAAGAGAAACCAAAAGGAGAGATTTATATGTTTAACAATTGGCTGAGAAACAACAAAGTGGCAATGTGGCTGCTGACGATCGTTCGGGTTTACCTCGGATACCAATGGATGACGCATGGTATTGAGAAATTGACGGGCGGCTTTGACGCAGGAGGCTTCCTGCAGGGGGCAATCGCGAAAAGCACCGGCGAGAATCCGGCTGTCCAAGGCTGGTGGGCCGCATTCCTGGAACACGCCGCTCTGCCGGGCGTAAACATCTTCAACGTCCTGATCCCGCTTGGTGAATTTCTGGTAGGCCTTGGGCTGATCCTCGGTACCTTCACCACCTTCGCTGCTCTGATGGCGGTCGTGATGAACACCGCGTTCCTCTTCTCGGGTACTGTAAGCACTAACGCACAAATGCTGATTCTTGAAATCTTCATCGTAGTCGCTGCTGCCAATGCCGGTAAAATTGGTCTGGACCGCTGGGTAATGCCTTACATCCGCGGCTTGTTCAAACGGGAAAGAAACGAAGAGCAGCAGCCTCAAGCTCCGGCACCCAGAAAAATGAAACACACAGCTTAACCCAAAAGGTGAAATAACAGATTGAGGATATTCGCCCCGCGTCCTGCCGGCGAATATCCTCTCCTTTTGTTTTTCCGCTTTCCATAAATAGGTCATTGTTTCTGCCAGATTAATGATATATAATGAGAACTCGTATTTCCCTTAACAATTTAATAGCAAGCCTCATCTGATTGTGATGAGGTAGAGGTCGCGGTTATGAAGAGTAACGCCGGAGGAAGCTTGAAGCAGCTGAAGATCCCGGCCGAAAGGCATGACCGCCGAAGTCCGCTCCCTGCTTCATAGGGGGCGGTGCTGGGGCTGTTTCCGAAAGGGACAGAACTGTCACGGCTGTTTTTCGCCAAAACGCCGTGTTGTGCTATCTTCATGAAGGTTTGAGGCAGATAATTTCTAATGATCCAAAGACCGCGCGAAATAGCTGCGGTCTTTTTTTCTGGTTCTTCCTGCATGATTTTAGGGGTATCTTTGAACAACCTAAAGGAGTGTATTGTTGTGAACAAAAGTCAGAGCCCTTCCACCGGATTAAAAGCCGGTTTGAAAGCCCGGCATATGACGATGATTGCCTTGGGCGGCTCGATCGGCACGGGGCTGTTTCTCGCCAGCGGTGGTGCAATTTCCTCCGCCGGACCGGGCGGAGCCATCGTCGCATATGCGGCCATTGGTTTAATGGTGTATTTCCTGATGACCAGCTTGGCCGAGCTGGCTTCCTACATGCCGGAATCAGGTTCATTTGGCACCTATGCCAGCCGGTTTGTTGATCCGGCACTGGGTTTTGCACTTGGCTGGAATTATTGGTACAACTGGGCCATTACCATTGCTGCCGAGCTGTCGGCCGCTACTTTAATTATTAAATACTGGTTTCCGGGAAGCTCATCCTTCCTCTGGAGTCTGCTGTTCCTGGCCTTGATCCTGGGCCTGAATGTCTTGTCCGTTAAAGGTTATGGAGAATCGGAGTATTGGTTTGCCATTATTAAAGTCGTTACGGTTATTGTGTTCCTCGCTATTGGTGTCTTAATGATCTTTGGCATTTTGGGCGGTAAATCCTCCGGTTTTGACAACCTTACGACCGGTGATGCGCCGTTTAACGGAGGTTTTCTGGCTCTCCTCGGCGTGTTTATGGCGGCGGGTTTCTCCTTCCAAGGCACCGAACTGATCGGTGTTGCCGCGGGAGAAAGCGATAATCCGGCGAAGAACGTTCCAAAAGCGGTCCGGCAAATTTTTTGGCGTATCCTGATCTTTTATATTCTGGCAATCTTCGTGATCGGCATGTTGATCCCCTACACCAATCCGGATTTGCTTAAAGGAGATATCGGCAGCGTGGGCACCAGTCCGTTCACGCTGGTCTTCAAGAAAGTAGGCCTCGTATTTGCCGCGTCGGTCATGAACGCCGTTATTCTCACTTCGGTGCTGTCGGCAGGCAACTCGGGCATGTATGCTTCCTCCCGGGTCCTGTATGGCCTTGCCAAAGAGGGAAAAGCGCCTAAGCTGTTCGCCAGGCTGAACCGCCGGGGCATTCCGATTTATGCCGTGCTGCTTACCGCAGCCGTTGGCATGCTGGCTTTTCTGGCCTCTTTCTTCGGGGACGGCGTCGTATATACCTGGCTGCTGAACGCCTCCGGGATGTGCGGATTCATTACCTGGCTCGGCATCGCGATCTGTCATTACCGTTTCCGCAAAGCTTATCTAGCGCAAGGACGCAGTCTAAAAGACCTTCCCTACAGGGCAAAATGGTTCCCGTTTGGTCCCGTTATTGCTTTCCTGATTTGCGCCGTTGTCATCGTCGGGCAAAGCATGTCCGTTATTTCGGACGGCCGCGTGGATTGGCTGGGACTGGTGGCTTCGTATTTAAGTATTCCGCTTGTTCTGGTTTTATGGCTGGGCTACAAATGGACGAAACAGACCAAGGTTATCCCTTTGACGGAATGTAATCTAAACCCGGGAGCGGACAAATAAAAGAAAAAGCTGCACACCGCGCATCTAAGCGCACTCATCCCTCTGGACGAACGGCTTCCATTTTTTGCTGGGGCCCCGTCCAAGGGATTTTTATTTTTTTCCTGGGACATGGGTAATAAAGAAGGAATGGATTTTTTCTGAAAGTTACAGTAAGTGGGAGGGGAGCCTTATTCGGAATAGACTTCTGCTGATCCGTATCCTAAATGAAATTTTGATCTCCCTTTGGTTTATATCCGGTTCCGTGAGCTTGTTTTTTCCAGCGGCAATGGAGATGGGAAGATGGTTTTTTATCGCGGGAAGTGTGCAGATGCTTGTCAAAAATGTCATCCGATTGGTCCGTCATTTCGGCCTTCGATTTGGCTCGAGAGCTTTGAATCCGTCCGCTTCAGCTTCTCCAGCTCGTTCTCATAGGGAGAGGCAACAAAACCGCTGGCGATCGTGAATGGGCTTATCTCAGTTCGGACTTCCAAGGTTCAGCTGTTATTCAGACGGGTCTGTGTAAAAGCTTTCCGGTATTCGGTTGGCGTTACGCCCTCAAGCCGTTTGAACCATTTGGCAAACTGCTTGTCGTCCTGTATGCCGACCTTTGCGGCTACCTCTTTGACGTGCAAGGGGGTGCCGGTCAGCAGTTCCTTGGCTGCTTCAAGCTTCAGCTGGTGAATATGCCGGAGCAGGCCGGAGCCAAACCTCCGCTTGAACATCCGCGACAGGTAGTCCTTGTTATAGCCCATTTGCAAGGCAATCCGCTCAACGGAAATATCGGGCTCGAGCGCATGAATCCGAGTCCATTCCAGCAGCTTCGGCAGCTGGGGATCAAGGGCCTCGAGGCCGCTGGAATTCTGCAGCTGTTCAGCTAGCTCAATCAGCAGCGAGGTCAGAAAATAGTCCCCGGCCGCACGGATCTGGTTGCCTCCATTGGCCGAGTGCAGCAGCTGCCGGGCCAGGATATGGATTCGCCCGGGATTCGGGCAGCTCGCATATTGCGGGATCTGACTATCCGGGCTCCCGCTGGCTGGCTTGGCCTCATCCGGAATCAGAAAATGAAACCAATAGAAAGAAACCCCCGGCAGCGAAAGCCTGTAGCCGCGGTGTCTTACTCCGGGCTCCAGAAGGAGCATATCCCCGGCTTTCACCTCGTACATAAGCCCGTCCGCTTCAAGAAAAACAACGCCGGATACGCCGATAATCAGCTCATAATCCTCAATGGTCCTGTCCATATGCGACCAATGCCCATCGGACATGAATTGTCCGCCCATGCGGAGCTGATAAGGTTTTCCCCAATATAAAGGAAACATGATAATCCTCCTTCGCTGCAGATAGAAGGTCATTTTTTGACACTTATTATACAAGAACCTCTACCGACAAGTACGCTTTTTTTCATTAGTATGGAGATATAAGGAACCTTGCCGGGAAGTTTAACCGTGATGGAACAGCTTCTGATCCAGCATGACCGGATTTAGCCGGATTGTCTCTGCTTTGCCGCGTGACCGGTTCCTGTCCAATCCGAACGATGGAGCGTGATGTCATGAACAACGAATTCAAACGTGTAACCGCCGCTGCCGCCCACTCTAGCCGTCCTTTGGAGCTGCGGTCCGTCCAAATCAACGATCCCTACTGGACTCCTTATCTGGATCTGGTCAGGGATACCGTAATCCCTTATCAATTGGAAGCGCTTAATGACCGGATCCCGGGAGCCGAACCGAGTTATGCGGTCGCCAATTTCCGGATTGCCGCCGGGTTTGAGAAGGGCTCATTCGGGGGGATGGTTTTTCAGGACAGCGATCTGTACAAATGGCTGGAAGCCGTCGGTTATTCGCTGGCCGTCAAACCGGATGAGGATCTGGAGCGCGAAGCTGATGAACTCATTGACCTTATTGCCTCCGCTCAACAAGAGGACGGGTATCTCAATACGTATTTTACGGTGGCAGAGCCGGGTGCAAGATGGACCAATCTGACTGAATGCCATGAGCTTTACTGCTCGGGCCATATGATTGAAGCTGCTGTTGCGTATTACCGGGGCACCGGCAAAACCAGGCTGCTGGACGTGGCAAAACGGATGGCTGATTACATTTCTAGCGTATTTGGAACCGGCGAAGGACAAATTCGCGGCTACGACGGCCATCAGGAAATCGAGCTTGCGCTTGTGAAGCTTTATGAGGCAACAGGGGAAGAACGTTATTTAAATCTGAGCTTGTATTTTATTGAGGAAAGAGGGCGGCAGCCGAGCTTTTTCCACAAGGAATGGGAGCAGCGCGGCAGGACCTCGCATTGGACGCCGGGCGTTGTCCAGCAGAATCCTCCGGATCTGGCTTACTTCCAGGCGCATAAGCCGGTCCGGGAGCAGGAGTCCGCAGCGGGTCATGCGGTCAGAGCGGTTTATATGTACACCGCCATGGCGGACCTGGCCGGACATACCGGGGATGAAACCCTCCTGGAGGCCTGCCGCCGGTTATGGCGCAATACGGTCCGCAAGCAGATGTATATCAACGGAAGCATTGGTTCAACGCATCACGGCGAAGCTTTTACGTTTGATTATGACTTGCCCAACGACACAAACTATTCCGAAACCTGCGCTTCGATCGGTCTGATCTTTTTTGCAAGCCGTATGCTGCGGCTGGAGATGAACGGCGAATACGCCGATGTGTTGGAGCGGGCTTTATATAATACGGTAACAGCGGGGATTGCGAGGGACGGCAAACATTATTTCTATGTTAACCCAATGGAGGTATGGCCGAAAGCCAGCGAACAGAATCCGGGCAGACACCATGTCAAACCAGTCCGGCAGCAATGGTACGGCTGCGCTTGCTGCCCGCCCAACATTACCCGTCTCCTGTCCTCCCTTGGCCAGTATGTATTTACGGCGGGCGAAGACACGTTGTACGTGCATCTGTATATCGGCAGCGAAACGCGGGTGGCGTTCGGCGGGGATGATCAAGCCGCCGCCCAGGCTGTCATTAAGCTGGACAGCAGCCTGCCTTGGCAGGGAGAGGCCAGGCTGACCGTCAGCGACAGGGAAGGCAGCGGACGATTTACCTTGGCGCTGCGGGTACCGTCTTGGTCCCATGCCACAGTATTTACGTTAAACGATAAGCCGGTTATCCCGGAGATTCGTGACGGTTACGCTTACTTGGAACGGGATTGGCAGGAAGGGGACCAATTCGCTGTTTCGCTCGATATGCGGCCGCAGCGCATCTATGCAAATCCGCAAGCGAGAGCGGATGCCGGAAAAGTTGCCCTGCAAAGAGGACCGCTGATCTACTGCTTGGAAGAGACAGACAACGGCGCTTTACTGCCTGCCCTCAGCCTGCCAAGAGAAGCGGAGATCCGTGAAGCGGCGGGAATGGGGGATGTCCTGGAAGGTGCCGTTCTGCTCGAGGCGGACGGCTGGCGGCTTGAGGCTGGTCAGGCAGCCGGCAGCGGGGCGTTGACTCAGGGGCGGAATGAAAGCGGGAAGAAGAACGGGAACAGGGACGAGAACGGGGATTGGACCGGGAACAAGGGTGAGGAAGATTACGAGAAAAACGACCGGATAAACAACGTGAACAAAGATGAAGACAGTCTGTACCGCTCCACTCCGGCCGCGGTCAAGCCGCAAAAGCTGACCGCCGTGCCTTATACGCTTTGGGGCAACCGGAAGCCGGGGGAAATGCTGGTGTGGATCAGGGAATAGTCACCCTATTTGAACAACAAGAGACAAGCGGGCAAACAGGAGCCGGAATTTCCTCCGGCTCCTGTTTGCCGTCCTGGTGGCACCAGGGTCTCCTAAATGGTTTCCTCCAAATTCTCATTCCTGTTCTTATTCATGTTCTCGCTCAGGTTTCCATGCAGGTTATGGTTGAGGTCATGCCCTAATCCATATAACGTTTCTTCTTCACGCCAAGCGGCGCCATGCCGTTTGGCGATCTCGAGGAAGGCCTCCAGCGCCGGCGATTTCCATTTCTTCTTGTGAACCACCATTTGCGTAGACAGCCGCAGCGGACGGTCATCCCATTCGAGCTTAACAAGTTTCCCCTCCGCCAGCTCTTGATGGACACTGATCTGCGGGAGCAGGGAGAGGCCGAGCCCAGCCATCACGCATTGCTTGATCGCTTCAATACTCCAAAATTCCAGCTTCTGCTCTGGGAAGACGCCCTGGTTGTTCAACTGGCGTTCAAACAAGGTCCGGTAGGTGCAGCCCGGTTCCGTATAAAGCAGCGTTTCGTGCTTTAAGTCGGACGGTGTAACAAGCCCATGATCTGCCAGCGGATGGCCGGCAGGGGCGACCAGCGCCATCTGTTCCTGAACAAGGATTTCGAGCTCGAGATCTTTGGTTTCCTCGGCGGGCTGGAGCAGAAACGCCAGATCAAGCTCGCCGTTCTGCACCATAGAGGTCATTTCCCAGCACAAGCCGGGTTTCAGCATAATTTTAACCTGAGGAAAGTTTTGCCTGTATTCGCGGATGATGCCGGGCAGCCGGAAAGCCGCCAAGGATTCGGGAGACCCGATGGTTAAGGTGCCGCTGATTTCTTCATGGGAGCGCAGCGCATCTTTGGCCAAAGTGTGCATTTTGGAAATTTCCTGCGCGTAAGGAAGCAGACGCCGTCCGGCGTCGGTCACTTTGATTTTTTTGCCGATCCGGTCGAACAGAGGGACCTCAAGCTCCGTTTCCAGCGCCTGAATCTGAGAGGTAATGCTGGACTGGGCGTAGCCGAGCTTAAGCGCTGCTTTGGTGAAGCTGCCCGCTTCCACTACGGTCAAAAAGGTAAGCAAATGCCGGGATTCCACTTTGGTTTCCTCCTTCCTTCTTCTCTTATCGAAATTTTCGATGATTATTATTCGATATTTCCGTTTCTTCGATGGATCTATTATCTGTTACGATATAGAAAAAGACAAGATGGAGTGTGTGCAAAGCTAGATGGAAAATTCAGGTTCACTTCAAAAAACAATCAAACTGCCGCAGGCGGCAGCTTTATATGCGGGCGCCGTCTTGGGATCAGGCGTCCTGATCGTACCCGGACTGGCAGCGGAGCTGTCGGGACCAGCGTCCCTGCTCGCTTGGGGATTCATGACCCTGCTGGTGCTGCCGATGGCTTTATCTATGGGGCTTCTGTCAGCCAAATATCCGAATGCCGGCGGCGTATCCCATTTTGTAACGATGGCTTATGGCCCCAAGGCCGGGGCACTGGTCGGCTGGTTTTTCCTGATGTCGGTACCGATCGGCGCCCCTGTAGCGGCATTAACTGGAGCCGGTTATTTAACGGCGGCTATGGGTTGGGGTGAACCTGCCCGAGTTCTCATCGCTTCGCTTATGCTGCTGATCGGGCTTTGGATTAATGTGACCGGCATGAAGGTGGCAGGAAGTATTCAGGTAGCCGTCGTCATTTCGATTGCGGCAGTTCTGGTGCTGGCGATTGCGGCCTCTCTGCCGTCGATGGAGCCGTCCCATTTTACCCCGTTTGCCCCGCATGGCTGGATCAGCGTCGGCCAGTCTGCCGCAATGTTATTCTGGTGTTTCATCGGCTGGGAGGCCGTCTCGCATTTGTCGGAAGAATTTGTGGACCCCCAGCGCACCGCCGTAAAAGGAGTAATGATCGCGGCCATAGCCGTCGGCCTTTTATATTTCCTGACCGCCTTGGCCACCGTAGGCACTCAAAGTTATCTGAAAGGCGGGTCTGACGTCTCCATGATTTGGGCGATCAGCCGGCTGTTTGGTCATTGGGGCGGCGTTGTCGCCGGGCTTACGGGCGTATTTATTTGTACGGCTACCATTATTGCTTACGCAGGTGCGGCTTCCCGTCTGGCTTACGCGTTGTCCCGTCAGGGTGAAGCCCCGCGCTGGATGGGCCGTTTGTCCGTCAAATATAAGACTCCGGTAGGAGGTCTGGTCTTTTTAGCTATTTGTTTCGCAGGAATTATGGTGCTGTATGGCAGCGGGACCCTTTCACTTACGTTCCTGATTCAACTGCCGAATGCTTCCTTTATCTTGACCTACCTGGGCGGCTGCGCGGCGGGCATCATCTTGTTAAAAGGCAGCAGGTGGGGCGTAGTTTTGTCGTGGGTTTCTTTTCTTTGTACGGCGGTCGTGTTTCCTTTTGTAGGTTGGGCGTTTCTGTATCCGCTGCTGATCGTAGTGCTGTTTTGGCTGGTCAAACGAAGTCAAAGTAGAAAAGCTGCTACACCCGGAAGGCTCCGCCATTCGGGAGAAGGAAGCCGGGAAGGGGAGCTGGATTAAACGAGCTGCCCGAATTACCCGAATCGCTCGAATCGCTTAATAATCAATAAAAGTTTTCTTAAAAAAAGAAACGGCCTGAAGTCTTATAACAACGTCTGGCCGTTTTTTTCTGATGCGGGATCCATTTTTTCCACGGTATCGGTCAATTCGAATCAGTCTCTTCAGCCTAAACCCCCAGCTTATTCCTGTACTCCTGAGGCGTAAGGCCGAAATGCTTGCGGAACAGCTGAATGAAATAGCTTGGTTTCTGGTAGCCAAGCGATTCGGAGATTTCATAAATTTTGTCCTGGGACTGCTCAAGCAGCACGGCTGCTTTCTCCATCCGGACGCGCAAAATATATTCGCTGATGCCCTCGCCGGTTTCCAGCTTATAGATTTTGGACAGATAGGAGGGATTGAGGTAGACATGAGCCGAGATGGTCTGCAGGGAAGCGCTGTCCGGATGCTCCGCAATAAAATCTTGCACTTTACGGATAATGACCGACCGCGAATCTCTTTCGACGCCGCTGACGGAACGGCGATAATGCTCCATTACCCGCTGTGTCCACTGCCGCAGCTCTTCTGCAGTTTGGATCGGCTGCCTGCTGGCGACCGCATAGAAATCCTCACCGATCGTGTCGGCCAGCCACTTTTTGGTGCGGTGGATCAGCCCGGCGATTGAAGAAGCAATAGCCAGGTAGCTTTCGAGGATGTGCTCCTGCGAGCCAAACCAGTCCTCCTCAAGCTCCCGGAAAATAGCATCTGCTTTCTGCTCCGCCGCTTCCCACTGGCCAAGCTCCAGCAACGTGCCCAGGTTCGGCGCGCGGTACAGCTCGCCGAGCAGCCGCGGTTCGCCGCGGTCGGGCTCGCGGGCCAGCGACACGAACAGCTCGCTGTCGCTGCCGATGAAGTGACGGAAGCCGGCCAAGGACGACCGGTACATCGAAGCGATGTCCCCGGGGAATTGGCCGCTCTTGCTGGCGAGCACGGATACGCCCGTGCGCAGGTAGGTCTTGGCCGCATGCTGCAGCTGCACGGCCTGCGTCTCCAGCCAGCCGTCCAGCTCTACGGCTGACGGCTGCTGCCCTTGCGCGGCTTCCGCGGCGGAGCCGGAAGCCGCGCCGGGCGCCGGCTTTGGCGTCAGGACGCAAACGGTGAACCCGTTTGCGTCCTGGCAGCTCCAAAGCCGCATCCGGTCGCCGAACAGTTCGGCGGCCATGTTGGTGAGCGCGTAGTCGAGAAGCGCTTCGTCCGCGGCGTCAGCGCCGCCCGGGCGTGGCTCCTGCCGCAGCAGCAGCATGCGGCAGGGCGAACCCGGATGTACGGGCAGCTCGTACATCGCCAGCTTTTTGGCAAAGGCCGCCGTGTTCCCGGCTTCCTTGCCGCTGATCAGATCCAGCAGCAGGTATTCCCGCAGCTTGGGCAGCTGCTCCCGCAGCGCGTACATCGCTTTCTGCATCGATGAAATTTCCTGCCATTCCCGTCTGCGTTCCTGCAGCGCTTTGCTGACTGTGTTCATCAGTTCTTCATCTTCCACGGGCTTCAGCAGATAATCGTGCGTTTTGAGCTTCAAGGCTTGCTTCGCGTATTCGAAATCGTCATAACCGGTCAACAGGATGCATTTGACGTGTTTCCAATTTTTCTTGATTTGTTCGATAAGCCCCAGCCCGGACATACCGGGCATCCGGATGTCTGTGACGACAACGTCGATGGGGTGCTCATAGAGGCATTCCAGCGCTTCTGACCCCGAATAAGCTTTATGCACAACACTAATGCCAATGGTGTCCCAGGGCAGCATGTCGGCCAGATCATCGGCCAGCACAGTTTGATCGTCAACGATAAGCAGCTGATGCATGTCATTCCCTCCCGGAGATCTATTTATTTAAGAAACCTCATCCAGCTCCGAGGTTGTATCCATCGGCCAATAGAGAGAAGCCTCGACGCCGCCCTCATTCAAGCGCTGGATTTTAAGCCCTGCTTCCGGACCAAATTGAAGCAGCATACGCTGTCTGGTGTTCCACAAGGCGCAGCCTTTGTCTTCGGCCGGAGGCATCGTAATCTGATAATCAAGCGATTTCCATTCGTCTTCGGTCAGGCCAACTCCGTCATCCGTCACCTTGATGAAATGAAGACCGTCTTCGATCCCGGCTTGAATGCGGACCGTTCCGCTTCCTGCCGGCTCAATGCCGTGCAGAACGGCATTTTCCACCAGCGGCTGCAGAATGAGGCGGGGGAGCTCAAGCTGCTCGAACCCGTCCGCGATCTGAATCTCGTATTTAAGATCCTGGACTTTGATTGCCTGAATCGCGAGATAGCTGCACACCAGATCAAGCTCCTCCTCCAGCCGTGCGGTTGTCCGCTCCGAACGGGTCGTGTAACGGTAATATTTGCTGAGATGCATCGTCAGCTGCATCACCGTTTCTTTTTCCCCCATGCGTGCCAGACTCCGGATCAGCGTAAAGCAGTTATAGAGGAAATGCGGATTGATCTGCGACTGCAGCTGTTTCAGGTTGGCGTCCCGGGAGCGGATCTCTTCCAGATAAACGTTTTGGATGAGCTGCTCAATCTGTTTGGCCATATCGTTGAAGCTGATCATGAGGAAATGGAATTCATTGCCTGGGTGGAAAACCTTCAGCGTCGGGTATTCGCCCCGGCGCAACCGGCGTACCCCCCGAATCAGCTCGCGGATGGGAACCTGTACGTTCTTATACAGGATATATGCAGCGATGGTGCTGCCGATCAACAGAAAGAAGATGCTTCCATAGAATAGATAGCTGTTGGATGTGATCGGACGGACCACGTCCTGGATCGGCATATAATCCACGAGATACAGGCCCAGCTCAGGCATCCATACACAGCTGGCGACATATTCACTGCCCGATAAAGTGAAACGGGTAAAGGGCTTTTGAATCAAATGCTCCGGATCCAGCTGCCCGATCAGCTCCTGCTGCAGGGCAAGATCGGCATCCTGGGCCGCTATTCTTCTGCCTTCAGGAGTCAGGAAGAACGGATCGCCTTTGCCCCCGCTTTTAAAACGGTCCAGCGCCTTGGACAGGTCGGTGACAGGAAAGCTCATCTCCACCAGCAGTGCGGCTTTGTCCAAAGAGGAGTCGATCGGGTCAGTGATGTAGCGGATAAACCGAGGACGACCGCGGAAATAATCCGGAACATCTTCGGTATAATGCCAGGTCCGCGAGAAGTTGCGGCGGATCTGATCGCTGTTATACGGAATGGAGGCATTGGAAGAGATATAAGTACTTGTGCCCGGAGCGTAGATACTGAGCGTTGTATCCCAGGCGGAGGAAGCGATCATCAGCCTCATTTTCTCATCAATTCTAAGCTTTTCATTTGTCAGTTCATAAAGGGAAGCGATTTCAATAAATTCAAGCGTCCGCACATTCATATCCTCGCTGATCATCAGTCCGCTTTTGGAAAGCTGGGAGGCGCTGTTATCGGTTTGTGCGGCGAAGTAGGTCAAATCCTTGTACATCGATTTCTCGACCTCGCTGGTGACGACATGCAGGCTCGTTTGGTTGGAGAACCAGTACAGGACGAGGATAGGGAGGAGCAGCAAAAGGATAAGTCCCATTACTTTTGTAAACGTATTCATATGGAATTTCACGAAATGACAGCCTCCTCCGGCATGCGGATACAGGAAACAAAAAATCGGGTATCGTTCCAAAATGTTTGGTGCAGACGGAAAAATATGTGAACTATATACTTACTATTGCAGGATGACGGCGCAGATGTCAATCCGCAAAAAGAGTTTCAGGAAAGGATTTTGGGCATGGAGACACCAATAAAAGCTGTAGAAGCGGGCACCGCCATTCGGAGATCCGGAATGAAAGGTTTTCTGAGGAGGACTTGGCCCCTGCATCTGATGCTGCTGCCGGCAGTTGTGCTGCAATTCTTGTTCGGTTATTTGCCGCTGGGCGGACTTGTAATCGCATTCAAAGATTACAAGCCTTATGACGGAATCTGGGGTTCTGCTTGGGTCGGGTTTAAGCAGTTCAAGTTTATGTTCGAATATCCGGACAGCAAGCAGGTGATTATTAACACCGCGCTGATTGCCGGATTAAAGATCATCTTCAACATCGTGGTTCCGTTTTGTTTCGCGCTGCTGCTGAACGAAGTGCGCCGCAATTCGTTTAAGCGGACGGTGCAGACGCTTGTTTATTTACCTTATTTTATTTCCTGGGTATTCCTTGGGGGGATTTTGACCGACATGCTGTCCAGTGACGGCATCATCAACTCGTTGCTGCAGAACTGGTTTGGCATAGAACCGATCCTGTTCCTCGGCAACGGCATCTGGTTCCGGGTTATTGTCGTAATCAGCGATGTCTGGCAGCAGTTCGGCTTCGGCACCATCGTTTATCTGGCCGCATTGGCAGGTGTTAATCCGTCGCTGTATGAAGCAGCCGAGGTGGATGGCGCAACCCGGTGGAAGCAGACGATTAACGTTACGATTCCATCGCTTGCCCCGATCGTGATCGTGGTAGGGACGCTGGCAATCGGCAACATTCTGAATGCCGGCTTTGACCAGATTTTCAACCTGTATAACCCTCTTGTGTATGACAAAGGGGACATTATCGATACCTTCGTGTACCGAACCGGGATATTGAACGGTCAATACAGCTTTGGCACGGCGGTGGGCATTTTCAAATCGGTTGTCGGCTTTGTGCTCATTGTGATCGGCTACCGGATTGCATACAAGCTGGCGGATTACAAAATCTTTTAAGGAGTGCGGAGCATGTACCATAAAACAACGGGATACAGAGTATTTTCGGTATTCAATTATTTGTTCCTGATCATTGCAGGCCTGCTGTGCATCCTGCCGATCATTCATATTCTGGCTGTGAGCTTCAGTGCCAGCGCCCCGGCGAACGCACATCTGGTTGGTCTTTGGCCGGTGGGCTTCAACTTCGATTCATATACAAAAACGATGAACAATCCCAATTTTAGCCGGGCTTTTGTGATTTCTTTGATCCGGACGGTGCTGGGGACCGCGATTACGATGAGCGTAATTACGCTGGCCGGTTACGTGCTGTCCAAAGACTCGTCGGTTTTGAAGAGCCGTAATATTTATGCCTGGTACTTCGTCTTTACAATGCTGTTTACGGGCGGCATCATCCCCAGTTATATCATCGTGCGCAACCTGCACCTGATGAATACGATCTGGGCCCTTGTTCTTCCCGGCGCCGTGCAGGTGTTCAACATGATCCTGCTGATGAACTTCTTCAAAGCGACACCCAAAGAATTGGAAGAGGCTGCTCTCATTGACGGGGCCGGGCATTTCACGATCTTGTTCCGCGTGTACTTACCGCTGGCGATGCCGGCTGTTGCGACGATGTCGCTGTTCTCGATTGTAGGCAACTGGAACGCCTGGTTTGACGGTTTGCTGTATATCAACAACTACCGCAACTATCCTTTGGCGACCTTTTTGCAGACGATCATTGTTCAGCAGGATTTCAGCAAGCTGAATCCGGATGTCAACGAACTCAAAAATATTTCGCAGCGGACCGTTAAAGCGGCGCAGATCTTCATCGGTATATTGCCGGTGCTGCTGGTTTATCCGTACCTGCAGAAGTATTTTGTGAAGGGAATTGTACTGGGAGCGGTGAAAGAGTAGAAATCCAAGATGTCAATAAATTAGCATCGGCATCAAATTTTGGGCATTTCAACCATAGCATCCTGCGATTTATAGTTAGGTAGAAGAGAGAAGTAAGCGCTCTCAATCAAATTCTAGGGGGATAAGAAATTATGCAATTCACTTGGAAAAGAATGCTGGGCTTGTCGCTGACGGCAGTGTTGTCATTCAGCTTGGTGGCCTGCTCGGGAGGAAACAATGCTTCCCCGAACGCCAGCGGCGGAAACAATACGCAAAGCGAAAGCGCTGGAAATAATAGCGGAGGCAGCGGCAATACGTCCGCCTCAGGCGTTGACGAAACCGGCTGGGACGGTAAGAAATATGTGGAGCCGATCACGTTGACTACGGTCAAAGGTGTGGGCACGAACTACTTTTTCAAAACCGGCGAAACGATGGAGAACAACGTGCTGCAGAAATACATGAAAGACAATCTGGGCATTGACGTGAAATACGACTGGGTCGTAACGGATACAAACGACGCTTACAAAACCAAGCTGCGCCTGATGCTTTCTTCCGGTGAGAAAATGCCGGACGTTATCACTTACCGCGGTGACATCGAAACGGTGAACATGCTGATCGATTCGGGACAGTTCATGGATGTAGGTGAACTGTTTGATAAATACGCCGACGACGCGTACAAACAAGGCGTTGCCTTGAACCCTGACACTTGGCTGGCTGTAACGCGCGACGGCAAACGGATGGCTTTGCCTGTACTGGATTATGCGTACAACGGTGACTTGGTGCTTTGGCTCCGTCAAGACTGGATGGATAAGTTGGGCTTGCAAGCGCCTAAGACGCTGGCCGACTTTGAGAATATCATGGACGCTTTTGTCAACCAAGATCCTGATGGCAACGGCAAAAAGGACACAATCGGCCTTGCCGCCGGATTCAAGAATACGTATCTGAACTGGATGACCGACATCAGCTGGGTATTCGGTGATTACGGCACACTGCCTGGCCAATGGAATAAGGCTGCTGACGGCTCGCTGACCTACGGTTCGGTAGATCCGGCTGCTAAACAAGCGCTGACAACCTTGAAAACCTGGATGGATAAAGGGTACCTGTCCAAAGATTCCGGTGTCCTGGATGAAACAACCGGTTCCGAGCTGTTTACCAAAGGCAAAGCCGGTGCGATTGTAGGTCCAAACTGGATGCCTGACTGGCCGTTCAGCGACCTGCTGAACAACGTGCCGGGCTCGAAATACAAAGCTTATCCGATTCCGGTCGGACCAGACGGTAAAATTGGCGCGCAAAGCGGCAATCCATCGGTTAACGGCTGGATGTTGATCAACAAAAACGCCAAACATCCGGAAGCTCTGCTGCGTTATTATAACTTCTTCTTTGAAAACTGGGCGAATCCGGAGAAGGGCGGCATCTTTGAAAACGGCTTTGCCGAAGGTTACGACTGGGCGAAATTGCCGGACGGTTCGATCACCAAGGACCCGCAGAAATATCCGGACCTGTTCCCGGGTTATGCCGACCGTACGAAGCTTGTAGAACCGATTTACTATTCACTGACCTTTGAAGGTGCACGTATTCCTGCGCTTTACGCGGATACGATGCTTAAGCTGGCGAACGGCGGCACGCCGGAAACACCATATGAAGTGCAAACGGCGGCCATCCGTAAGCCGGAAAATATTGAAGGCATGAAGATCGTTATGGATCAGAAGGACATCCGTATGAAGAATTACTTCCAGGGTCCGCTGACCGAAACGATGAAATCGAAAAACGAGCTGCTCAATAAGCTGGTTAACGAAACGTACTCCAAGATCATTTACGGCCAAACCCCAATCGATCAATTCGACAAGATGGTTTCTGATTGGAAGAAATCCGGCGGTGATCAAATCACTAAAGAAGTCAACGAATGGTATCAATCCGCTAACAACAAATAAAACAAAAGCTGCCGGTCATTCAACGGGTCAGTCCCAAATGTAACGGAAAAGGAACGCTGCACAAGTCTGTAGCGTTCCTTTTTATGAGCAGGTCCTGCAATTGTCTTAACTATTTCTTGAGAAACGCCAAGAGAGTACCTTCAATAATCCAGATTCAGGAAGGGAGACATGTAAGGAATGACGTTATCTATGGGAAAAAACAATCGACTTCGGCGGCAAATTGCCGCTGTATTGTTCGGGACTGTGCTGCTGGCCGGTCAGCTGCCGGCTGCTGGTTGGGCCGCTCCGGTATCAGGCTCCGCCTCTGCTTTTGCCTCAACGGGTTCAGGCACAGCTATTCCCCCAACTCTGCCTGGCGCAGTCAGCGTTTTAACTGACGGGGTAAGCGCAGGTTCAACTTTTAAAGATGTTCAGGGGACCTGGGCCAGTGGGTCAATCGGAAAATGGGCAGCGCTGGGTCTTGTAGAAGGCAGCGGCGGCAAGTTCCGGCCGAATGATACGGTTAGCCGCGCAGAGTTTGCCAAGCTGGTCAATGCCTTGTTTGGCTATAGCGTCAAGTCCGGGACAACGTTCTCGGATGTGGCTCCGAACAAATGGTATGCCGAGCAGGTTGGTATTGCGCTGCAAGCTGGATATATGGAAGGTTATCCGGATCAACTGTTTAAACCGGAGACGGCCGTAACCCGGCAGGAGGCTGCCAAGATTGTTGCCTCGCTGTTCCCGCTGTCGAAAGCAGATTCATCAGCCGTGACAGGCGGATTTGCGGATCGTTCGGAGATTGCCGGTTTTGCTGTTCAGCCTTTGGCTGATCTTATTCAGGCGGGAGCCGTAAAAGGCTTTGCAGATGGAACACTTCGGCCCAAGCAGCCCTTGACCCGAGCGGAAGCCGTGGTGCTGCTTGACCGGCTTGCCGGCGAGATTGTTCATAAACCGGGTAACGTGGAAGGCTTGAAATCGGATGGAGGATTACTGATTGCCAGCGGTGCTGCGACTATTAAGGATGCCGAAATCAAAGGTAACGTATTGATAACGGCGGGCGTTGGTGAAGGAGACGTAACGCTGGATGGACTTCGTACAGACGGGGTCTTATATGTGAACGGCGGCGGCAGCCACTCGGTACATCTTCACAATTCTTCGGTAGGAACAGTAGTTGTAAATAAAAACGGAAGTCCGGTTCGGGTTGTTCTGGAAGGCAATTCCAAGGTAGGTGCGATGAGCGTAGAAACGGGAGCCGTCATTGAGGTTGGCGAGCAGGCTGAAGTTGCCAATCTGCAAGTGGAGCCATCTGCAGGCGGTACAGAGCTGAGCGTGAAAGGAACGGTAGGCGAGCTTCATGCCCAGACTGCGGGAATAACGCTGAATGGAGAAGCCGTTAAGCAAGGGGCCGTTTTGGAAGTACAAAGCGGGAAGACCGCTGAAAAAGGGGAGCCGAAACCGAGCCAGCCGCCTGCAGTTCCTTCGGGCAGCGGTTCCACTAACGGAGGCGGAAGCGGAAGTGGAGACAATGGAGGAAACAACGGGGGTGGCGGCAACAGCTTGATCACACCGGTATTGACGCCAGACCAGGACAACAACGTGCTTGGCCGGGATGTTGTGCTTACTTTTGCGGATAATCAGGCTTGGCGCAGCGCGATCACAGAGGTGCTGCTGAACGGCCGCCGGCTGACGCTCACGGAGGATTATGTTATAGGCGCTGGTTCCCTGACGTTGAAAGCTTCCGTGTTCACGGCGACGGGCAATCAAACGGTCAAAATCAAGGCGGCTGGATATGCAGATGCTGATGTGATACAGCCAATGGGCGAATGGCAGCTCGTTTGGAGTGATGAATTTGATGGAAGCGGCACCAAACTGGACAGCAACGGGGTTGATCTGGACAAATGGGGCTACCAGAACGGGACAGGAGCTGAATACGGCCTGGATGGCTGGGGCAACAATGAACAGCAGTATTACTCCAAAGATAATCTGAAGGTCGAGGATGGCAAGCTGACGATTACAGCCAAGAAGGAGTCGATGAATGGTAAACCTTACACTTCAGGCCGGCTTTGGACATCGCCTACATTCAGCAAGCAATACGGCCGTTTCGAAGCCAGCATCAAAATGCCTGAAGGAGAGGGATTTTGGCCGGCATTCTGGATGATGCCCAAGGACAGCGTATATGGCGGATGGGCGTCGTCAGGCGAACTCGACATCATGGAAGCCAGGGGCCGCCTGCCGGGAGAGACGTCCGGCACGATTCATTTTGGCAAGCCTTGGCCGAATAATAAATCGAACGGCGGCGATTACCACTTCCCGGCAGGCCAATCGATTAGCAGCGGTTTTCATACTTATGCGGTTGAATGGGAGCCGGGAGAAATCAGATGGTATGTAGACGGAAATCTGTTTCATAAAGCTAACGAATGGAGCAGTGAAGGAATCGGACAGCCGGACAAATACGCATTCCCGGCTCCTTTTGATCAGCCTTTTTATATCATCCTAAACCTGGCTGTAGGCGGTAATTTCGACGGCAATGTGCTCCCGCCGGACTCCAAGCTTCCGGCCGAAATGCAGGTTGATTATGTAAGAGCCTACGAATTAGACGGCAAACCTTACAAAACGCCGGTAGAACCCGTGCTGGCCAAAGAGCCAATTCCGACTGAAGCCAGACAGCCTGTAGACGGCAGCTACATTGCCGATCCGAATTTTGAGCAGAGCCTGACGGATATTACGACCAGCAGCCAGCCGCTTTC